>NZ_JBWKUP010000004.1:231655-372341 GCF_059420905.1 Janthinobacterium sp. GW821-FHT03C08 | reverse complement strand
TGGTGCGGCTGGCAGGAATTGAACCCACGACCCCTTGGTTCGTAGCCAAGTACTCTATCCAGCTGAGCTACAGCCGCGCAGGCAAACATTATAGCGTATTCATTTCGCTTTGAAAAGTTCGATTTTTCAATCGCTTAGCTGATTTTGCAGAATACCGCCCCGCACCATCAACCACCTTTTCACTGCCAAAAAGCGTACGCCTTTTATCGGTGGACACTTCTGCTTTCACAGTGGCATCCAGCGAATCGAGAAGTTGCTGTCTCGAAAGAAGCGGGATTATAGGGACTGCTTTCCCGCCTGTCCAGTGCTATCTGCAGGCGCCGGAAAAACACCCGGCCGGCACGCGGGCCGCCAGCGCGCAAGCGTGCGGTGGCCGCCTGCCGCTTGGAGCTACAATACCACCCAGGTACACGGTGCTGGCGCGGGCACCCGGCGGACGGAAATCCTGCAGGAAATCCTCCATCTTGGCCGGTGTTCGGCCCGCCAGCGACGCGACCGCGACGCGCCGCCCCGGCCGGGGATGGCAGACCACCGGGACGCGGCAGCCCAGGTGGCAGACTAACTGTTGCAGGATTTCCGATGGCCAAGCATGAACGCAAGCAAGACCTGCTGCCCCCATCCGGGCCGCTGAGCCTGTCAGGCGAGCATCTCGCCAGCCTGCTTGAGGGCATTACCGACGGCTTTTGCCTGCTCGACCGCGACTGGACCATCCGCTATATCAACACGCGCGGCGCCGACATGCTGGCGCCGCAGCGCCCCCCAGGGGCCAGCCTGGCCGGCAGCAGCCTGTGGCAAGCCTGCCCCGGCCTGCCGGGCAGCGAGCTGGAATCGCACTACCGGCGCGCCATGGCGCAGCAGCAAGGCAGCAGCTTCGAGATGTTCTACCTCCCCCTGGGGCGCTGGCTGGAAGTGCGCATCTTCCCCTCCAGCGACGGCTTGACCACGTATATCCAGGACATCAGCCAGCGCAAGGCGGCCGAGGACAGCCTGCGCCAGAGCGAGGAAGACTTGCGCGCGCTGGCCAATTCCATTCCGCAACTGGCCTGGATCGCCAGCTTCGACGGCACCATGGCCTGGTACAACCAGCGCTGGCACGACTATACGGGCACCACCGCCGAGCAGATGGCGGGCGACGGCTGGAGCATCGCCTACGATGCGCAGCACCTGCCGCAGATGCTGCAGGGCTGGAAGGCCGCCCTGCAGGCCGGCGCGCCCTTCGAGATGGAATTTCCCATCCGCGGCGCCGACGGCCAGTACCGCTGGTTCCTGACGCGCGCCAATCCCGTGCGCGACCGCGGCGGCCAGCTGCTGCGCTGGTTTGGCACGAGCACCGACGTCGACCAGGTCAAGCGGGCGCAGGAAGCCCTGCGCGACGAAACGCGCGTGCTCGAACTGCTCAACAATACGGGCGCCGCCCTGGCCGGCACCCTGGACCTGCCCTCCCTGCTGCAGGAAACCGTCGATGCGGCCACGCGCATCAGCGGCGCGCGCTTCGGCGCCTTCTTTTACCATGACGACGAGCAGGCAACGCACCGGGCGCGCGCCGTGAGCGGCATCAGCCTGCGCCAGGCCGACGCCATCGCCGCCGAGCTGCGCGAGGGGCCGGCCATGCGCCGGAATGACTTGCTGGCGGCGCCAGACGGCCACGCCGGCGCCGCGCCGCCCCTGCGCAGCTGCCTGAGCCTGCCCGTCAGCTCGCGCTCGGGCTACCTGCTGGGACGCCTGCTGCTGGGCCATCCGCAGCCGGGCATGTTCAGCGCGCGCAGCGAACGCATCGTCGCGGCCATCGCCGCCCAGGCCGCCGTCGCGCTGGACAATACGCGCCTGTACGCGGCCGCTACGCGGGCCGCCGAAGAGCGCAAGGTGCTGCTCGACAGCGAACGCGAGGCGCGCGCCGAGGCCGAGCGCACGAACCAGCTGAAGGACGATTTCCTCGCCACCCTGTCGCACGAACTGCGCACGCCGCTGTCGGCCATCCTGGGCTGGGCCCAGGTGCTGCGGCGCGGCACGCGCGACGAGGCCGACCTGCACCGCGGCCTGCAAAGCATCGAGCGCAATGCGCGCGCGCAGGCGCAGCTGATCGAAGACTTGCTCGACATGAGCCGCATCACCTCCGACAAGGTGCTGCTCGACCTGCAGGCCCTCGTGCCGGCCACCGTCATCGCCTCGGCCATCGAGACCCTGCGCCCGGCGGCCGACGCCAAGCACATCACCATCCTCTGCGACGTCGCCAGCGATGCGGGCAGCATCACGGGCGATCCCAGCCGCATCCAGCAAGTCATCTGGAACCTGCTGTCGAATGCCCTGAAATTCACGCCCCAGGGAGGCCGCGTGGAGATCGGCGTGCGCCGCGACGGCGCGCGCCTGGCCATCACGGTGGCCGACAACGGCATCGGCATCCGGAAAGACTTCCTGCCCCACGTCTTCGACCGCTTCCGCCAGGCCGATGCCTCGACCACGCGCAAACATGGCGGCCTGGGGCTGGGCCTGGCCATCGTCAAGCACCTGGTGGAACAGCATGGCGGCACGGTAACGGCCAGCAGCGGCGGCGACATGCAGGGTGCCAGCTTCACCGTGCGCCTGCCGCTGGCGCCGCCCGCCGCTGCCCGGCCCGCAGGCCAGGCCGTGCCTGCCGCAAGCGACTTGCGCGGCATCAAGGTGCTGCTGGTGGACGATGAGGCCGACGCCCGCGAACTGACGGAACGCATCCTGCGCGACCACCATGCCGAAGTGCATGGCGCCGGCAGCGCGGCGCAGGCGCTGGCCCTGCTAGCAACGGTGCAGCCGCACGTGCTGGTGAGCGACATCGGCATGCCCGGCATGGACGGTTTCGACCTGCTGGCGCAGATACGCGCCGGGGCGGCCGGCGCCCTGCCGGCGCTGGCGCTGACGGCCTTCGCGCGGCCGCAGGACCGCCAGCAGGCGCTCGACAGCGGCTTCCAGGCCTGGATCTCGAAACCGCTGGACCCGGCCGAATTGCTGGCAGCCGTGGCCCGCCTGGCCGCCCCGCACCCGGCGGCCGCAGCCCCTTGACTGCCGCACAAAAGATGATGCAAGGAAATACATTACTCAGGACAAAATGATCATTTCCATGGGTTGGCCTTCCTACTTTCAGACGCGGCACTGTCCTACAAGCAACTTCACTGAAGTTTGCTACACTGAAATGCAGAAGCACACCTGCATGGCAGGGTGCCGACAATCGGCCCAGGCTGCCAGGAATGGCAGAAGCGAGTTCATGCGCTGTTGTGCGCCCTATCTTGTTGCAAGGCGCTACTATCCTGTCGAACCGTCGCCCGCCCATTACCTGCGGTAGAAGCCAGCGTTGCATAGACCGTATAACCGAGACCCTACATGCCCAGCCAAGATGAGATTTTGAAAGCCAAAATTTTGGTCGTCGACGATTCCCCCGACAATGTCGACCTGATGCTGGAAATCCTGCGCGATGCCGGTTATACCAACGTCACGGCCACCATGCGCCCGGCCCAGGTCTGCCCCCTGCACCAGGAACACTGCTACGACCTGATCCTGCTGGACTTGCAAATGCCGGAACTCAATGGTTTCCAGGTCATGAAAGGCTTGAAGGAAATCGAGCATGGCGGCTACCTGCCCGTACTGGCCCTGACGGCGCAGCCCAGCTTCAAGATCGCCGCCCTGGAAGCGGGCGCGCGCGACTTCATCAGCAAGCCCTTCGACCTGATGGAAGTGCACAAGCGCATCCACAACATGCTGGAAGTGCGCCTGCTATACAAGGAACTGGCGCAGTACAGCAAGCAGCAGCAGGAACTGGCCCTGCACGACCCGCTGACGGGCTTGCCCAACCGGCGCCTGCTGGAAGACCGCATCGAACACACCCTGCAGCAATCGGCCCGCAACCGGGGCAAGTCGGCCATCCTGTACCTGGACCTGGACGGCTTCAAGGCCATCAATGACAGCTACGGCCACGGCTATGGCGACGACATCCTCAAGATGGTGGCGGCGCGCCTGGTGGGCGCCTCGCGCAAGGAAGACACGGTGGCGCGCATCGGCGGCGATGAATTCGTCATCGTGCTGGGCAACCTGGCCGGCAAGGGCGACGCCCGCGAACCGGCCGCCAAGCTGATCGAAGTCATTTCGGAACCGTATTTCATCAACGACCTGACCCTGCGCCTGTCGACCAGCATCGGCATCGCCATCTACCCGGACGACGCCACTTCCGTCGAGTCGCTGCTGGGCGCGGCCGACACGGCCCTGTACGAAGCCAAGCGCGCCGGCAAGAACCGCTTTTGCTGCTCGCCCCACGAAGTGATCGCTGCCCAGGTGAACATGCAGAAGAGCAGCATTCCCTCGATCGCCTGACGCCGGCCAGCGGGCAGTTGCCGCGCAAGACGCAAAAAAACCGGCGAGCCATGGGGCCAGCCGGTTTTTTTATGCCTGACGGCCTTATTTCTTGCCGGCCGCCACTTCATGCTTGCCCGCATGCTGGTGGTCCGTTTGCGCATCGACCGTGTCGGGCGACACTTCGATGCGCGTGATGCCCGCATCGACGGAGATCGGGTCGCTGGCGGGGAAGGTCATTTCCACGGCGTCGTCCAGCAGCTCTTCCTTGGCGCGCTCTTCGCCGCTCATGCCCTCTTCATCGGCCAGGATGGCCAGCGCGCTGGCCCATTTGACGAAGTTCAGGTTGGACAGTTCGCGCACGGTGGTCACGCCGAATGCCTGCTGCAGGGCCTTGGCATCCTTGGCGCTGACGCCGCGCAAGGCGCTGATGGGGGCGTTGACGATGTCGCGGAAGCTTTTGTCGAGGTATTCCTGGTCGACGATGGTATCGATATTCATGGCATGTCCTTTCGTTTCGGTAAGCGGGCCTGTGCGGCGCCCTGCGCCACGGCGGCAGCGATGCTGCGTGGAGATGATGCACGCCCCCACTATGGCAGGAGCCCGCGAGCCGGTATGTGCGCAGCCGTACGTAACGGCGGGAACAGGGCTGGCGCCAGTGCGGCGGCGGCAATCTTATTTTTTGCATAAAAATGATGGGAGGAGATTAAAATTGCCTAAAAGACAGAAATTTTCCATCCATGCGCCCTGCGATGGAATCCTCATGTATGATCCACCACTTGAATTTGGTCCTCTCCTTTCACCATTCACGGGGCGCTATGTCCGCACAAACAGATCCGAACCAGGAAGCGGCCCAGGCCGATGCGGAACGCGCCGCCGACCTCAGCGAACTGCTGGGCCACGTCAATACCAGCTGGGATAACGAGCGGCGCGCCCTGTCGCGCCAGTTGCACGACAGCCTGGGCTCGTCCCTGACGGCCCTGACCATGCATTTGTCGCTGCTGACGCAAAAGATGCCGCAGGAAGCTCCCCTGCTAGACCGGGCGGCAACCATGAAGCAATTGCTGCTGAACGTCATCGAGACGAACCGCCAGATGCAGATGAAGCTGTGGAACGACAAGCTGGAGTTCCTGGGCGTGAACGTGGCGCTGGGCGAACTGGCCACGCAATTTGCCGAACAGCATAAGATCACCGTGCGCTGCAGCTTGCCCGAAGATGAACTGATCTGCCCGCGCAACGTAGGCGTGGCCCTGCTGCGCACCCTGGAAGAAGCGCTGAGCAACATCGCCGCGCACGCGCAGGCAAGCGAAGTGGATATCATCATCGACGACAATGAAGACGCGCTGATGATGACGGTCAAGGATAACGGCGTGGGCTTGCCCGGCAGCGCGCCCGTACAGATGAGCAAGCACGGCCTGCGTTCCGTGCGCGAGCGCGTGCACTACCTGGGCGGCAGCCTGAACCTGGCGGCCAACCCGCAAGGCGGCACGGCCCTGAGCGTCATCCTGCCCCGCATTACGCCAAAAGAATAAGCCACGGCGGCCCGCGCGCGTCAGCGCGGCCGCAGCCCCTCAGGCCAGAGCAGTTGCGCGCCAAGCACGGCGCGGCGTGCGCCATGTCCGGCCAGGCTGCTGCGCCGGCCTTCCAGGCTCTGCAAAAAATGTCCAACACGCAACACATCCGTCAATTGTGACGCCAGGGCGGCATCGGCCGCATGGTCCGCTCCCGTCCATGCCAGCGCCAGCAGGCTTTGCCAGATGTCGGGCAATGCCAGGCGCCAGGCGGGCGACGCGAGGAAGGCGGCGGCAGGCTGGCCCAGCGATGCACTCGTCCGCGCCAGCAGTTCCTCGCGCGCCAGCTCCCCGGGCCAGCTTTCCAGCTCGGCGCGCCACAGGGGAAAGGTGGCCAGCGGCGCCGGCAGCGCGTCCAGCGAGCCGATGAAACTGGCCCTGCCGCACCCCGCCACGCGGAAACGCAAGGCCTGCCGCACGCCTTCCCCCTCCTCGCCCGCGCAGGCCAGCAGCAGCTGGTAGAAATCGAGCTGCGCCGGCTCCAGGCCCAGGCTGTTCAAGCTGATGTAGCGATCATCGGACGGGCCCGGTGCGGCGTCAGGCGGCGTGGAAGTCTCGTGCATGGTGCTCCTCGGCAGGATAGGGGTGAAGGTCGCTCTCTGTCCCGAGTATAAAGTGTTTGCCGTGTGCAGCCCAGCATCGGCTACACTGGGCAGGCGCCCCCCGGGGACCGCCCACACATCGCAACGACAGGAGATGGCATGCTACGATACGCAATGACCTTGCTGGCAGCGCTGCTGGCCATGGGTGCGGCCCGGGCCGCCGGCAACACCGTGCCGCCGCCGGAAACGGTGGACAAGCTGGCCTGGCTGGCCGGCTGCTGGAACGTCGATGGGGCCGAACCGGGTTCCGGCGAACAGTGGAGCACGGCCGCCGGCGGCACCCTCCTCGGCACGAGCCGCACGGTAAAGGGCGGCAAGACGACGGATTTTGAATTCGTGCAGATCCGCCTGACGGAACCGGGCCAGCTGGCCTACATCGTGCAGCCATCGGGCCAGCCGCCCGTCGTCTTCAATCTGCTGCGCCAGGACAAGCCGCATGTATTCATCTTCGCCAACCTGGACAACGACTTTCCCAGCCGCATCATCTACCGCCGCGACAGCGAGCGCATCCTGCACGCCAGCATCGTGGGCACCCTGAAGGGCAAGCTCACCACGATCGACTACCCCATGACGCGGGGCCGCTGCGAAGCGGCGCCCGTCGTGCGCAGCAAATAAAAAGGGGCCGCAAGGCCCCTTGTTTTGATACGGCGCAAACTGCTTAGTGCAGCTTGACCTGCGGCGTGCTGCGCTTGATCAGGAAGCGGCCCATGGCCATGACGGCCGTGCGCACGCTGCCCAGCACGGCATTGTGGTGCATCAGGTGCAAGCTCACATACATCATGCGCGCAACGAATCCCTCGACGAACCAGCTCAGGCCCTTGAGCGAACCCATCAGCGTACCGACGGAGGTGGTGCGGCCGAACGACACGAGCGAACCGTAATCGAGGTATTCATACGGTTTCGTCTGCGGCGGCTTGCCCTTCGCCTGCAGCACGAAGGTCTTCAGCAGGTAATCGGCCTGCTGGTGGGCGGCCTGGGCGCGCGGCGGCACCAGCTTGCCGTCCGGCCCCGTGCAGGCGGCGCAGTCGCCCAGCGCATAGATGTTCGCATGGCCCTGCACGTTGAGCATGCCCGTCACTTCCAGCTGGCCGGCGCGGTTGGTCGGCAAGCCCAGGGTGGCGAGGAATTCCGGCGCGCGGATGCCGGCCGCCCACACGCAGATGTCGGCCGCGTAGCTGGTGCCGCTGGCCACCGTCACCTGGTCGGGGTCGATGGCCGTCACGCGCGTGTCCGTCACCACGGTGATGCCATGCTGGTGCAGCAATTTCGACGCGGCGATGGAGACGCGCTCGGGCAGCGGCGCGAGGATGCGCGGCGCCCCTTCGAGCAGGGTGATGCGCACGTCCTTGATGGCGTTGAGATTCTGGAAGCCGTACGCGGCGTACACGCCGCTTGCTTCGCGCAGCTCGGCCGCCAGCTCCACGCCCGTGGCGCCGCCGCCGATGATGACGATATCGACGCCGGGATGGCCCGCGTCGCCCTGGCGCTGTTCGGCCATGGCCAGCAGCTTGAGCAGGGTCAGGCGGAAACGTTCCGCGTCTTCCGTGGCGTTCAGGGAAATCGTGTTTTCCTTGGCGCCGGGCACGCCGAAGTAATTCGAGGTACTGCCTACGGCCAGCACCAACTGGTCGTAGCTGATGTGCCGCTGCGGCAAGAGCTGCTCATCCTTGTCGGTGGCGATGGCGCCCACGGTGAGGCTGTTCGTGCCGGCGTCGAGCGCGATCAGGGGACCGTAGACATAGGTAAAACCATTGTCATGCGCCAGCATCTGGTACGACAGGCCTTCCTGATGGATGTCCAGGGTGCCGGCCGCCACTTCATGCAGCGACGGCTTCCAGATATGGTACAGGCGGCTGTCGACCAGGGTGACCTGGCCGGCGCCGAGCTTGCGGCTGAGTTTGCAGGCCAGCTCCAGGCCGCCTGCCCCGCCACCTACGATTACGATTTTACTATGCAAAGATCCTCCTGCTTGCTTGTTTAGTCCCTGCGCCCGTTACCGTTGCCGTTGCCATGGCCCCTGCCCGGATTGTCGTCATGCTTGTCGCGCTTGCCTTCATGCTTGTCGCGCTTGTCATCATGCTTATCATAATGGCCGTGATCACGGTCATGGTCCCGATAATCGGGGCGGCCATGCTGTTGCGGCGGACGTCCGCCAGGACGGCCATGGTCGCCATGCTGCTGGCGATAACGGGGCACATACTGGTTGTTATACCAACTATCTTGGACGAAATATACCTCTTGGTTACAGGCATTATACTGGCGGCAGTGCTTGGACCAATGTTTCGCATGGCCGGGCGGCACGCGCAGGTAGATGGGGGCGGCCGAATAGTATTGCGGGCGCTGCACGATGACGGGCTGCGCATAGATCAACTGGGGGGCGGGATAGTCGCCGATGTCGAGGCGTCCGTAAAAGCCAGGCTGGCCGACAGTGACGGAAACGCCGACTTGCGCCATGGCGCCGGTGGCGGCGGAAAGCAGGACGGCGGCAAGTATCAGGGTTTTCATGGAGGCACTCCTTTTATTGGTTATGCCTGCATTGTAGACCCTGCGTAAAAACAAGTTTGTTCGCAAGGACACATAAGAGCGGCGTGGCAAACTCACCACAGCTGGCCCAAAGGCACGACCAGCCCGCTGAACAGCGACCAGTCCGGCGACGCGGCCGTCAGGCCTCTTGCCATGCCGACATCGATGGCCAGGCGCGGCGTGGGACTGTAGGTGGCGGCCAGCAACAGCTGGGCGGTGGCGGGTGCGCCCCGCAGGCGCGTGCCCGACAATTCCGCCGTGGCGCCCCAGCGAGCGCTGACGGGCGTGGAAAATGACGCCGCCCAGCCCGTTTGCACCCTGCCCGTGCCCGGATCGGAGGCGCCCAGGCGCGTGGCGTTCAGGTTCGCATCCATGTGCACGGCGCCCAGGTCGCGGCTGAAAATGCCGTTGAGCGACACGTCGCTCTTGCCGCTGCCGATGGTGTCCCTGGCCGTCGGCGCCTTCCAGCCCAGTTCCAGGCCCAGCGCCGTGGCGCTGTCGAGCAAGAAGGCCCGCTTCAGCACCAGGGTCGTGTCGCCCACGCCCGTCTCGCGCCGGCCCGGCTCGTCGCGCAGGCGCACATACGCCTCGCCTTCGAGCAGCAGGCCCCATTCCGGGCTGAAAGCCAGCTTGAAGGTGTACGGCAGGCTGGCGCGGCGCGTGCCGTCCGTCTTCGTCGCCAGGCCACCCGCCTCGAATTCCAGCTGGCCCGGTGCGGGCAGCTGCGCGGGACTGGCGACGGAAGGGCGATACGGCAGCACGGGTTCGCCCTCCTGCGCCAGGGACACCAGCGGCGCCAGCAGCAGGGACAGGCATAACAAGCGAAGAGACGGCATAAAGGACCCGGAAGTGGCAAACGCGCAATAGCGACAGCCTACCACCGCCGCGCCGATTGCGCGCGGACAAGCCGCACTCAGGCCAGGCGGCGCACGCCCTGCCGCGCCGACGGCGACGGCCGGCGCAGCGGCGTGACATTGGTCGCGGGCGGCACGGCTATGTGCTCGGCCTGGGCATGCAGGCGGAACACGCCCACCAGCTCCGTCAGGGTCTGCGCCTGGTCCTGCAGCGATTCGGCGGCCGCGGCCGCCTCTTCCACGAGGGCCGCGTTCTGCTGCGTCACCTGGTCCATCTGCAGCACGGCCTGGTTGACTTGCTCGATGCCGGCGCTTTGCTCGGCGCTGGCGGCCGTGATTTCCTGCATGATGTCGGCCACTTGGCGCACGCTGGTGACGACTTCATCCATCGTCTTGCCCGCGTCATGCACGAGCTTGGCACCAGCTTCCACCTGGTCGACGGAGTCGCCGATCAGGGTCTTGATTTCCTTGGCGGCACTGGCCGAGCGCTGCGCCAGGTTGCGCACCTCGGATGCCACGACGGCAAAGCCGCGGCCCTCCTCGCCTGCCCGGGCCGCTTCCACGGCCGCGTTCAAGGCCAGGATATTGGTCTGGAAGGCGATGCCGTCGATGACGCTGATGATGTCGACGATCTTGCGCGAGGACGCATTGATCGACTCCATGGTCTGCACCACCTGCTCCACCGCGGCGCCGCCCTTGCCCGCCACGTCGGAGGCGGCGCCGGCCAGCACATTGGCCTGGCGCGCATTGTCCGCATTCTGGCGCACGGCCGAGGTCAACTGCTCCATCGACGAGGCCGTTTCCTCCAGGGAACTGGCCTGCTCTTCCGTGCGGGACGACAGGTCCAGGTTGCCCTGGGCGATTTCGCCCGAGGCCGTATTGATGGTGTCCGTGCCCGAGCGCACCTGGCTGACGATGCCCACCAGCTTGTCGCGCATGGTCTTCATGGCAAACAGCAAGCTGCTGCTGTCGTGGCTGGCCGTGCGGATATCCACGGTGAGGTCCCCTTCGGCAATGGCGCCGGCGATCTGCACGGCATACGCCGGTTCGCCGCCCAGCTGGCGCGTCAAAGCCCGCGTGATCAGCGCCCCCAGCGCCAGCCCCGCCGCCACGCTGCCCAGCACCAGCGCGATCATGAAGCTGCGGCTGGTCTCGTACACGCTCGACGCCTGCGCCGCCGCCGCCCTGGCCCGCTCCTCTTTCTGCGTGGACAATTTATCCAGCATGCCATCGAGCTCGTCGGCATGCTGGCGCGTCTTGTCGAGCAACTGCGTCAGGGTGGCGCTGCGCTGCGCCAGCGGCTCGGCAGCGGCCAGCTCCAGCGCCTGCCGCATGGTGGCGACATACTCGGCCTCGACGGTGGCAAAGCGGGCAAACAGTTCCTTCGCCGCCGGCGAGACGAACAGGGGCTGGGCCTTGGCCAGGCTGTTCTTGTTATTCTCTAGAAATTTTTCGATATCGGCCTGGCGCTTGCTGCGCTCTTCCTGCGTGGTGGCCAGCAAGAAATTGCTGCGCGCGCGGCCCACCTTGATCAGGGCGATATTGGCTTCCTTGATGTACGACAAGCCCAGCAGCTCGTTGTTGTACATCTGCCCCGCCATGGTGTCGATCTTGCCCATATTGAAGATGCCGATGCCGGCCACGATGGCCCCCATCAGGGCGACGCAGAAAAATGCCGCCAGCAAGCGCGTTCCCACCTTCATCTGATTCAACATGATTCCTCCGGTTTTCAGCCATGCCACCACGCCGTGGTCGTGCACAGCGGCGCCGGACATGGCCGGGACGAGCAGCGCTTCAAAGAAACGGGATAAGGTGAATATAAAGAAAAAAGGGCAGACAAAATACTCGGATTGTCACTATTCTACAATTCCTTAATCTGAAGCAACACGCAAAACGGCTTGCCATGTTAGGCAAGCCGTCAGATTCAGCAGGGCCTGCCAGACATCTTAATGCCCGGCGTGCCCGCCCGGCTTGCGCACCGTCATCTGCACGCCACCGTGGGCCGGCAACTTGCCCGCGCCCTGGCCGCGCACGGGTTCCGGCAAGGCGCCCGTCCATTCATAGGCCAGGGTGCCGGCCGGGTGCTTGTACCAGCCCGGGTCGCGGTAATCGCCCGGTTTCTGGTCCTTGCGCACCTTCACCGTGGTAAACATGCCGCCCATGCCGATGGCGCCGAACGGGCCGTCGCCGGCCATCATCGGCAGGGTATTGTCGGGGATGGGCATCTGCATCTCGCCCATGTCGGCCATGCCCCGCTCGCCCATCACCATGTAACCGGGCACGAGTTGGTTGATCTTCGCCGCCACGCCCTGGTGGTCAACGCCGATCATGGTGGGCACGTCATGCCCCATGGCATTCATCGTGTGGTGCGACTTGTGGCAGTGGAAAGCCCAGTCGCCCAGGTCCGTGGCCGTGAACTCCACGGCGCGCATCTGCCCCACGGCCACATCCGTCGTCACTTCCGGCCAGCGCGACTCGGGGCGCGTCCAGCCGCCATCCGTGCCCGTCACCTCGAATTCGTGGCCATGCATGTGAATCGGGTGGTTCGTCATGGTGAGATTGCCCACGCGCACGCGCACCTTGTCGCCCTGGCGCACGACCATGGGGTCGATGCCGGGGAAGACGCGGCTGTTGAAGGTAAACAGATTGAAATCCGTCATGGTCATGATCTTCGGCGTGTAGCTGCCCGGATCGATGTCGTAATTACTCAGCAGGAAAACGAAATCGCGGTCTACCTTCATGAAATTCGGGTCTTTCGGATGCGTGACCCAGAAACCCATCATGCCCATGGCCATCTGCGTCATTTCATCGGCATGCGGGTGGTACATGAAGGTGCCGGGGCGCCTGGCGATGAATTCGTAGACGAAGGTCTTGCCCGGGGCGATGCCGGGCTGGGTCAGGCCCGTGACGCCATCCATGCCGTTGGGCAAGCGCTGGCCATGCCAGTGCACGCTCGTGTGTTCCGGCAATTTATTGGTGACGAAGATGCGCACGCGGTCGCCCTCCACCACTTCGATGGTGGGACCCGGCGACTGGCCGTTGTAGCCCCACAGGTTCGCCTGCATGCCGGGCGCCAGTTCCCGCACGACGGGTTCCGCCACCAGGTGGAATTCCTTGACGTTGTTGTTCATGCGCCAAGGCAAGGACCAGCCATTCAGGGTGACGACGGGGTTGTACGGACGCCCGTTCGGCGGCGGTGGCGGCGCCTTGGTGTCCGCGCCGGCCATCGTGACGGCTTCGGGCAGGGAAGCGGCGCCCACGCGGCTGACGGCCGCCGCACTGAGGGCGACGGCGCCCGCATTCATGAAAAAGTTTCTACGTGTAATCATCATTATTCCTTTGCCGCAGCTGCCGCACCTGGGCCGCTGCCATTGATGGCCGACTGCAATTCGGTTTGCGCGATCCAGAAATCGCGCTGGGTGGCGATGGCGCCGTTCACGCTGGCCACCTGCTCGCGCGCATCGGCCAGCAGTTCGAAGACGCTGGCCAGCATGCCGTTGTAGCGCAGCAACACCTCATGCGAAATCGTCTTGCGCAGCGGCACGACTTCATCGCGGTAGTGGCGCGCCAGGTCGTAGGCCGTGCGGTAGCTGGAATACGCCTCGCGCACTTCCGAGCGGGCTTTCACCGCCGTGCCCGCCGTGCGCTGCAGCGACTGCTCGTACAGTGCCTGCGCCCGGGCGTTGCGCGCCGAGCCCCAGTCGAACAGGGGCAGTTCCAGCGATACTTCATAGCCGTTTTCGCGCGGCGCCCCGCTCGTGCTCTTGTTGGTATAGCCCGCGTCGAGCACATTGACGAAACCCGTCACCTTGGACAGGCCCAGCGCGTCGGCCGTCGCGTGCGCGTCGAGTTTCGCTCTTTGCACGTCGAGGCGCTGCTCCATGGCCTGCGCCTCGATATCGCCCGCTTGCGCCGGCTGGGCCGGCAAGTCGGGCAGGCGCGACGGCAAGGTAAACGCCGTCTGCTTGCCCCACAGGCCCAGCAAGCGCGTCAGGTGTTCGCGGGTGGCCGTGGCCTGGTGGCGCGCGCGGGCCAGGTCGCCGACGGCGTCCGCATAAAACACTTGCTGGCGCGCCTGGTCGAGGCGGCTCCAGTTGCCCGCCTGCTGCAAACGCGTGGCCAGTTCAGCGCCCGCCTCGGCCGACAGCAGCGCCCGCTGCATGAACGCTTCCGTCTGCACGGCGGCCACGGCATTGAAGTAGGCGCGGCGCGTCTCAAGCGCCAGTTGCACGGCGCTGCTGGCCGCCTGCAGCTTGGCCTGCTCGAAACGGCCCCGCTCGATGTTCACGCGCAGGGGCATGGTCAAGAGGCCCGCCAGGTCGAAGCTGACGCCGCGGTCGATTTCATTGCCGTGGCTGCCATGCGAGCGGCCGAAGGACAGGCCCGGGTTGCGCAAGCGCCCCGCCTGCACCAGATCCGCCTCGGAGGCGCCCAGCTCGGCCAGCGCCGCTTTCAGGTCGTGGTTGTGCATCAGGGCGATGCGCACGGCAGTGTCGGCGTCCAGGGGCTGGGCCAGCAGCTGCGCCAGCTTGTCTTCGCCGCCCTCGCCGGCCAGCGCGCCGGGCGCGCCCGTGCGGGCATCGGCCAGCGCGGACACCGTCCCCATGCCGCCATCGGGGCTGAAGCTGGCGCAGCCGCCCAGCAGCAGGACGGCTGCCAGCGCCAGCGGCGTCAGGCACATTGATGTAGTCAAGCGGGCCATCTCAGTGTCCCTCGTGGTGGTGGTGCGGGACGGGCTGGGCATCGGGCTTGGGGCTGGGTTTCTCCATCGGCATCGTGTGCCCCTGCATAGCATGGCCTTCCATCTTGTGGCCGTCCATCTTCATCATGCCCATGTGACCGCCAGCCTTGCCGACTTTCTCGTTCACGGCGCGCCAAATCTGGTCGGGCGTGGCGTCGTCCTCGGCGGCGGGACGGTAGCCGGCGAAGGCGGAGCGGTAGGTGGTGGCCGGCACGGGCGCTTGCGCGTCTTGCGGCGCGGCGGCGGATGGGGCCGGGGCTGCGGCGGCGGCCAGCGGCGCGGCCAGCGCAAGGCCGGCGGCCAGCGCGAGGCGAAGTAATTGCTTCATGGTATTCCTTGAATGACAGGGTATGGCGCGGCGGGCGCGCGGTGGAACGCTGGCGTGCCATCGCCACGTGCAGGGACGTGCGGCGGCGCACCGCCAGGTTCACGGGCGGTCAGGCGGAGTGCGGGCTTCTCGGGGGACGCTCGGGTCCAGGCGGGATATGCCCGGCGAACAGGGAATCGGGCGCCAGCGCCGGGGGCGGCGCGCGCAGGGTCCATGCCGGCAAGGCGGGCATGCCGGGCGGCGCCGTGGCGCCCACGGTGCAGGCGCCATGGTTGCTGCAATCGTGGCCAGGGTGGCCGGCGCCAGCGCCGCCATCGTCCATGGCCATGTGCAGCGGCTGGCCTTGCATCCGCATGTCGGCCATGTCATGGCACTGGGGCGCCTGCATGGCCTCGGCGGCGACCGTGACCGCTGCCGCCCGCTCGTCCACGCAGCAGCTGCGCATGGCCGACGCAAAGCCCTGCAAGGGCAGCGTCACGGCCAGCAGCCACAGCAGCGAGTGGGCAAGGGAGCGGAAAAAGGCACGGTTCATGGCATGACTATAAACCTTCCCACATGAGGAAGGTCAAGTCCCCTTTTGCGCCCCGCTCACTGGGTCAGCCAGATGACGTACACGCCGTAGTAGCCTTCGCCCTCGAACACGGCATGGCCGTCGGCAAACGCCACGCTGTGCACCTGATTGACGGTGAAATAGGCGCGCCGGTCGGCCGTCTCCACGTCGCCCCGGTAGCGGGCATCGGGCGCACGGTAGCCGCTGGCGCGGCCGATGGCCGCCAGCAAGTCGCCGATCATGAAGTCCAGCAGCATCTCGGCCAGCAGCGGCCGGTGGCCGGCCAGCATGGCCGTGATGTCGGGGTAGCCGGCGTCCCTGAGCGCGGGCAAGTCGCTCTCCGCGTATCCGGCGTCATCCTCGCGGCAGGTTTGCACGAAGCTGTCGAAGGGGGCGTCGAGCAGCGGCGCCAGCGCCGCTTCCGGCACGCGCAGGCGGAACGGGTGCAGCGGCAGCGCACAGCGCTGGCCATAGTTGAGGTCGCGGCAGCCGAGGAAGGCCAGCGCGTGCGGCTGCCCGGCGACGTCGCAGCGGATGCCAAGCTCTTGCTCAAACGTCATTGCTGTCCACCCCTGCCATGCCTGCCGTCCCCGTCGTGCGTTCCAGGGCCACATGGTAAGCGCTGGCGCGCAAACATAACAGGCTCAGAAGCAACAGAAAACAGCGTATCAGTTTGTGCCGCACGGCAATGCCGTCAGGCCGGCTCCGTGATGCCCACGCAGTTACGGCCGTTTTCCTTGGCCACGTACAGGGCCGCATCGGCGGCCAGCAGCACGGCGTCCATGCCGCCGCCCTCCTGCTCCGATGACACGACGCCCAGCGACACGGTGACGGGTCCCGCGCCGGGAATGACGGCGGCGGCCACCTTGGCGCGCAGGCGCTCGGCCACCTGCATGGCCACGTCGAGATCGGCGTCGGGCAGCAGCATGATGAATTCATCGCCGCCATTGCGACACAGCACGTCGGCATCGCGCGAGCAGGCGCGCATCAGCTGCGCCAGGCGCAGGATGACGTCATCGCCCACGGCATGGCCCCAGCGGTCGTTGACCTGCTTGAAATGGTCGATATCGATGGCGATGACGGAGAACGCCCGCGCCTGCGCATGCCAGGCGTCCAGCGCCGCCGCCATGCCGCGCCGGTTCGACAGCCCCGTCAGCGGGTCCGTCTGCACGTCCGTCTTCAGCTTGCCGATCTTACTTTGCAGCAATGCCAATCCCTTCAGCAGGGCCTTCTTGATCTGCGCCGCTTCCACGTACCAGGAACGGATGGCGGCGATGTGCTCGGCCGTGCCCGGCGCGTCCATGCGCCGCGCGCCCTCGGCCAGCTGCACCAGGGGCCGCGAAATGAGGCTGGCCAGCCACCAGATGAATGGCAGGCTCAGCAAGGCGATCGGCAGGGAATGCCAGACCGTGTCGGCCATCAGCTGGTTCAGCGGCGCCAGGGTCATGGCCGTCGGCCGCTGCGCCACGATGCCCCAGCCCGTCGATGGCATGATGGCATAGCCGGCCAGCATGTCCACGCCCAGGCTGTTGTCCATGCGCCGGTTGCCGCCGCCCTGCTGCGCGATGATGGCGTCGATGACTTCATTGCTGCCGGCCACGTCGCCCAGGCGTTCCGGGTCCGGGTGGTACAGCAGGCGCCGCTTCTGGTCCACCACGTACAGGTAGGAACCGTCGCGGTAATAGTGCTGGCCCAGCATGGTGTACAGGATGTTTTTCTGTTTCAGGTAAATGCTGCCGCCCACGTAGCCGAGGTAGCGCCCGTCCCTGTCCAGGATGGGATGCGAAATAAAGACCACCAGGTTGCCCGCCGAGGAGACGTAGGGCTGCGTGATCAGCGGACGCCGTTCGCGCAGCGCCTGCGCGGCGCCCGCCGAATCGAGCGTGCGGTGCTTGAGGGCCAGGGTTTCGGGCGACACGCCCAGCACCTTGCCCTGGGCATCGACGATGAGCACGGAGTTAAAACTGTTGGTTTGCAGGCGCAGGCGCTGCGCCTCGGCCGTCAGCCAGGCATCGTCCGCCATGCGCGACGGCAGGCTGGCCGCGCTGTAGGCCAGCTGCTGGCGCGCCGACTGCAGGAAATCCTCGGCCGTGCTGGCCAGCTTGCTGGCATAGGCATGGTTCGCTTCCAGGGTCGTATCGATCAGCAGCTGGCGCTGTACGCGGTAGCTGGCATAAAAGGTATTGGCCAGGGACACCAGGGCACTGGCAAAGGCCACGAGCACGATCAAGCGGCGCAGGTTCATGCGCAGAACAGGTTTAGTCCACATGACGTAGGAGAGAGGCAATATTGCGCAAAAGAAAGGGCGCATTATACCGAGACACCCGTGCCGACATTGAAATCCTGGCATCAATGGGCAGGGATTGTGGACAGGCGGCAACGGCGTGCGCTGCCGCCTTGATATGTATCAAGGATGCCGGGTCAGGCCGGCCGCATCAGGCGTGGATGGCGTGCTTCTTGACCCAGTCCACATAGCGCTGCATCCAGCCCTGGAAGAAGCCCAGGCTGGCGGGACCGATGCCGCCATGCTCGTCGAACAGGCCCTCCTTGGCCTGGATAAACATTTCCGGCTGGCCCAGCAGCGGCACGTCCAGGTAGGCCAGCACGTTGCGCAGATGCTGCTGCGCCAGCGCCGTGCCCGTGGCGCCCACGGACACGCCCAGCACGGCACCCGGCTTGCCGCCCCACACGCTCTGGCCGTAGGGACGCGAGCCATGGTCGAGGGCATTTTTCAGCACGCCGGGAATCGAGCGGTTGTATTCGGGGGTGAGAAACAGCAGGGCTTGCGATGCGGAAATCTCAGATTTGAGGCGCAGCACCTGCTCGGCCTGTGCGCCATCGTCGTCCTGGTCGTACGGCGGCAAGTCGCCGATTTCGATGTGCTTGAAGGAAAACTCGGGCGACGCCAGCTTGATGATGGCATCGGCCAGCTTGCGGTTGAAGGAATCCTTGCGCAGGCTGCCGACGATGATAGCAACGTTATATTGACTCATAGAAATCCCCGATGATGGTTAATAGAAAGCCCCGGAGTGGAATACACACCGGGGCCTATCTTGCCACACAATCATCGGGTTAGCGCGCTAGCGTGCGGACTGCGCGAGGCCGCGATACTCGCGGTAATAGCGCCCGCCCAGGTTGGTCAGCACCTCGTAGCCGATGGTATTGGCCATGGCCGCCACGGCGTCGACGGGGTGTTCGGCGCAGATCAGGTCGACGAGGCTGCCCGGCACGACGCGCTCGCGGGCGATGGCGCTCACGTCCAGGGTGATGGAATCCATGGAAATGGCGCCGATCTGCGGCACTTTCACGCCGTCGACGATGGCCAGGCCCTGGTTGCTCATGCTGCGCAGCCAGCCATCGGCATAGCCGACGGAGACGGTGGCCACCTGGCGCGGCTCGCTGGCCGTGTAGCGGCGGCTGTAGCCCACATGGTCGCCTGCGGCGATCGTGCGCGTCTGCAGCACCTTGCCCTGCAGGCGCACGACGGGACGCAATGGATTGGGCGCGTCGCCCTGCGGCGCGATGCCGTACAGGGCCGCGCCGGGGCGCACCAGGTCGAAGTGGTAATCGGGCGACAGGAAGATGCCCGAGGAATTGGCCAGGCTGGCGCGGTACTGCGGCAGGCGGGCGCGGATGGCGATGAAACGGGCCAGCTGCTCGCCGTTCATCGGATTGGCGCGCTCGTCGGCACACGCCAGGTGACTCATGATGTAGCGCACCTTGATGCCGTCAAGAAAGTGGTCGTCGGCCAGCCAGCCATCGATTTCCTGCGGCGACAGGCCCATGCGCGACATGCCCGTGTCTACCTGCACGATGGCGTCCAGGGCGGTGCCCAGCGCTTTTGCATGCGCGCGCCAGCCGGCCACCTGCGGCTCGCTGTTGAGCACAGGCGTCAGGCCATGGGCCGTGAATTCGCCTTCCGTGCCGACGGGCGGGCCGTGCAGCACGAAGATGGCCGCGTCCGGCGCCACGTGCGGGCGCAGGCTGATGCCCTCTTCCAGGTGCGCCACGAAAAAGTGGCGGCAGCCTTCTTCATACAGGGCCGCGCCCACTTGCGCGGCGCCCAGGCCGTAGGCGTCGGATTTCACGACGGCCGAGCAGGCGGCCGGCTGCGCCTTGTCGCGCAACAGGCGGTAGTTGGCGCGCACGGCGTCCAGGTCCACCGTCAGGATGGCGCCGCTACGTTCCTTTGGAGGCATGCTTCCCGCCATCTCAGGCTCCCGCGTACTGCAGCTTGCCGCCGCGCTGCGCGCCGCTGTAGCGGCCCACGGACAGGTCGTCGGCCAGGATGGCCGGCTTCTTCGACGACATCAGGTCGGCCAGCAATTGCGCCGAGCCGCAGGACATGGTCCAGCCCAAGGTGCCGTGGCCCGTGTTCAGGAACAGGTTGCGCAGCGGCGTGCGGCCGACGATGGGCGTGCCGTCCGGCGTCATCGGGCGCAAGCCCGTCCAGAAGGTCGCCTCGGCCGTGTTGCCGCCGCCCGGGAACAGGTCGTTGACGACCATTTCCAGGGTTTCGCGGCGGCGCGGGTTCAGGTTCAGGTTGTAGCCGGCGATTTCCGCCATGCCGCCCACGCGGATGCGGTCGTCGAAACGGGTCACGGCAATCTTGTAGGTTTCATCGAGGATGGTCGAGACTGGCGCCTTGGCCGCGTTGACGATGGGCACGGTGATCGAATAGCCCTTCAATGGATACACGGGAATGTCGAGCAGCGGCTTCATGAAGCCCGTCGAGTAGGAGCCGAGCGCCACGACGTAGGAATCGGCTTTCACGATTTCCGCGCCGCATTGCACGCCGGCAATCTCGTCGCCCTGCGTCAGCAAAGCATCGATGGCCACGCCATAGCGGAACTTCACGCCCAGGGCCACGGCCATTTCCGACAGGCGGGTGGTAAACAGCTGGCAATCGCCCGTTTCATCGTTGGGCAGGCGCAGGCCGCCGAACAGTTTATTCTTGACGGCTTCCAGGGCCGGCTCCGCGCGCGACAGCTCGTCGCGCTGCAGCACTTCGTACGGCACGCCCGCGTCTTTCAACACTTCGATATCCTTGGCGGCGTCGTTGTATTGCTTTTCGGTGCGGAACAATTGCATCGTGCCTTGCTGGCGGCCTTCATAGGTGATGCCCGCCTCGGCGCGCAAGACCTTGAAGCAGTCGCGGCTGTACTCGGCCAGGCGCACCATGCGCTCCTTGTTGACGGCATACGCTTCCGGTGTGCAATTACGCAACATCTGCCACATCCATTTCAGCTGGGCGGCGCTGCCGTCGAGCGAGATGGCCAGGGGCGCGTGGCGCTGCATCATCCACTTCACGGCCTTCAGGGGAATGCCGGGCGCGGCCCATGGCGAAGCGTAGCCGGGCGAGATCTGCCCCGCATTCGCGAAGCTGGTTTCCAGTGCCGGGCCCGGCTGGCGGTCGATGACGGTCACCTCATGTCCTGCCTTGGCCAGATAGTAAGCACTGGTGACGCCGATGACGCCGCTACCCAGAATCACGATACGCATAGTTTCCTCATTATATTTTTTAGGCTGACGCCAGATTAACCGCTATCATATTGGGAAAGAGCCAGTATTTGTTCACGTATAAATCGAGATATTCAGCAATAAATCATGAGAATCCTTAAAGAATCGGCACGTGGCCTCGACAAGCTGGACCGCCACATCCTGCGCATCCTGCAGCAGGACGGCCGCATCTCGATGAAAGACCTGGGTGAACAGGTGGGTCTGTCCATCACGCCCTGCATCGAGCGGGTCAAGCGCATGGAGCGCGACGGCGTCATCACGGGCTATCACGCCAAGGTGAACCCGGCCGCGCTGGGCGCCAAGCTGCTCGTCTTCGTGGAGATTACGCTCAATCAGAAATCCGCGTCCGCCTTCGAGCAGTTCCGCCGGGAAGTGCTGCAGATACCCGAAGTGCAGGAATGCCACCTGGTCTCGGGCGACTTCGACTACCTGATCAAGGCGCGCATCCATGAAATGGCCGAGTACCGCAAATTGCTCGGCGACATGTTGCTGCAACTGCCCGGCGCCGCCCAGTCGAAAAGCTATGTGGTGATGGAAGAAATCAAGGAAACCCTGGCACTCTCGACGGAAGTACTGCAGAACCGCTAAAGGTACCGCCTGCCGGTACCGACGGCATCACAATTTGAGACTTTGTATAATCTGGTAGCACATTGGCGGCTATCCAAGCACACTCCCCTCCTGACATCACGCCCGTCCCCTCTGAGATTGGAAGCAGTGATGCACACTGGGAGTCCATATGAACACATTGATAAAACTGGCAGCTTCCTGCCTCGCGGGCCTGGCCGTGGCCATGTGCACCGCCAGTGAGTACAAGGTCAACCGCGCGCCGGCGAACGGCGCCATCTATCAGAACATCCAGGTCGGCAAGACCACCCGCCTCGACCTTGACGCCGCCCTGGGCAACGCCACCGTCGTCAGCTTCGACCCCGGCTACGAAGTGTGGGTCTACAAGAACCAGCTGCAGGCGCCCGGCATGACGCGGCTGATCCCCCTGCTGGGCGAAAAAGGCACGCGCGAAGTGGCCGTCATGTTCGACCAGGCCGGCATCGTCAGGAAATTCCGCATTCACGAGCCGCGCAAGTAGGCGCGGGCAGGCACGACTCGGCGCAGGGCGCGCCAGCGTGCGCCAGTGAACGGCCGCCGCCAGCCAGATGGCTATACTGTCTGCTGGCTACGGCCGCCCACCGCCCCCTCACCCAGCAAGGAGTTTCCATGCGCCTGCCCCTGATCGCTCCGCAAGACCTGACGCCCGAACAAAAGCCGCTGTACGACGATATGCGCAAAGGCATCACCAGCAATTTCAACGATTTCATCGCCGTGCGCGACGACGGCGCCCTGATGGGGCCGTGGAATCCGTGGCTGCACGAACCGGCCATCGGCAAGGCGATCTGGGACCTGACCCTGGCCATGACGGCCAACGCCACGCTGCCCGACAAGGTGCGCCAGATTGCCATTTTGGTGGTCGGCGCGCGCTACGACGCCGCCTACGAAATCTACGCCCACATCGCCGTCGCGGAGCGCGAAGGCATGTCGGCCGAGCGCCTGGCCACGCTGGTGGCGGACGTCAAGCCCGTCGACCTGGACCAGCAGGAGAGCATCGCCTACGACCTGGCCTACGCGCTCAGCCGTGGCGGCACGCTGCCGGAGCCGCTGTACCGCCTGGCGCTGGCCACCTTTGGCCAGCACGGCACCAACGAGCTGATCTACCTGGTGGGCCTGTACGCGCTGGTCTCGACCACCTTGAACGGCTTCAACGTGCCGGTGCCGGAACGCGACTGAAGGGCCCTGCCCCTCACTTGCCCCCTTGCGATGGGGAACGCCGGTGGACGCGCTCTTGCTCTACACTGGCGTTTTATCCTCTGCAACCTCCATGCAACCACCTGCAAACCTCGCCCGCATCTCGGTCGAACAAGACTGGCAACACACGACAGCGTATCCGCCCCTCGGCTTCATCCCCTTCGCCGAGGGCGCGCTGGGCAATGGCGACACGTTCGGCCTGTACTGGCCCATCGGGCGCGAAGCGGCGGAACCGATCGTCGTCGAGACCTGGCACGACGAGTGGCGCCTGCAGCCGCACTTTTCCAGCCTGGCGGCGTTTCTGTCAGCCTACGCAAGAGCGGAAGACGAGTACGTCGCCACGCCATCGCTGGCCGACGACCCCGCCTCGCCCCGCGCAGCCTATCTGGAGGCCAGGGAACTGATTGCCCAGCGCAAGCCGGACGCCGCCATCGCGCTGCTGGAAGCGGCGCTGGCCATCCTGCCCGAATACACGGACGCCTTGACCTTGTTGCACGGACAGTATGTGCGCGCGGGAAGAATCGACGAAGCCGTCAAGGTGGCCATCCAGGCCATCATCTCGCCACCATCGTTTGGCGGCCCGCCGCTGAAAGCCTTGCAATGGCTGCGCTCGCAGCCGGTGCCGGACGGGGAACTTGATCCCATCTGGCGCGCCTGCGGGCAGCTGTCGTTCAACTTCGGCGGCAGCAAGGACAATGCGGATTACCCCGTGCTGCTGGCCGCCATCGACACCTATCTGGAACAAGGCAAGCATCTTTCCGCCTCGACCCTGATGCAGACGTATGCCGAACTGATGAGCGCGGAAACCGTCTCGTTCCAGGAACGCTACGAATTTGATCAGACCGCCTTCATCGCGCGGCAAATCGACGTCAGCGCGCAGCTGCCCAACGGCAGCCGGGACACCTCAACGCTATGGCTGCCCGAGCTGGCCTGATTGCTGCCGGAACAGCTTGCGATACGCCGACGGCGACGTCTGCAAGCTGGCGCGGAAATGCTGGCGCAGCGACAGGGCCGTGCCGAAGCCCGCTTCCTGCGCCACGACGTCGATCGAGGCCGCGCTTTTTTCCAGCAGGCTTTGCGCATGCGCAAGGCGCTGGTTCAGCAGCCATTGCTTGAACGACGTGCCCGTCGCCTGGCGGAAATGGCGCGTAAAATTGCGCCGGCTCATGGCGGCCCGTCCGGCCAGCGCGTCGATGCTGTGCGCCTGGCCCAGATTGGCCGTCACGCAGGCCAGCACCTCGGCAAAGCGCCCCTCGCTGCCGGACACGGGCAGCGGGCGCTCGATGAATTGCGCCTGCCCGCCCTGCCGGTGCGGCGCCACCAGCAGGCGGCGCGCCACCCGGTTGGCCACTCCGGCGCCCGCCAGCTGGCGCAGCAGATACAGGCAACAGTCGAGGCCGGCCGCCACGCCCGCCGACGTCAGCACGGCGCCATCGTCCACGTACAGCACTTCCCGGTCCACCTTGACTTTGGGATAGCGGGCCGCCAGCCGGTCCGCCATGCCCCAGTGCGTGGCCGCGCTCTTGCCATCCAACAAGCCCGCCTGCGCCAGGGGAAACGCGCCCAGGCACAGGCCCACCATGCGCGCGCCGCGCCCGCTGGCCGCCTGCAAGGCCGCGACCAGGGATGGCGCCGCATCGCGGCAATCGTCGTGCCAGGCCGGCATGATGACGATGTCGGCGCCGTCCAGCCCTTCCAGGCCGAACTCGGGCGTGATGGCGAAGCCGGCCGCCGTGCGCAGGGGCACGGGATCGGCGGCGCACACGCGCACGTGGAAAGGCGGCAGGTCGGCCTCGTCCGTCTGGGCGCCAAACACGAGGCAAGGCACGGACAAGTGGAAGGGCGTCATGCCGTCGAAGGCGATCACGGCCACGCTCAAGGGGGAAGAAGAAATGGTAGGCATGGCCCGATTTTATCGCAGATAGGCCTTCGGGCCACTTTTTGTTTGTGCCGTGCGGCTTGAAAATGGCTGTATCGGGAAAGTCCTTCCTCTTTCAACCATTCAGGAGTCACGCATGTCCAACACTACCGCACCGCGCCGCGCACTGCTCGTCATCGACGTGCAAAACGAATACTTCACGGGCGACATGCCGATCGAATATCCGTCCGTCAATATTTCCCTGCCCAATATCGTCACCGCCATGGCCGCCGCCCGCGCCGCCGGCGTGCCCGTCATCGTCGTCCAGCACGATGCGCCGGAAGCTTCTCCCATCTTTGCAAAAGGCAGCGACGGCTGGCAGCTGCATCCGCAAGTGGCCGCCTTTGCCGCCGACCACCGCATCAACAAGACCATGGGCAGCGCGTTTGCGGGCACGGACCTGCGCGCCTGGCTGGAGAGCCACGGCATCGACACCCTGACGGTGATCGGCTACATGACGCACAACTGCGACGCCGCCACCATCTACCAGGCCGCGCACGACAGCTTGCAAGTCGAGTTCCTGCAGGACGCCACCGGCACCCTGCCCTACGCCAATGCGGGCGGCACGGCCAGCGCCGAGGAAATCCACCGCGTCTTCAGCAGCGTATTTCATTCGAATTTCGCCGCCGTCGCCAGCACGCAGGACTGGCTCGACGCCGTGCGCGCAGGCAAGCCTCTGGAAAAGGACAATATTTATCTGTCGAACCAGCGCGCGAGAAAAGCGCAGGTGAACTGACGCCGGCGGGAATGGACGGGTATCATGCGTCCATTCCCTACTTGATGATGAACGATGCGAAAAATAACTGTGCCGGGCCTGACGGCTGCTGGTGTTTTCCTGCTGGCCACCGCCGCCCTGGTGCTGGCGGGCCTGAACGACAAGCTGGCGCCCGCCGACGTGATCGTCGTGCCCGGCAACACGATCCTGCCGGACGGCACGCCCAGCCCCCGCCTGCAGGCGCGGCTCGACGCGGCGCTGACGCAATTCCAGGCAGGCCGGGCACCGCGCATCCTCGTCAGCGGGGCGACGGGCAAGGAAGGTTTTGACGAGGCCGCATCGATGGCCCGCTACCTGCTCAAGCGCGGCGTGCCGGACGGCGCCATCATTGAGGATAATCAAGGCTGGACCACGGACGCCACGGCCCGCAACGCAGCGCTTCTCATGCGCGCACACGGCTGGAAGACAGCCATGGTCGCCACGCAATACTTTCACGTGCCCCGCTTCCGGCTGGCGCTGGAGCGGGCCGGCATCGCCGTCAGCGGCAACGTGCATGCGCCGTATGTCGAACTGCGCGACCTGTATTCCGTGCCGCGCGAGACGGTGGGCTATGCCGTGTATTTCGCGCGCCACTAAGAGTACCTAACATAACCTACTGCGCGTCGCGATTTGCGGCCTCCGATGCTCACTGTGCATTCGCACAGCTGCGCTTCTCAGCCGCAACTCACTGCCGCTCGCTACGGTTCTGTTAGGCACTCTAAGCACCCATTCTTACTCGCTCCAGTCGCGCGAGCGCTCCACCGCCCGCTGCCATTTATGCAAGCGCGTCAGCCGTTCGTCGGCCGCCATGGCCGGTTCGAATCGGCGTCCCACCTGCCACTGGGCGGCGATTTCTTCCTGCGAGACCCAGAAGCCCACGGCCAG
Organism: Janthinobacterium sp. GW821-FHT03C08; assembly: GCF_059420905.1. NCBI lineage: Bacteria > Pseudomonadati > Pseudomonadota > Betaproteobacteria > Burkholderiales > Oxalobacteraceae > Janthinobacterium > Janthinobacterium sp. GW821-FHT03C08. The sequence goes on along the minus strand of NZ_JBWKUP010000004.1, from coordinate 345,984 downwards.
GCCCGCCAGGTAGGCGGCGCCCAGGGCCGTCGTTTCCGTCACCACGGGGCGCACCACGGGCACATTCAAGATGTCGGCCTGGAACTGCATCAGCATGTCGTTGCGGGCCGCGCCGCCGTCCACGCGCAATTCCGATAACGCAATGCCCGCATCGTCCTGCATGGCCGACAGCACGTCGACGTTCTGGTACGCCACGCCTTCGAGCGCCGCACGCGCGATGTGCGCCTTGCCCGTGCCGCGCGTGATGCCGATCAGGGTGCCCCGTGCGTACGGGTCCCAGTACGGTGCGCCGAGGCCCGCGAAGGCGGGCACGAAGACCAGGCCGCCCGAATCGGGCACGCTGGTGGCCAGCGCTTCCACTTCGGACGAGTCGCGGATGATGCCGATGCCGTCGCGCATCCATTGCACGGCCGCGCCCGCGATGAAGGCGCTGCCTTCGAGCAAGTAATCGGTTTGATCGGCGTCAACGCCCAGGCTCCAGCCCACCGTCGTCAGCAGCCGGTTTTTCGATGGCAAGGGGCGCTTGCCCACGTTCATCAGCATGAAGCAGCCGGTGCCGTAGGTATTCTTCGCCATGCCCGGTTTTAGGCAGGCCTGGCCAAACGTGGCGGCCTGCTGGTCGCCCGCGATGCCGGCGATCGGCACGGCCACGCCCAGCAGGTCAACGTAGGTGTGCGCGGCCACGCCGCTCGAGGGCACGACGTCGGGCAGCAGCGAGGCGGGAATATCGAGCAGCGCCAGCAGATCCGTGTCCCATTGCAGGGTATGGATGTTGAACAGCATGGTGCGCGCCGCGTTGCTCGTGTCCGTGATGTGGGCGCCGCTCATCTTGTAGATCAGCCAGCTGTCCACCGTGCCGAAGGCCAGCTCGCCCCGCTCGGCGCGCGCGCGGGCGCCGTCCACATTGTCGAGCAGCCATTTGAGCTTGGTGGCGGAAAAATACGCATCGAGCACGAGCCCCGTCTTGCGCTGGATCATGTCCGCCTTGCCCTGCTCCACCAGCTGTTCGCAAAAGGCCGCGTTGCGGCGGTCTTGCCAGACGATGGCGTTGGCGACGGGCTCGCCCGTGGCGCGGTCCCACAGCACCGTCGTTTCGCGCTGGTTGGTCACGCCGATGGCGGCCACGTCGGAGGCCGCCACGCCGCTGTCGCGCAAGACCTGCCGCAGCACGCCCTCTTGCGACGCCCAGATTTCGCCCGCGTCATGCTCGACCCAGCCCGGCTGGGGGAAAATCTGGCGAAATTCGCGCTGCGCACTGGCGTGCGGCCGGCCCGCATGGTCGAACAGGATGGCGCGCGAACTGGTGGTGCCCTGATCTAAAGCAAGTATGTATGTGGTCATGGTCGCTACTACGTCGTTACAGTGAAAGGGGCACGGACAAGCGGCCGTGCCCCGGGAAAGCGGCGGCAGGAGTTTACACGACTACCTGACCTTGCCCTCTTTCCATGCCTGCAATAATTTATCGTAGGCAATCGTTTCGCCCTTCGGCTTTTCATTCGCCAGCTTTTTCCATGGCGCGTGCTGGTCCGACAGATACTGGTTCGGGTCGCCTTTCGGATTGAGCTTGGGCGCGCACGCCTTCATGCCGGCCCGCTGCAGGCGCGCCATGACCTGGTCCATTTCCTCGGCCAAGTTATCCATGGCGGCTTGCGGCGTTTTTTCCGCCGTGATGGCCGTGGCCACGTTTTTCCACCACAATTGCGCCAGCTTCGGATAGTCGGGCACATTGTTGCCCGTCGGCGTCCACGCCACGCGGGCGGGGCTGCGGTAGAACTCGATCAAGCCGCCGTATTCGTTCGCGTGTTTCGTGAAGTAATCGTGGCGGATGTCGGAATCGCGGATGAAGGTCAGGCCGACGATGGATTTCTTCAGCGACACGGTTTTCGAGGTGACGAACTGCGCATACAGCCAGGCGGCCGCCTTGCGGTCGTCCGGCGTGGACTTGAACAGGAACCACGAGCCGACGTCCTGGTAGCCGTTCTGCATGCCCTCTTTCCAGTACGGGCCGTGCGGCGACGGCGCCATGCGCCATTTCGGCGTGCCGTCCTTGTTGACCACCGGCAAGCCCGGTTTCGTCATGCCGGCCGTAAATGCCGTGTACCAGAAGATTTGCTGGGCGATTTCACCCTGCGCCGGCACGGGGCCCGATTCCGAGAAATTCATGCCGTTCGCCTGCGGCGGCGCGTATTTCTTCATCCAGTCGATGTATTTCGTCAGCGCAAAGACGGCCGCCGGGGAATTGGTGGCGCCGCCGCGCGACATCGAGGCGCCCACGGGCGTGCACTTGTCGGCCGCCACCTTGATGCCCCACTCGTCGATGGGCAGGCCGTTCGGAATGCCCTTGTCGGCCGCGCCCGCCATCGACAGCCACGCATCCGTAAAACGCCAGCCCAGCGACGGATCTTTCTTGCCGTAATCCATGTGGCCGTAGACTTTCTTGCCGTCCAGCTCCTTCACGTCATTCGTGAAGAAGTCGGCGATATCTTCATACGCGGACCAGTTCTGCGGCACGCCCAGTTCATAGCCATACTTGGCCTTGAACTTGGCTTGCAAATCCTTGCGCGCGAACCAGTCGGCGCGGAACCAGTACAGGTTGGCGAATTGCTGGTCGGGCAACTGGTACACCTTGCCGTCCGGCGCCGTGGTAAAGCTGATGCCGATGAAATCCTTCAGGTCCAGGCCGGGATTCGTGAATTCCTTGCCCTTGGCGGCCATGTAGTCGGACAGCGGTTCGACGGCGCCATAGCGGTAGTGGGTGCCGATCAGGTCGGAATCGGAAATCCAGCCGTCATAGATGCTCTTGCCGGACTGCATGGACGTTTGCAGCTTTTCCACCACGTCGCCTTCCTGGATGATGTCGTGGCGCACCTTGATGCCCGTGATTTCCTCGAAGGCCTTGGCCAGGGTCTTCGATTCGTAGACGTGGGTGTCGATGGTTTCCGAGACGACGGAAATTTCCTTGATGCCCTTGGCTTTCAGCTTGGCGGCCGCATCGATGAACCATTTCATTTCAGCCAGCTGTTGCTGCTTGTTCAGGCTGGATGGCTGGAATTCCTTGTCGATCCAGGTTTGCGCCTGCCTGGCGTCGGCCAGGGCCGCGTTCGACACGAGCATGGCCGCAGCCGCGAAGACCGTGAACTTCAATTTCATCGTGAATCTCCTTTTTAGTTGTCATCCGGCCTGCGGTGGCGGGCCGGTATTCTCATCTACGACTTATCCCCAACGCATTACCACCAACAACACTACAAAACTGATGCCGGCGCCTATCGCCTGCTGCATTTCCGTGAACCCCGCCCAGGCCAGGTTCACGTACGCCGCCGTGAGCAAGCCGATGAACAGGCGGTCGCCGCGCGTCGTCGGCATCGGCAGGAAACCCTTGCGTGCTATGCTGGGTGAACGGATTTGCCAGATCGTCATGCCGGCCAGCATGAGGCCGATGCAGATGAAAAAGACGGCCACTTCCGGCGTCCACGCCATCCAGCCGAACAAGCTGGCGGTGCTATCCGTATTGTTTTCCATGTCACACCCTCCCCATGGCAAAGCCCTTGGCGATGTAATGCCGCACGAACCAGATCACCAGCGCGCCGGGCACGATGGTGAGCACGCCGGCCGCCGCCAGCACGCCCCAGTCCATGCCGGCCGCCGACACCGTGCGCGTCATGGTGGCGGCGATAGGCTTGGCATTGACGGAAGTCAAGGTGCGCGCCAATAACAGTTCCACCCAGCTGAACATGAAGCAGAAGAAGGCCGTCACGCCCACGCCCGACTTAATCATCGGCAAGAAAATCTGGATGAAGAAGCGGGGGAAGCTGTAGCCGTCGATATACGCCGTCTCGTCGATTTCCTTCGGCACGCCAGACATGAAGCCTTCCAGTATCCACACGGCCAGCGGCACGTTGAAGACCATGTGCGCCAGCGCCACGGCCAGGTGCGTATCCATCAGGCCCACCGTCGAGTACAGCTGGAAGAAGGGTACGAGGAAGACGGCAGGCGGCGTCATGCGATTGGTCAACAACCAGAAGAACAAGTGTTTATCGCCGACAAAGTTATAGCGGGAAAAAGCGTAGGCTGCAGGCAAGGCGACCGTGACCGACATGACCATGTTCATTGCCACGTAGATCATGGAATTGAGGTAGCCGCTGTACCAGGAGCGGTCGGTAAAAATCGTGTGGTAGTTGGCGAACGTCCATTGCTGGGGCCACAAACTCAAGACGCCCACGATTTCCTCGTTGGTCTTGAGCGACATGTTGAGCATCCAGTAGATGGGCAGCAAGGAGCCCAGCAGGAAGATGGCGAGGATGGCACGGCTGATTTTCTTGTGCATCATTTCTGGTCTCCCGTGCCGACGCGCTGCATCCACGTGTACAGCACAAAGCAGAACAGCAGGATGATCAGGAAGTAAATCAATGAAAACGCCGACGCCGGCCCCAGGTCGAACTGGCCCACGGCCTTTTGCGTCAGGTATTGCGACAAAAAGGTGGTGGCATTGCCCGGTCCGCCCCCCGTCAGCACGAACGGTTCCGTGTAGATCATGAAACTGTCCATGAAGCGCAGCAGGACGGCGATCATCAATACATTGCGCAGTTTCGGCAGCTGGATGTAGCGGAACACGGCCAGGCGCGAGGCGCCGTCGATGCGTGCCGCCTGGTAATACGCGTCGGGAATGGCGCGCAAGCCCGCATAGCACAGCAGCACGACCAGCGGCGTCCAGTGCCAGATATCCATCACCATCACCGTCAGCCAGGCGTCGAGCGCATTGCCGTTGTAGTTGTAGTCAAAACCCAGCTGGTTCAGGGTATAGCCCATCAGGCCGATGTCGCCGCGGCCAAAGATTTGCCAGATGGTGCCCACCACATTCCAGGGGATCAGCAAGGGGAGCGCGATCAGCACCAGCGCCAGCGACGCCTTCCAGCCATCGGCCGGCATGCACAGGGCAATCAGGATGCCGAGCGGAATCTGGATCGCCAGCACGGAGGCGGAAAACAGCAGCTGGCGCAGCAAGGCGCTGTGCAGGTCGCCGTCGAGCATGACCATGCGGAACCACTCGGTGCCGACGAAAACCTTTTGCGTGGGACTCAGAATATCCTGCACGGAATAGTTGACCACCGTCATCAGGGGCAGGATGGCGGAAAAGGCCACGCACAGCAGCACGGGCAGGATCAGTAGCCAGGCGCGGCGGTTGTTATCGGTTTTACCGTTATGTATCATCAGGCCACCCGCTTGTCGTTGACGTAGAACAAAGTGCGCTGCGGCGGAAAACGCAGCCGCACTGCATCGCCCACCACCGCATCGATGGCGCGCAGCTTGGCGGCCACGGTGGCGCCGCCCAGCTGGAATTCCGCCAGGTAATGCGTGCCCATGTTGCGCACGGCCGTCACCGTGGCGTCCAGGCAGTGATTGCTCCCCGCGCCGCCCTCGCCCGCCTTCACGCATTCGACGAACTCGGGCCGCACGCCCAGCGTGATCCTGCCTTGCGCGCCAGCCAGGGCCGCGCGGGCGGCGGCGGATACGGCCAGTAGCTGTCCCGCCACGCGCACGCCGCCATCGTCCAGGGTGCCATCGAGCAAGTTCATGCCCGGGTTGCCGATGAAATAGCCGACAAACGTGTGCTCGGGTTCCTCGAACAGGGCTTGCGCGCTGCCCGTCTGCACCACTTCGCCCTGCGTCATGACGACCACCTGGTCGGCAAAGGTCAGCGCTTCCACCTGGTCGTGCGTGACATAGATCAAGCTCAATTTCAGTTCGTGGTGGATTTCCTTCAACTTTCTGCGCAGCAGCCATTTCAAATGCGGGTCGATCACCGTCAGCGGTTCGTCGAACAGCACGGCCGCCACGTCGGGGCGCACGAGGCCGCGGCCCAGCGAAATCTTTTGCTTGGCGTCCACGGACAAGCCGCTGGCGCGCAATTTCAGGTCGTCCGTCAGTTCCAGCATCTGCGCCACCTGCTGCACGCGCTTGCGCACTTCGCTCTCTTTCCAGCCGCGATTGCGCAGCGGAAACGCCAGGTTGTCATGCACGGTCATGGTGTCGTAGATGACGGGAAACTGGAACACTTGCGCGATATTGCGTGCTTCCGTCGGCAGCTGCGTGACGTCCTTGCCGTCGAACAGCACCCTGCCATGCGACGGTTTCACCAGACCGGAAATAATGTTGAGCAAGGTCGTCTTGCCGCAGCCGGACGGCCCCAGCAAGGCGTAGGCGCCGCCGTCGCGCCACGCCATGCTCATGGGCCGCAGCGCATAGTCGGCGGGGGCCGACGGGTTCGGTTTGTAGGCGTGGGCCAGATCCACCAGTTCGATGCGCGCCATGTCACGCTCCTCCTTGCGCAGGAGCAAACACTAGCCCGCCATCGTCGCCAAAGATCAGCAAGGCATGGGGCTGGCAATACACGGTGCAGGCGCTGCCGATCTCCAGGTCGTGCACGCCGCCCAGCTGCGCCACCAGGGCCAGCGCGCCCCGGCGCGCATGCACATAGGTTTCCGAGCCGCTGATTTCGGCCAGGTCCACCGTGGCTGCGATGGGCACGTCGCCGTCGGACTGGGGAGATAAATGCAGACTGTGCGCGCGCACGCCGAGGATCACGTCGCGCCGCTCACCGAGGCGCGCGCGCTGTTCGCGGCTCAGGTGGATGGCCAGGCCGTCCGCCGCCTGCGCCACGCCGTGGCCATCCACGCGCGCGGGGATCAGGTTGATGGGCGGGTCGCTGAAGGTGCGCGCCACGGCGATGGAATTGGGGGCGTTGAAGACGTCCAGGGTCGGTCCCTGCTGCAGCAGGCGTCCCTCGTGCAGCACGGCCACGTGGCCGCCCAGCTGCAGCGCTTCCAGCGGTTCCGTGGTGGCGTAGACAACCGTCGTGCTGCCGCTGGAAAACAGTTCCGTCAGTTCGCGCCGCAATTCCTCGCGCAGCTTGTAGTCGAGGTTGACGAGCGGCTCGTCGAGCAGCAGCAGGGACGCATCCTTGATCAGGGCGCGCCCCAGCGCCGTGCGCTGCTGCTGGCCGCCGGACAGTTCCCCGGGCGTGCGCTGCAAATACGGCGTGATGTGCAGGCGCTCGGCCAGCGCCAGCACTTTCGCGCGGATCTGTTCCTCTGGCACCTTGCGCAAACGCAAGGGAGAAGCGATATTGTCATAGACGGTGAAGGCGGGATAGTTGATGAATTGCTGGTACACCATGGCCAGGTTGCGGCGGCTGACGGGCACGCCCGTCACGTCGACGCCATCGGCCGCCACGCTGCCGCCGCTGGGCTGGTCCAGGCCCGCCATGACGCGCATCAAGGTCGTCTTGCCCGCACGCGTCGTGCCCAGCAGCACATTGATGGCCCCTGGCACGAGGGCCAGCGACATCGGATACAAATACGTTTCAGCACCTTGCTTCCTGCTGATATTTTCCAGTACCAGTTGCACGCGCTTCTCCTCCTGTGATGTATCCTCGTGCCGCGCCGCGCCCTCTGCGGGGCGCGGTCGCCAGCGTCATCTTTTTTATCGTGGCCGCTTACGACGGCAAGGGATGCTGCGACAGCCAGGCATCGAGCCTGTCCGCCGTCCCGCGCGGCAGGTGCAGGCCCAGCTTGGAGCGCCGCCACAGGATATCGGCCGCGCTCACGGCCCATTCATGGCGCCGCAGATAGTCCACTTCCGCCCCGTACAGGCCGGCGGCGATTTCCTCGCCCATGGCCGCCACGTCCGTGCGTCCGGCCAGCAGCACGTGGATGCGCGTGCCGTAGGCGCGCGCATAGCGCGCCACCAGTGCCGCCGGCAGCCACGCATAGTCGCGCTGCAAGCCCTGCACGAACTGGCCGAACTCGCGCACCGACCGGTTCTGCGGCGTGCTGCTGAACAGGTCGCCGCCGGGCAGGCAGGCGGCGGCCGTCCAGGCCAGCCGCGCATTGCCGAGCAGCGGCGCCAGCAAGTCCAGTGCTTCCTCGGCCAGCTTGCGGAAGGTGGTGATCTTGCCGCCGAAAACACTGAGCAGCGGCGCGCCATCCTGGTCCAGTTCGAAACGGTAGTCGCGCGTGACGGCCTTGGCGTCCGCGGACGCGTCTTCCACCAGCGGCCGCACGCCCGCATACGTCCACACGACGTCTTCCGGATTGACGGGCTTGCTGAAATAGTAACTGGAAAGCTCGCACAAGTAACGCACTTCCTCGTCATCGATTTCCACCTTGCCAGCGTCACCGTGGTAGTCGAGGTCGGTGGTGCCGATCAAGGTGAAATCGTGCTCGTACGGAATGGCAAACACGATGCGGCCATCGGGATGCTGGAAGATGTAGGCATGATCATGCTCGAACAGGCGCTTGACGACGATATGGCTGCCCTTGATCAGGCGCAAATGCCGGTGCGGCGCGGCCGGCGCCGCCTGCCGCAGGAACTCGGCCGTCCACGGCCCGGCCGCATTGACGACGCTGCGCGCGCGCACGGCCAGTTCGCGCCCGTCGCCTTGCAGCAGGGTGGCCTGCCAGGTTGCGCCTGCACCCGCGCCATCGCGCCGCAGCGCCGTGCAGCGGGTGCGCGTCAGGATGGTTGCGCCATGGTCGGCCGCATCGAGGGCGTTGAGCACCACCAGGCGCGCATCGTCGACCCAGCCGTCGGAATACACGAAGCCCCGCCTGAACTGGGGTTTTAATGGTTTCCCGGCCGCATGGCGTGCCAGGTCGATGCCGTGCGAGGCGGGCAGGATTTCCCGCTTCGCCAGCATATCGTACAGAAACAGGCCGGCGCGTATCAGCCAGGCGGGACGCTGGCCCCTCGCGTGCGGCATGACGAAACGCAAGGGCCACATGATGTGCGGCGCCGAGCGCAGCAGCACTTCGCGCTCGACCAGCGCCTTGCGCACGAGGCCGAATTCATAGTATTCGAGGTAGCGCAGGCCGCCGTGTATCAGCTTGGTGGAGGCCGACGAAGTGTGGGCAGCCAGGTCGTCCTTTTCGCACAGCAGCACGGACAGGCCCCGCCCGGCCGCGTCGCGCGCGATGCCGGCGCCATTGATGCCGCCGCCCACCACCAGCACGTCGCATTCGACCGTGCCGTCCGCCGCCACTTCCACGCCCTGCCGTGCTGCCGCCATCGGAACTCCATCGCTGTGCAAGCACCGGCGCGCCAGGAAAGACTAGGCACCGCCGGCAACTGTCGTTAAGATCAGGATTGCTGTCATACGCATGCAATATGAATAAGGTTACGCCAGAATACGAACCCATAGCAACAGTTTTTCATCACTATTTGTTCGTTTTTGTTCGTTTTGATTGATAAAGAGACACGCCCATGATTTTGAATCCCCGCCAGCGCCGCCTGCTCGACGTCGTGCGCCAGAAGCTCACCATGTCCGTCGAGGAGCTGGCGCAGCAGCTGGACGTGACGCCGCAAACCGTGCGCCGCGACGTCAAGCAGATGGAGGAGGCGCGCCTGCTGGCCCGCTACCACGGCGGCGTGGGCTTGCCCTCGTCCGTGGAAAACATCGATTACAGCCAGCGGCAGGTGTTCAACAGCGAGGCCAAGCGGCGCATCGCTGCCGCCGTCGCCGCGCAGGTGCCGCACGGCTGTTCGCTGCTGATCAATATCGGCACGACCACGGAGGAAGTGGCGCGCGCGCTGGGCCGGCATGCAGGCCTGCACGTGGTGACGAACAACCTCAACGTGGCCGCCATCCTGGCCGACAACGCGGCCTGCGAAGTCATCGTGGCCGGCGGCGTGGTGCGCGGGCGCGACCGCGGCATCGTCGGCGAAGCCACCATCGACTTCATCCGCCAGTTCAAGGTCGACATCGGCATCATCGGCATTTCCAGCATCGACGAGGATGGCAGCCTGCGCGACTTCGACGCGCGCGAGGTGAAGGTGGCGCAAGCCATCATCGAGCAGTCGCGCGAAGTGTGGCTGGTGGCCGACCAGCATAAATTCGGCCGCAAGGCCCTCGTGCGGCTGGCCGACCTGGCGCAGGTGGACATGCTGTTTACGGATGCCCCGCCGCCGCCCCGCTTTGCCGACGTGTTGCGCGACGCGGGCGTGAAGGTCGTGGTGGCGGCCTGACAGGCGGCCTGCCAGCCCCGCTGCGGCCATAACGCCGCATGCTGTCGCGCGGGCAAGACGCCTTGTGTGGGCGGCCTCACGGAATGATATGAAATATTTATCAATTCGGCAAAAATGCTGTTACCATTGATGCAACATGCGTTATTGTTTTAATCTTCCTCTCCGGCAAGACGATTATTTGCCTGATATTGCTTTTTATGCACTTAAAGCAATAAAATGAAGAAAAATACATGACCCTCAAATGATTTCCAGTGAAAACAGTGTTAGAACTACCTCACGCAAGACGATTGTTCCCCAACAAACCACTCGACAGCAAGCGCGAAGGCCTGAACCATGCCGGCTGCGCCGCCCAGTGAAGGAAAAGAAATGAGCCATAATTTTGAAGCGGCCGCCACGCCGCAAGCCTCCCATCCCAACCGCGCTCCCGTCAGCGAACTGGAAGCGCACCTCGGCTACTGGCTGCGCTTCGTTTCCAACCACGTCTCCCACAGCTTCCAGAAAAAAGCCGAAGCCAACGGCGTGACCGTGTCCGAATGGGTGGTGCTGCGCGAAATGTTCCGCCTCGGCTGCACCTCGCCCACGGTGCTGGCGCAGGTGGCCGGCATGAGCAAGGGCGCCGTCTCGAAGCTGATCGACCGCCTGGAAAGCAAGGGCATGGTCAGCAAGTCCATCCTGCTGGCCGACCGCCGCCAGCACTCGATCGAGCTGACGACGGAGGGCGAGGCGCTGGTGCCCGTGCTGGCCGGCATGGCCGACCAGAATGACGAGGAATTCTTCGGCAAGCTGCCGCGCCAGTTGCGCGAAGACCTGCTCGAAGCGATGAAGGAAGTGGCGCGCACGCACCAGCTGAAGAGCGCGCCCCTCAATTGAGGACCTGCCCCGGCGCCTTCGCCGGGGAGCCACCTTGCCTGCGCCATCGCCTGCCCCAGGCGGGGCTGGCCGTGATCGGCTCCGCTTGCCTGTGCAATAATAGGGCCTGTCGTTTACTCGCGCAGCCCATACCGATGTAGTTTTCCCCTGCCAGCCTGCCCTCTCCCTGTCCGGCGCCGCCTTCGGCCTGCGCCTGCGTTTCCGCGCGCGACCGCTGCCGTGCCGCGCGCCGCATTTTTCTTTGGAAGTCCATGCCTGCACTCAGCCCGGCCGCTATCAAGGTCAATGTCCTGAGCGGCGCCACCGTCGCCCTCGCCCTCGTCCCGGAAGCCATCGCTTTCGCCCTGCTGGCCCACGTCAGCGCCCTTACCGGCCTGTATGCGGCCTTTTTCATGTGCCTGATCACGGCCGCGCTGGGCGGCCGGCCCGGCATGATTTCCGGCGCCACCGGCGCGCTGGCCGTGGTGATGGTCAGCCTGGTGGTCAGCCATGGCGCCGAATACCTGTTCGCCACCGTCGTGCTGATGGGGCTGCTGCAAATGCTGTTTGCCGCCTGCCGCCTGGGCAAGCTGATACGCATGGTGCCGCATCCCGTCATGCTGGGCTTCGTGAACGGCCTGGCCATCGTCGTCTTCATGGCGCAATTCGGCCACTTCAAGGTGCCGGACGCCAGCGGCGCGCTCACCTGGATCAGCGGCGCCCCGCTATGCCTGATGCTGGCCCTGGTGGCCGTGACCATGCTGGTCATCTATCTGCTGCCGCGCCTGACCACCGTCATCCCGTCCTCGCTGGCGGCCATCCTCGTGGTGGCCGGCCTGGTCTGGGCCCTGGGCCTGGAAACGAAGACCGTGGGCGACATGGGCTCGATCGCCGGCGGCCTGCCGCAGTTCCACGTCCCGCGCGTGCCGCTGACGCTGGAAACGCTGGGCATCATCGGCCCGTATGCGCTGATCCTGGCCACCATCGGCTTGCTCGAAACGCTGCTGACCCTCAACCTGATCGACACCATCACGGACACGCGCGGCAAGCCCAACCGCGAAAGCCTGGCGCAGGGCATCGCCAACGTCGTCAGTGGCTTCTTCGCTTCCATGGGCGGCTGCGCCATGATCGGCCAGAGCATGATCAATATCGGCAACGGCGCCCGCTCGCGCCTGTCGGGCATCGTTGCCGGCGTGCTGCTGCTGGGCTTTATCCTGTTCCTCTCGCCGTGGATCGAGAAAATCCCGCTCGCCGCGCTGGTGGGCCTGATGTTTGTCGTCTGCGCCAAGACCTTCGCCTGGGGCAGCCTGCAAACCCTGCGCAAGATACCCCGCGCCGACGCCATCACCGTGATCGGCGTGACCGTCATCACGGTGCTGACGGACCTGGCCGTCGCCGTGCTGGCGGGCGTGGTGTTTGCCGCCCTCGTCTTCGCCTGGCAGCATGCGCGCCAGATGGCCGCGCGCACCAGCACGGATGAACGGGGCTGGAAAGTCTACGCGCTGGAAGGCACGCTGTTCTTCGCCTCGACGGCCAATTTCGCGGCCCTGTTCCAGCCGAAGGACGATCCCCAGCACGTGGTGATCGATTTTGCCGGCGCGCGCGTCGTCGACCATTCCGCCATCGAGGCCATCGACGCGCTGGCGCAGCGCTACCAGCAGGCGGGCAAGACCCTGCACCTGCGCCACCTGAGTCCCGACTGCCTGGCCATCCTGGGCAAGGCGCGCCCCCTGGTCGAAGTCAACCAGCTGGAAGACCCGCACTACCGCGTGGCCGACAACCGCCTCGACTGAACGTCCCGGCGGCAAGAGTGAGGGGGCGGCGCCCACGCATCGGCTATGATGCTGGCCTGACCGTCTTCCAGGAATCCGCATGGCCCTGCACATCGAAACCCCTCTGCTCAACTCGCGCGCCCTGAGCCTGCACAGCGAGCGCGCCGTCTGGCTCAAGCTCGAAGCGCTGCAGCCGCCCGGCTCCTTCAAGATCCGCGGCATCGGCCTCGCCTGCGAGGAATACGCGCGCCGTGGCGCCAGCCGCTTCATCTCCTCTTCCGGCGGCAATGCCGGCATCGCCGTCGCCTATGCGGGACGCCAGCTGGGCATCCCCGTCATCGTCGTCGTGCCGGAAACGACGAGCGAACGGGCCAGGGCCCTGATCGCGCAGGAAGGCGCGGAAGTCATCGTCCACGGCGCCGCCTGGCAGGAAGCGAACGCGCTGGCGCAATCCATGCTCACGCCGCAAGACGCCTTTTTACACCCGTTCGACGACCCGCTGCTGTGGCAGGGACATGCCGGCATGATCGATGAAGTGGCGCGCGCGGGCGTGAAACCGGACGCCGTCGTGCTGTCCGTGGGCGGCGGCGGCCTGCTGGCCGGCGTGGCCGAAGGCTTGCAGCGCAACGGCTGGGACGACGTGGCCCTGGTGGCGGTGGAAACCGAAGGCGCCGCTTCGCTGGCGGCCGCCGTGGCGGCGCGCGAACACGTGGCCCTGCCCGCCGTGAGCAGCGTCGCCACCTCGCTGGCCGCGCGCCAGGTCTGCGCGCAGGCTTACGCCATCAGCCAGACGCGTTTGCTGCACAGCGTGGTGGTGTCCGACCGGGCCGCCGTCGAGGCTTGCCAGCGCTTCATCACCGACCAGCGCCTGGTGGTGGAACCGGCCTGCGGCGCGGCGCTGGCCGCCGTCTACGACAAGGCGCAGCAACTGGCGCCCTACCGCAACGTGCTCGTCATCGTCTGCGGCGGCGTCACGGCCACCACGCAGCAGCTCGACCACTGGAGCGCCACCCTGTAGCCGCCTATGCCTCCGCCTCGCGCAGCGCCACGCCGTCGCGGCCCTGTCCCTTGGCCGCGTACAGGGCCTGGTCGGCCAGGTCCAGCAGCTGCGCCGGCGTCAGCGCGCCCTCGCGGAAGATGGCGATGCCGACGCTGGTCGTCACCGGCAGCGGGCCGCCGGCCAGCGCGAAGGGCTGGCGGATGGCCTCGACGATCTTGGCGCCGATCTGGCGCACTTCGGCCGCGCCATTCACGCCTTCGAGAACGATCACGAATTCATCGCCGGCCAGGCGCGCCACCAGGTCGCTGGCGCGCACGCTGCGCACCAGGCGCGCGGCGAACTCCTTGAGCACCTCGTCGCCCGCCTTGTGCCCCAGGCTGTCGTTGATGGCCTTGAAACGGTCGATATCGAGATACGCCAGCGCCATCGGCGCGCGCGTGGCCCGCGTGCGCTGCATGCTCAAGTCCAGCTGCTCGTCGAAACGGCGCCGGTTGGCGATGCCCGTCAGGATATCGGTGGCGGCGGCGAACTGCAGCGCCGTGTGCACGGCCCTGGTCTTGGTGATTTCGTGGATCAGGCCATACACGCCTTCCACCGCGCCGCTCTCGCCCACATCGGGCACGTAACTGGTCTGGAAGGCGCGCTGGCCGGCGTCGCCGTCGCCGCCGATGGTGAATTCATAGTCGACCTCCTCGCCAGCGAAGGCGCGCCGCAGGTATTGCTCGCGCAACTGGTAGGCTTCCTCGCCCAGCACCTCGCGCATCGACTGCATCATGCTTTCCTGCTGCGACCTGCCGAACCATTTTTCAAACGTCGCGTTGATGAACTGGTAGCGGTGCTCGCGGTCGATATAGACGATCACCACGGGCACGTGGTCCGTCAGCAGTTTCAGGCGCCGCTCGCTGTCGCGCGTCTGCGCCTCGGCGATTTCGCGCTCGGCCACCAGCGAGTAAAAATCGCGGCTCAAGTCGCCGATCTCGTCGCGCCGCCCGATCTGCAGCGCCTCGATGCCGAGGCGCTGGCGGCGGATTTCATGCACATGGCGGCGCAACCGCTCCAGAGGCTGCAACAGGCGCAGCACCACGCGCCAGCCGGCCAGGCCCGCCAGCGCCGCCAGCAGCACGGCGGCCAGCAGGATCTTGCTGCGGATGGCGTGCAGCGGCGCGAACGCGTCGCGCATGGGATACACGGACGCCAGTATCCAGCCCGTCGAGGCGATGCGGTGGTAGGCAAACAGCGCATCGACGCCCTGCGCGGTGCTGCCCGTCAGCCAGCCCTCGAAACCCTGCAAGGCGCGCCGCGTGGGCACGCTGATGGGGCCATGCGCCTCGATATGCTGCATGATGCGCGACTTGTCCGGATGCTCGACGATGACGCCGTCGCTGGTCATGATGTACAGGTAGCCGCCCGTGCCGGGTTTCAGCGCGCCCAGGCGGCCCAGAAAATCGGGCTGGCGCAGGTTGACGCTGGCCGCCAGCACATAGCGCATGGCGCCCTGCGCGTCGAACACGGGCTGCGTCACCACCACCAGGGGCATGCCGGAAATGCTGCCGTTGAGCGGCGCGGAAATCACCGAGCGCCGGCTTGCCAGCGTCTGTTCAAAGTAAGGACGGCCCTTCACGTTCAGCCCCGCCTGCGCCTTGAAGGGGCTCACGCTGGCCAGCACGGCCCCGTCGATGCCGAGCACGCCGGCCGTATAAAACTCCTTGCCCAGCACCGTTTGCGCGGCCAGGAAATGCTGCAGGCTCGCGCCGTCGTGCGCGCCGCTGGCCGCCAGGCTGTCGGCGATGGCGCGCAGCACGTTGCGCTTCGCGTCGAGCTCCTCGTCGATGAAAACGGCGGCGCCGGCCAGCGACACGTACTGCTGGCGTCCCGTGACGTCGCGCATGCCGCGCTCGGCAACGGCCAGGGTGGCCAGCGCCAGCGAAGCCACGGCAGCGAGCACGAGCAGGAAGACGACCACGCTCATGCGCGCCTTCAGGCTGGCCGGCAGGCGCCGGCGCAGCCGCTTGTGCCAGGTCTTCACGGCCGCTGCCGCAGGTGCCGGCAAATGCGCTCGACCGCGTCGTCCAGCGCCAGGGTGCCCGTGTCCAGGGTCAGCGCCGCGTCCAGCGGCGCTTCGTAGGGCGCGGAAATGCCCGTGAACTGCGCGATGCGTCCCGCGCGCGCCTGCGCATACAGGCCCTTGGGATCGCGCGCCTCGCACACGGCCAGCGGCGTGCTGACGTGCACCTCGATGAAGTTCGCGGCGCCGACGATGGCGGCGGCCGTGGCGCGGTCGCTGCGGTACGGCGATATGAAGGCGGCGATGACGGTCAGGCCCGCCCCGTTCATCAGGCGCGCCACTTCAGCCGTGCGGCGGATGTTTTCATGCCGGTCCGCGGGCGTGAAACCCAGGTCGCGGTTCAAGCCATGGCGCAGCTGGTCGCCATCGAGCACCGTCACGGCGCGCCCCTGCCCCTTCAGCGCCTGCGCCAGCGCGAGGGCGATGCTGGTCTTGCCGGCGCCGCTCAAGCCCGTCAGCCAGACGGTAGGATGTTGTGCTGCTGTCATCACACTGCCTCTCTCTTGTAGAGCTGGCAATATAACAAAGCCGTGCGGGAAAGGACAGATTATCAGGCTGCGCTGCGCGCCTCCAGCAGCAACTGTCGTATCTCGGGCACGCAGGAGCCGCAATTGCCGCCCGCCTTGACGCAGGCCGTCACCTGCGCCGTCGTCTCCAGTTTTTGCCCGGCGATGGCCGCGCAAATGGTGTTGCGCCCCACGCCAAAGCACGAGCACACGATGGGCCCCGCGTCCACGCCCTTGCCGATGGGCTGGCCCAGCAGCACGCCGGCGCGATCAAGCGCATCCATCTGCGCATGCGCAAACAGGCTGGCCAGCCAGGCGCGCGACGGCAGGTCGGGCCGCGGCGAGACATACACGCATTGCGCGATGCGCCCCTCGTCCAGGTGCACGGCGCGGTACACGCCGGCGCTGGCGTCCGCGTAATCGAGCCAGTCGGCATTCTCGTCCGCCACGCCCAGCAGCGTGCGCGCCCAGGCGCCCAGGTCGGCGATGCGCTGGCGGCCCGCCAGTTCGTAGCGCAGGAATTGCTCGCCCTGGATGCGCGTCCAGTGCGCCACGCCATCGAGGGGCAAGGGCGTGCGGCTCAGCACAAACGCATGCCAGTGCACGCGGAACTGCTCGATGCGCACGGGCGTGTGCTTGAATTCCGGCTCGCCCGAGACGGGATCGACGACGGGGTTGACGACGGCGCCCACGCGCGCATCGGACGCATTCGCGTCGCTCCAGTGTATCGGCACGAAGACCTGGCCGCGCGCGATGCCGCCGCCATGCACCACCCGCGCCACCATGGCGCCCCAGGCGCTGGAGACGCGCGCCAGTTCGCCCTCGCGCACGCCGTACAGCAGCGCATCCTGCGGGTGGATATCGATGAACGCCTCGGCGACATGGCCCGACAGTTTCGCCGCCTTGCCCGTGCGCGTCATGGTATGCCACTGGTCGCGCACCCGCCCCGTGTTGAGGATCAGCGGATAGTCTTCATCGGGCGCGTTGCGCGGCGCGCGCGGCGGCGTCGGCACGAAGCGGGCGCGCCCGTCCGCATGGGCGAAACGGCCGTCGCCGAACAGGCGCGCCCGGCCCTGCGGCCACTGCTGCGGCGCCAGGCCATCGTATTGCGCTGCATCCAGGTTGTCCAGGCCCGCCAGGTTGAACAGGCGCGCCGTTTCCGCCCCGTTGCGGAAGGTCGACAGCCGTGCGTGTTCGGCAAAAATGGCCTGCGGCGCCGCGAAATCGAAGCCGTCATACCCCATGCGCCGCGCCACGTCGCACAGCACGTCCCAGTCGGCGCGCGCCTCGCCCGGCGCCGGCAGGAACGCGCGCTGGCGCGAGATGCGCCGTTCCGAGTTCGTCACCGTGCCATCCTTCTCGCCCCAACCCAGCGCGGGCAGCAGCACATCGGCATGGACGTTCGTGTCCGACTGCGCGCTGATGTCGGACACCACCACCAGTTCGCATGCATTGAGCGCGCGGCGCACCTGGTCGGCGTCCGGCATGCTGACCAGGGGATTGGTGGCGATGATCCACACGGCCTTGACCTTGCCCGCTTCGATCGCGTGGAACAGGTCCACGGCCTTCAGGCCCGGCTTGTTCGCCATGCGCGGCGAGTCCCAGAAGGTTTGCACGGTGTCGCGGTGCAGCGGATTGTCCAGTTCCAGGTGCGCCGCCAGCATGTTGGCCAGGCCGCCCACTTCGCGTCCGCCCATGGCGTTCGGCTGGCCCGTCAGCGAAAACGGCCCCATGCCGGGCTGGCCGATGCGCCCCGTCGCCAGGTGGCAGTTGATGATGCTGTTGACCTTGTCCGTGCCGGAGGACGACTGGTTCACGCCCTGGGAAAACGCCGTGACGACCTTGCGCGTGGCGGCAAACGCCTGATAAAACGCCAGCAGGGCCTGCGGGTCGACCTTGCACACTTTCGCCACCTGCAGCGGGTCGCCGCAGTCCAGGTGCGCGGCGGCCAGCGCTTCGTCGAGGCCACGGCTGTGCTGCGTGACGAAAGCGTCGGCGATTACGCCCTCCTTCGCCAAATGGCACAGCAAGCCGTTGAACAGCCACACGTCCGTGCCCGGTTTCACGGGCAAATGCAGGTCGGCCAGCTCGCAGGTAGCCGTGCGGCGCGGGTCGATCACCACCAGCTTCATCTCCGGCCGGGTTTCCTTGATGCGGGCGATGCGCTGGAACAAAATCGGGTGGCACCAGGCCGTGTTCGCGCCGACCAGCACCACCATGTCGGCCAGCTCCAGGTCTGCATAGCAGCCGGGCACGATGTCCTCGCCGAACGCCCGCTTGTGGCCCGCCACGGCCGAGGACATGCACAGGCGCGAATTGGTGTCGATATTCGCGCTGCCCACGTAGCCCTTCATGAATTTGTTGGCCACATAATAATCTTCCGTCAGCAGCTGGCCCGAGACATACAGGGCCACGGCGTCGGGCCCGTGCTCGGCTATGATGGCGCGCAGGCCGCCCGCCACCTTGTCCAGCGCGACGTCCCAGGAAGCGCGCTGCAGCACGCCATCGACGCGCACCTGCGGCTGCAGCAGACGGTTCTCCAGGCCCAGGGTGTCGCCCAGGGCCGAGCCTTTCACGCACAGGCGGCCCAGGTTGGCCGGGTGGCTGGCGTCGCCGGCGATGCGGATGGCGCCGTCGGGCAGGCGTGTTGCTTCCACGCCGCAGCCGACGCCGCAGTACGGGCAAGTGGTTTTCACGGGCGTACAGCTGGTCATGAAAGTATCCTGTCGGTCGCGGTCAGGCGGCCTGGCCGCGCAGGGCCTGGCCAAACAAAAGGTGGGAGCGCAGCGCGCCGATGTCGCGCCGCTGCTGGATCAGGTCGAAATACCAGGGGCCGTCCTGCACGTCGCCATACAGCACGGCGCCGGCCAGGCGGCTGCCCTGCACCACGAGGCGCTTGTAGATGCCGCGGCGCGGGTCGCGCAGCACCAGGTCTTCGCTGCCTTCGCCGCCGAGGATGTCGCCGGCCGAATACAGGTCGATGCCCGTCACTTTCAGTTTGGTGGCGCTGGCTTGCTGCACGTAGCGCCGATGCCCGGCGCCGGCCAGGTGGGCGCCGCACACGCGCGCCTGTTCCCAGATGGGCGCCACCAGGCCGAAGGTGGCGCGCCGGTGCTGCACGCATTCGCCCACGGCGTACACGCGCGGATCGTAGCTTTGCAGGCAGTCGTCGACGACGATGGCCCGTTCGCAGTGCAGGCCGGCCGCTTGCGCCAGCGCAATGTTGGGGCGCACGCCGGCCGTCATCACCACCAGGTCGGCGGGGATCGACGTGCCATCGGCAAAGCGGACTCCCTGCACGCGGTCGGTGCCGAGGATTTCCGCCGTTTGCGCCTGCATCAAAAACCGCAGGCCGCGCGCTTCCAGCGCCGATTTCAGCAGCATCGATGCGGGTGCGTCGAGCTGCTGGTTCATCAGCGCGCCGCCCATGTGCACCACGGTGACGTCCATGCCCTGGCGCTGCAGGCCGTTGGCCGCTTCCAGCCCCAGCAAGCCGCCGCCGATGACGACCGCGTGGCGGTGCTGGCGCGCCGCCCGCAGCATGGTGTCGACGTCGTCGATGTCGCGAAAACCGATCACGCCCGGCAGTTCATGGCCCGGCACGGGCACGATGAACGGGGTGGAACCGGTGGCCAGCAGCAGGCGGTCATAGCGCACCTCGATGCCGGACAGCGCCTGCACCGTGCGCGCCTGGCGGTCGATGCGCACCACGGGGTCGCCCGCGTGCAGGGTGATGCCGTTGTGCGCATACCAGTCGCGCGTGTGCAGCATGATGTCGGCCACCGTCTTGTCGCCGGCCAGCAGGGGCGACAGCAAAATGCGGTTGTAATTGCCGTGCGGCTCGGCGCCGAAGACGGTGATGTCGTACAGGTCCGGGGCCATTTTCAGCAATTCCTCGACCGTGCGCATGCCGGCCATGCCGTTGCCGACCACGACCAAAGACGGCCGTGCGGCGCTGTTCATATGGCCACCCATACCATGCCGCCAAACACGCGCGCCGGCCAGGCGGCGACGGAATGTTCGGGCGCTTCGATGCACTCGCCGCTGGCCAGGTCGAAATGCTGCTTGTAGATGGGCGACGCCACCACGACGCGTTCGCCGATGCTGCCCACCAGGCCGCGCGAGAGCACGGAAGCGCCCGCGTTCGGGTCGACATTGTCGATGGCGTACACGCGCGGCGCGGCATCGCCGACGCGGAACACGGCCACGTGGCGGCCCCCCAGCAGCGCGCACACGCCCGTGTCGGGCACGATGTCCGTCAAGGGGCAGATCGCTACCCAGTTGTCGGCGCTGGCGCTGTTCAATTCATTCATCGCATTCATGGCTCACGCCTCCACGGCAAGGATGGGGATCACGGTGCTGCGGCGTTCAAGGGGCGTGGCGGGCCGGATCTGGCCACGCTCTGCCACGAACACCACGTTTTCATCGTTTTTTTCGCTGTTGACGAAATGGCGGAAGCGCTGGCGCACGGCGGGGTTGGACACGGCTTCCTGCCACTCGCAGGCATAGGTGTCGACCACGTGCTGCATGTCCGCTTCCAGCTCGGCGCCCAGGCCCAGGCTGTCGTCGAGGATGACGCGCTTGAGGTAATCGAGGCCCCCTTCCAGGTTGTCGCGCCACACGCTGGTGCGCTGCAGGCGGTCGGCCGTGCGCACGTAGAACATCAGGAAGCGGTCCACATAGCGCACCAGGGTGGCTTCATCGAGATCGGCCGCCAGCAATTCCGCATGGCGCGGCTTCATGCCGCCATTGCCGCACACGTACAGATTCCAGCCCTTTTCCGTGGCGATCAGGCCGATGTCCTTGCCCTGCGCCTCGGCGCATTCGCGCGTGCAGCCGGACACGCCGAACTTGATCTTGTGCGGCGTGCGCAAGCCCTTGTAGCGGTTTTCCAGTTGAATGGCGAAACCCACGCTGTCGGCCACGCCGTAGCGGCACCAGGTGGAGCCGACGCAGGATTTGACCGTGCGCAAGGATTTGCCGTAGGCGTGGCCCGATTCGAAGCCGGCCGCGATCAGCTCTTCCCAGATGGCCGGCAACTGCTCCACGCGGGCGCCGAACAGGTCGACGCGCTGGCCGCCCGTGATCTTCGTATAGAGACCGTATTTTTTCGCCACCATGCCCACGGCGATCAAGCCGTCGGCCGTCACTTCGCCGCCCGGCATGCGGGGCACGACGGAATACGTGCCATCCTTCTGGATATTGCCAAGAAAGTAATCATTGCTATCCTGCAGGCTGGCGTGGACGGGCGACAGCACGAAATCATTCCAGCACGAAGCGAGGATATTCGCCGCCACGGGCTTGCACACGTCGCAGCCGAGACCCCGGCCGTGCGCGGCCAGGAGCGCGCCGAAGCTGCGGATCTTGCCCACGCGGACCAGGTGATGCAATTCCTGGCGCGAGTACGCAAAGTGTTCGCACACGTGGTTGTTCACCATCATGCCCTGCTTCTGCATTTCCGCCTTCATGATCTGCGTCACCAGGGGCACGCAGCCGCCGCAAGCCGTCCCCGCGCACGTAGCACTTTTGAGGGCGCCGATGGTGGTCGCGCCCCCGGCGACGGCCGCGCACAGCGCTCCTTTCGACACGTCGTTGCACGAGCAGATTTGCGCCGCCTCGGGCAAGGCGTCCACGCCCAGTCCGGCCTTTTGCTGGCCGTCCGCCTGCGGCAGGATGAGGAATTCCGGCGATGCCGGCAGCTCGATCTTGTTCAGCATCATCTGCAAGAGCGTGCCGTATTCGCTGGCGTCGCCCACCATCACGCCGCCCAGCAGGTACCTGCCGCAGTCGGAGACGACGATCTTCTTGTAGATCTGCTTGCGCTCGTCCATGAACTGGTAGGAGCGGCTGCCCGGCGCATGGCCGTGCGGGTCGCCCAGGCTGGCCACGTCCACGCCCATCAGTTTGAGCTTGGTGCTCATGTCGGCGCCCTTGAACGAGGCTTCGCCCGCTCCTCCTTCTTCCTCCTGCAACAGGTGGCGGGCAGCGATGCGCGCCATCTCGTAGCCGGGCGCCACCAGGCCGAACACCAGGCCGCCCCACAGCGCGCATTCGCCGATGGCGTAAATGTCCGGGTCGGAGGTGACGCAGCGGTCGTCGATGGCGATGCCGCCGCGCGGCCCCACGTCCAGGCCGCAGGCGCGCGCCAGTTCGTCGCGGGGGCGGATGCCGGCCGAGAAGACGATCATGTCCGCTTCCAGGTGGCTGCCGTCGGCGAACTGCATGCGGTGCGTGGCCGTTTCGCCGCCAACGATGGCCAGCGTGTTCTTTTGCGTGTGCACGGTCACACCCAGTTCCTCGATCTTGCGGCGCAGGACGCGCGCGCCGCCCTCGTCCACCTGCACGGCCATCAGGCGCGGCGCGAATTCCACCACGTGGGTGTCGAGCTTCAGGTCGCGCAAGGCCTTCGCGCATTCGAGGCCCAGCAGCCCGCCGCCGATCACCACGCCCGTGCGGGACCTGGCGCCCCAGGCCAGCATGGCTTCCAGGTCTTCGATGGTGCGGTAGACGAAGCAACCATCGCGCTCCTTGCCCGGCAGCGGCGGCACGAACGGCGCGGAGCCGGTGGCGAACACGAGTTTGTCGTAGATCAAGACTTCGCCCGTGCTGGCCGTGACGGTCTTCGCCGCGCGGTCGATGGAGACGGCGCGCGCATTGAGTTTCAACACGACGTTGTCCTTGTCGAAGAAGCCGGGCGTCACCAAGGAGAGGTCCTCGGCCGACTTGCCGCTGAAAAATTCGGACAGGTGCACGCGGTCGTAGGCGGGGCGCGGCTCCTCGCACAAGACGGTGACGTGCAGGTGCGGCGCGTTTTCCAGGGCCAGGCGTTCGAGGAATTTATGCCCGACCATGCCATGGCCAAGGACGACGATCTTCAGTGGGTGGTGCATTGCGCTCTCCTCAGGCCGCGGCCATGCTTGGTTCGGCCGCCAGGCCCGTAAACCGGGCGCCAATGGCGCACAGGGCCGAGATCACCACCAGCGCGCTGAGGATGATCAGGGTCTGGCGGATGTCGCCCGTGCCCTTCATCAGGAAGCCGGCCGCCACGGCGCCCACGTTGCCGCCCGCGCCGATGATGCCGGCCACGCCGCCGAGAGCCTTGCTGTCGATGAAGGGCACCAGCGCATAGGTGGCGCCGCAAGCCATGTGGGTGAACAGGCCGAAGACCAGCATGGCGATGACGGCCCAGGTGACGCTGTCGACCTTGGCAAACCACAGCAAGCCCACGCCTTCGCCTATCATCAGCATGAACAGCAGGGTCACGCGGCTGTTCAGGTTGCCGCGCAGGGCCAGTTTGTCGGACAGCCAGCCGCCCAAAGCACGGGCGAACAGGGCCAGCAAGCCGAAGCTGCCGGCGGCCAGGCCCGCCGATTTCAACGACAGGCCGAAATGGTCGACGTAGTACACGGCGGCGATGTTGTGGATGAATATCTCGATGCCGAAGCAGGCGCCGTAGGTAACGAACAGCAGCCACACGCGGTAATTGCTGCTGGCGGCCTTGAAGCTGTCCCAGCCGCCCTTTTTATTACCCTCAATGGCCACGCCAGCTGCGCGCAAGTCCGAGTAATTGCCTTCAGGGCAATCCTGCGTATAGCGCCAGTAGAGGGCCGCCATCACCAGCATCAGCACGCCAGGCACCAGCAGCGCCACGCGCCAGCCCAGCGACTCGGACACGCCCAGCATCACTACGGCACCCAGCAGCAAGGGCATCAGCGCCTGCGCCGCGCCGCCGCCTGCATTGCCCCAGCCGGCGGCGGCCGCGTTTGCCGTGCCAACGACACGCGGAGCGAACATCACGGACGTGTGATATTGCGTGATGACAAAGCTGGCGCCCACGGCGCCAATGCCCAGGCGGAAGAAGAGGAAGCTTTCATAGCTTTGCGAGGCGGCCACGCCCAGCACGGGAATGGCGCCCAGCAGCAGCAAGCCCGTGTACGTCTTGCGGGGGCCGTAGCGGTCGCACAAGGGGCCGACGATCAGGCGCACGAGGATGGTGATGGCGACGGCCGCGATATTGATGTTCGCCACTTGCGCCAGGGACAGGCCGAACTCGCCCTTGATGACGGGCATCAGCGGGGCGCAGGCGAACCAGGCGAAGAAACACACGAAAAATGCCATCCACGTCAGGTGGAATGCGCGCATGGGCGGCGTGGCGAAGGAGAAGAGCGCAATGCGCGTTGCTTTTTGGCTGGCCATGATGGCTCCCGAAGTATCCCGTTGATCAAACAAAACGGCGCCCGCCCCCGCCGATGCAAGATCAGCCAGAGCGGACGCCGTTGTCCAGGTGGTCCGTCGTTGGACCGTTGTGCGTGTATTCCGGGGATCGCCGTTGATCCGTCCCTTCTGTTTAGCAAGCGCCGTGCCAGCGCCCTGCACGGGCACGCGCCGCTATCCGCACATGGTTTGCGCCAGATCATGGCCAATTGCGGTGCAGGCGCGCCTCTTCTTGGTGCGCACAGGAACCCGAACGTGGCAGTGCTTGTCTAAACGCTATCGGACTCATGAAGCGGAGGCGGCCATGGTCGGACAAAGGCAGCTGCGGCGCGGCGTCGCGCGCGCGGTGGCGTGGGCATGCGTGGGGGCGCTCTTGCTCGCCTGGAGTCATAGTGCTGCGGCGCAAGACCGGGCCGCCCCACCGAGGGAACACAGCGAACTCGACGCCACCGTGCTGGCGCCGTTCCGCGCCGCGCCCGGCGCGTCGCGCACGCAGACGCGCACCTTTGTCGTGCGCCTCGCCTATCCCGCCGGCATGCCGGACGCGGCCGGCACGGCGGCAGGCGTGGGGACGGTGGGCACCGCGGGCAGCGATGGCAGCATCCCCCACCCGGTGCGCTGGCGCCTGACCCTATCCGGCCCCGGCCCGCAAGGGGCGCTGCAGCGCCAGTGGTCCGGCAAGGAAAACGTCGGCGCGGGCACGGTGAGCCTGGCCCTGCCCTGGGATGGACGGGCCGATGCCGATGCGCGCGAACGGCGGGCACTGGTCGCCGATGGCTTGTACCAGCTGCGCCTCGTGGCCGTGGCGGACGCGGGCACGCCGCAGGAAGCGCAGGTGGAGCAGCAATGGCAAATCCAGGTGCAGCGGGGCGCCAGCACGGCGCCCAGGGTGCCGCCCTTCCAGGCCGGCCTGCGGCAACTGTCCGGCCTCGACGGCCATCCCGCCTACCGCATCGTCTACGCCAACCTGCACAGCCAGACACGCCACAGCGACGGCGGCGCCCCGCTGGACGCCTGCCATGGCGCGCAGGAACCGCAAACGGGGTCCTTCGGTCCCATCGATGCCTACGTATATGCGCAGGGCCATGGCCTCGACGCCCTGCTGACGTCCGAGCACAACCACATGTATGACGGCGCCGACGGCACGAATGCACAGGCCACCCCTGCCGAGGCGAAGGCCCTGTACCAGACTGGCCTGGCCGAATCGGCCGCCTACACGGCGGCACACCCGGGCTTCCTGGCCCTGTACGGCATGGAATGGGGCGTCATCAGCAAGGGCGGCCACCTGAACATCTTCAACAGCGACCAGCTGCTGGGCTGGGAAAGGAACGGGCGCGGCGAACTGCTGGCCGACATCGACACGCCGAAGGGCGACTACGCGGGCCTGTACGCGCTGATGCGCGAACGGGGCTGGCTGGGCCAGTTCAACCACCCGGCTTCGGCGGGCCAGTTCCTCGTCAACGGCCAGCCGCTGGGCTATACGACCGATGGCGACGCGGCCATGGTGCTGTGCGAAGTGATGAACACGTCCGCGTTTTCCGCGAATGACGAGGAAACGGAGACGCGGCGCAGCAATTACGAGGCGGCGTGCAACCGCGCCCTGGCGGCCGGCTACCACCTGGCCTTCAGCAGCAACCAGGACAACCACTGCGCCAACTGGGGAACGGCCTACGGCAACCGCACGGCGGTGCTGGTGATCGCCGATGCAGCGAATGCACCACTTTCGCGCGAGCAACTCTTTGAAGCGCTGCGCGCGCGCCGCGTGTTCGCCACCATGGACAAGCATGCACAGCTGCTGTTCATGGCAAATGGCAGGCTGATGGGCGAACGCTTCGAGAACCGGGGACCGCTGCAGCTGTCCACCCACTTCAGCAACAGCGCGGGACGCCAGGCGGCGGCCGTCGCCATCTTCCACGGCGTGCCGGGCGGCAACGGTTCCGTCACGCAAGTGTCCGACCAGGCCAGCGTGACGCTGACTCCCGCGCCCGGCCTGCATTTCTATTACACAAGGTTGACGCAAGACGATGGCAACATCGTCTGGTCGGCGCCCGTGTGGGTGACGCAAGGTCCCGGCGCCTGAGCGCATGGCGCCAGGCGGCATCGGGGCCTCATCCGTACGCCAGCGAACGGACGGGAAGGCGGCAAGCGTGTTCTCATCAGTCATGGTCCGGTCATTCGTGTCGGCCCACATTGAAAGAGGAGTCTCTGATGAACAAGAATATCGTCGTTTCCGCCCTGGTCGCGGCCCTGATGGCATGTGGCGCGTCGGCGTCGGCCCAGGATCGCCATGAGCAGAATGAGCGCGGACCACAACAGCAAGGCCAGCGCGGGGATGCCGCGCGCGATCACACTGACAACGGCAGGCAGCATGACGACAACGGCCGCGGCCATGCCGATGCGCGCCCGGAGCATGGCGACAGCCACGCCAGCAACCGCGGCGCGGGGCCGCGCCATGACTTGCACAAGGGCAATCGCGTGCCCGGCGAATACCGCAACAAGCAGCACTACGTCAGCGACTGGCGCGGCCGCCACCTCAGTGCCCCGCCGCGTGGCCACCAGTGGGTACAGGTGGACGGCGACTACGTGCTGATGGCCGTGGCCACGGGCGTGATCGCGCAGATCGTCCTGGGCAATTAAGCACGGCGGCGGCAGCCCGCCGCGACCGGTGCCCGGCAGGCTGCCGGTGCCGGGCTGGCGCGCGCCTGCCCCCGGGACGGTGCGGCAAGCGGGAAGCCAGGCGCCGCCCGGCGCCGCAGAAAATACGGCCTGGCCGTCCAGCAGCAAATATTATAGGAAATGCATGCCACGACGACATTGATATCAAGGTTGCACTGGTTCCCCACAGCAATCCGTGGCACCATGTCTGCGCCGTTTTGCCCGCAACACGGCCTCCATCCGTCCCATCAAGGAACCTTATGTCGTCATATCGCACCTTCGCCGGCAGCATGCTGCTGGGCCTAGCCGCAGCGGGCATTGCCCATGCGCAAGCTCCCGCCCCTGCCGCCGCCAATACCGATCCCCACCTGTGGCTGGAAGAAGTCCTCGGCGACAAGCCGCTGGCCTGGGTCAGGCAGCACAATGCCGTCACCGTCAAGGAACTGGAAAGCCAGCCCGGCTTCCCCGCCCTGCAGGCGCGCCTGAAAACCATCCTCAATTCCAAGGAGCGCATTCCCTACGTGAGCAAGGAAGGCGCGTATTACTACAACTTCTGGCGCGATGCCCAGCACGTGCGCGGCATCTGGCGCCGCACCACCCTGGCGCAGTACCAGCTGGCCGAGCCAAGCTGGGAAACCGTGATCGACCTCGACCAGCTGGCCGCCGGCGAGAATGAAAACTGGGTCTGGGGCGGCGCCACCTGCCTGTATCCGAAGGGCGAACGCTGCCTCATTTCCCTGTCGCGCGGCGGCGGCGACGCCAAGGTGGTGCGCGAGTACGACGTGGCCAAACGCGCCTTCGTCGATGGCGGCTTCACCCTGCCGGAAGCGAAGGGCAGCGCCGGCTGGATCGACCAGGATACCCTCTTCGTCTCCACCGATTTCGGCCCCGGCTCGATGACCAGCTCGGGCTACCCGCGCATCATCAAGCAGTGGCAGCGCGGCACGCCCCTGCCGCAGGCGCAAACCGTGTACGAGGCCAAGGCCGACGACCTGAGCGCGGCCGCCTACAAGGATTTCACGCCGGGCTACGAACACCAGTTCATCGAGCGCCAGATCGATTTCTACAGCGGCGAAATGTTCCTGCGCGACGGCGCCACGCTGACCAAGGTACCGAAGCCGGACGATGCCACGGCATTTACCGTGCGCGACCAGCTGATCATCACCCTGCGCTCGGACTGGAAAGTCAACGGCAAGACCTATCCGCAGGGCGCCCTGCTGGCCACCGACTTCAAGGCCTTCATGCAGGGCAAGCAGGACCTGGAAGTGCTGTTCGCGCCGACGGCCACGTCGTCGTTGGACAACGTCACGCCGACGAAATCGGCCATCCTCGTGACCACCCTGGACAAGGTCAAGAACCGCCTCACGGAACTGCGCCACGTGGACGGCAAGTGGCTGCGCCGCAGCGTCGATGCGCCGAAGCTGGGCACCCTGGCCACCAGCGCGCTCGACCCGGTGGAATCGGACCAGTACTTCCTCACCGTAACCGATTTCCTCAACCCCACCACCCTGTACCTGGGCACGGCGCAAAGCGACAAGCGCACGAAAATCAAGTCCCTGCCCGCCTTCTACGATGCGGCGCCATACAAGGTGGAGCAGTTCGAATCGACGTCGAAGGATGGCACGAAAGTGCCGTATTTCGCCATCATGAACAAGAAGACCAAGTTCGACGGCAGCAACCCGACCGTGCTGTACGGCTATGGCGGCTTTGAAGTGTCGCTCAAGCCAAGCTACAGCGGCACCACGGGCGTGGCCTGGCTGGAAAAAGGCGGCGTGTACGTGCTGGCGAATATCCGCGGCGGCGGCGAATTCGGCCCCCGCTGGCACCAGGCGGCGCTGAAGGAAAACCGCCAGCGCGCGTATGACGACTTCATCTCCGTGGCACAGGACTTGATCAAGCGCAAAGTCACCAGCCCGCGCCACCTGGGCATCATGGGCGGCAGCAATGGCGGCCTGCTGACGGGTGCCGTGCTGGTGCAGCGTCCCGACCTGTTCAACGCCGTCGTCAGCCAGGTGCCGCTGCTCGACATGCGCCGCTATAACAAGCTGCTGGCGGGCGCCTCGTGGATGGGCGAATACGGCGACCCGGACGTGCCGGAACAATGGGCCTACATCAGCAAGTACTCGCCCTACCAGAACGTCTTCAAGGACAAGAAATATCCGCGCGTGCTGTTGACCACCTCGACGCGCGACGACCGGGTGCACCCTGGCCATGCGCGCAAGATGGTGGCGAAGATGGAAGAGCAGGGCCACGACGTGCTGTACTGGGAAAACACGGAAGGCGGCCATGCGGGCGCCGCCAACAACGACCAGCAGGCGCTGATGTGGGCGCTGACCTACACCTTCCTGCTGGAGCAGCTCAAGTAACACGGGCTTGACGGCCCCGCCAAGCGAGAACGCCTGCACCGGACTTCCGGCGCAGGCGTTTTTTTTGGGAGCTTACTTCGTTTGCGCGCTGGGGCGTTCGGCGATGCGGTCGCGGTAAGCCTGCAGGTTGGACAGGCCTTCCGCGCCGGGACGGTATTTCATCAGGCCGCGCGCAAATTCCAGCGCGCAGAAGGCCGTGATGTCGGCAATCGTAAAACGCTCGCCGGCGACGTAGGGCTGGCCCGCCAGCACCTGGTCGAGCCACTGCGCCGTCTCGCGCAGCTTACCCGCCTGCGCCAGGGCGAAGTCGGGAAACTGCGGGTTTTCCAGCGCCACCAGGGCCGGATGGCCATGGCGCACCCAGTTGGCGGCGGCGCTGAATAGGTGCAGCTCCACCCTGCGGTCGGCCATTTCGATAAAGGCGCGCTCCTCGAAGCCTTCGCCCATCAGGTTGGGCTGCGGCTGCAAGCCTTCCAGGTAGGTGCAGATGGCGCGCGTCTCGGTCAGCACGCGCCCGTCATCCAGTTCCAGCACGGGCACGCGGCCCAGCGGGTTTTTTGCCAGGAAGGCGGGGTCGCGGTGCTGGCCCGCCATCAGGTCGAGTGGCACTTCCTCGATGCCGGTGATACCCTTCTCGGCGATGAACATGGTGACGCGGCGCGGATTGGGCGTGCGGGGGCTGATAGTCAATTTCATGTGCTTGGGTCTCGTCTCGTTATGGTGGCAGCCAATCCGCTGCGGGACTGGCCTATGGCGGTACGGTCAGGCGTCCATCATACCAGCGCACCGGCATGGTGCGGCGCCCCTGGCGCGTTGACTTTGCACCCGTTTCGCCTTAGATTGCTGGACGGGAACGCTGGCCGCCAGTTCCAGCGATGTCCCCCACACGTCATCAACGCCCGCAGCCTATCCGGCTGGCGGGCGTTTTATCCATGAACCAAGGGCATACCATGCATCGCACACCGACTCCCCGCTTCCGGCGCAGCCAGCTGGCCGCCGCCGTCCTGGCACTGGCTTCCCTCACCGCAGCCCATGCGGACAACGCCGCTCCCGCCGCCAGGTACGTCTCGGCCAGCCATGCGCCCGGCACCACCACGCAGCTGCCGCGCGGCGTCACGCCCCTGCACTACATCGTGTCGATCACGCCCGATGCCGCCGCCGCCACCTTCCAGGGCGCCGCCGCCATCAAGGTCGCCGTCGACGCGCCGACCTCCAGCATCACCTTCAACGCCTTGAACCTGACGTTCGGCGCCGCCGCCATCGAAGGCGCGGGCGGCAGCAAGCAGGTGACGCGCAAGATCGACTTCGATGCGGACAGGCAGACGGCCACCCTGCATTTCGCCGAGCCCGTGGCCAGGGGCGAGTACCTGCTGCGCATCGATTACAGCGGCAAGATCGGCACGCAGGCGACGGGCCTGTTTTCGCTCGACTACGACACGCCCGAAGGCCGCCAGCGCGCCCTGTACACGCAGTTCGAGAACTCGGATGCGCGCAGCGTGCTGCCGTCGTGGGACGAACCGGACTACAAGGCCACCTTCGCGCTCGACGTGGTCGTGCCGAGCGGCCAGATGGCCGTCGGCAACATGCCCATCGTCCGCAGCGAAGAGCTGGGCAATGGCAAGAAGCACGTGTATTTCGCCACCACGCCGCGCATGTCGACCTACCTGCTGTTCTTCGGCCTGGGCGACTTCGAGCGGGCGACAAAGATGGCCGACGGCACGCAGATCGGCGTCATCACCAAGCGCGGCGCGCTGGCGCAAAGCCGCTTCGCGCTGGACGAGTCAAGCGCCCTGCTACGCGAATATAACGACTATTTCGGCGTGCGCTACCCGCTGCCCAAGCTCGACAACATCGCCGCGCCGGGCCGCAGCCAGTTCTTCGGCGCCATGGAAAACTGGGGCGCCGTGTTCACCTTCGAATACGGCCTGCTGCTCGACCCGGCCATCTCCACCCAGGCCGACAAGGAAAACATCTACACCACCCTGTCGCATGAAATGGCGCACCAGTGGTTCGGCGACCTGGTCACCATGCGCTGGTGGGACGACCTGTGGCTCAACGAAGGCTTCGCCTCGTGGATGGAAGGCCGCACCACGCAGCGCTTGCACCCGGAGTGGAACACGGCCCTGGCGGACGTGGCCGGGCGCGAGGCGGCCATGGCCCAGGATGCGCTGCGCACCACGCACCCCGTGATCCAGCGCATCGCCACCGTGGAACAGGCCAGCCAGGCCTTCGACGGCATCACCTATCAAAAGGGCAAGGCCGTGATCAGCATGCTCGAAGCCTACGTGGGCGCCGACACGTGGCGCACGGCCGTGCGCAGCTACATGCGCAAGCATGCGTATGGCAATACGGTGTCCGACGACCTGTGGCGCGAAGTCGACGCGGCCGCCGGCAAGCCCGTCAGCGCCATCGCGCATGACTTCACCCTGCAGCCTGGCGTGCCGATGATCCGCGTGGGCGAAGCCGTGTGCCGCAAAGGCACGACGCGCGTGACCCTGACGCAGGGCGAATTTTCCAAGGACCAGGCGGACAAGCAGCCGCTGTCGTGGAAGGTGCCCGTGATCGCCACGACGCTCGGCAGCAGCAGGCAGGCAAGGGTACTGGTGAAGAATGGCAAGGCCACCCTGAACGTGCCCGGCTGCGGCACCCTGCTGGTGAACGCGGGCCAGAGCGGCTACTACCGCACCCTGTATGCGCCATCGAACGCGCGCGCGCTGGCGGCCAGCTTCGCGCGGCTGGCGCCCATCGACCAGCTGGGCCTGCTGTCGGACAGCCAGTCGCTGGGCATGGCGGGCCTGCAGGACCCGGCCGGCTTCCTGGACCTCGTGAAGGCGACGCCGCTGTCGGCCGACCCGCAGGTGCTGGGCAAGGTGGCCGCCATCCTGAACGGCCTGTACGAACAGTATGCGGGCGACGACGCGCAGGCCAAGGCGCGCCAGCAAGCGTTCGGCCGCTACGCCATCGCGCGCCTGGCGCCCATGATGGCGCAGACGGGCTGGGAAGCGCGGCCCGGCGAGGCGTCCAGCGTGGCCACCCTGCGCGGGCAGCTGATCGCCATCCTCGGCGACATGGGCGAAGCGGGCGTGCTGGCCGAGGCGCGCCGCCGCTATGCGGCCAGCGAACAGGCCGGCGAGCAGGCCGCCATGCCGGCGCCGCTGCGCCGCGCCATCCTCGGCGTCGTGGCGCAGCACGCGGACGCCGCCACCTGGGAGCAGCTGCACGCCCGCGCGCGCGCGGAAAAGACGCCGCTGGTCAAGAACCAGCTGTACGACCTGCTGGCCGCCAGCGACGACGTCGCCCTGGCGCAGCGCGCCCTGGCCCTGGCGCTGACGGATGAACCGGGCGTGACCAACAGCCCCGCCATGATTTCGCGCGTGGCGCGCACGCATCCGGAACTGGCCTTCGACTTCGCGCTGGCGCACCTGGACCAGGTCAATGCGCGCATCGACGCCAGCTCGCGCAGCCGCTACTTCCCGCGCCTGGCCGCCGCCTCGGCGCAACCGCAGATGATCGCCAAGCTGCAGGCCTACGCGCAGGCCAACCTGCCCGACAGCGCGCGCGGCGACGCCGACAGCGCCGTGGCCGGCATCGGCTACCGCATCAAGCTGCGCGCCGAGCGGCTGCCGGCCATCGATGCGTGGCTGGCGAAACAGACGGGTTAAACGGGATTCCCGGCGCCGCGGCGCCGGGAAGCGGCGAGCGGGACAGGCAAAAAAAAACCGGCTTCGCTCGTCGCGGCAGCCGGTTGAAACGCTGTTTCAGAGCGCAGGGATAAACTGGGAAATACGGGTCAAGCGGAAATCGTGCCGGTCATTGAGGTGTCCGGCAACCTTGGGCCCGGGGTTTTCCGTGCGCCATGTAGCCACTATGCCAGCCCTTCCCCGCGGCAGGCTTAGGACTTCATTAAATCCCCGCCCCATTTCCGCCCTGCTTCCGTTTTTCCCCTTCCCTGCCCCGCCTTGATTGCTATCACAACAAGTTTACCGTGTCTGGTGCCGATGGTTGAGCTCACCGGCTAAGCTGTTGAGTCATGCCTGCATCCTATCGCTCCCGGAGCGTAGTGATGTACGCAATGCATGCTGTGTGCCAACAAGAGCATCATAGCAGCGCCATATGACCGCCCCATGACGTAGCGCTAAGGTGTGCTGCCTTCCTTCACAGAACGCTTGACACCCGTCAATTCGATCTCCACGCGGCGGTTCGGCTGCAGGCAGGCGATCAGGGCCGCGCGCGGCGCCACCTGCTCGCAGGCGACGACGGGGTCGGCCTTGCCCTTGCCGTAGGCGCTGATGACATTGGCGATGCCTTGCTCGCGCAGCAATTGCTTGATCGTCAATGCCCGCTGCTCGGACAGGGCCTGGTTGTAGCGGTCCGTGCCCAGGCGGTCCGTGTGGCCCGTCACGGACAAGGTATCGATCTGCACGTAACCCTGCTTCAGGCGCGCCGCCAGGTCGCGGAGCTTTTCCAGACCCTGCGGCAAGACGTCGGCGGGGCCGGACTTATCGAAATGGAACAGGGCATCCATGTCCAGGGTGATGCGCTCATGCTCGATGCGCGGCGGCAGGATTTCCGGCTGCGGTTCCGGCTTGGGCTGCCTGGCCGGACACGCAGTGGCGGCGGACTGGGCGGCTGCCTGCGCATCCTCGGCCAGTTGCACGTACGGATTCGCATGGCGCCAGCCCTGCTGCCTGTATTCATTACCCGCATGCACCAGTTCCACTTCGCCGCAGGCCACTTGCTGCGCCGCGCAGGCAAAGCCGGGCGAGGCGCGCAGCTTGCCGAAGCCGTCCCACAGGTCCTCGCGCAAGCGCGTCGCGTCGTTCACCAGCGGCGTGGCGTCGCCGGGATTGGGTTCGCTGCCGTCTTCCAGCGCGGCGACGATCTTCGCCGATTCCTGCAAGGCTTGCAAGGGAAAGGCGGAGCGGTCGTTGCGCGTGTATTCGTGGAAGGACACGTCGAGCCAGCATTGCGCCTTCGACAGGTAGTAATCGCCCACGCGCACGCCGCCATCGTTGAGCTTTTTGATGCGCTCCTGCAGCAGCCGGTAGGCTTGCTGGTCGGCGGAGACGGCGCGGTCGCTGATGCGCAGCTCGGGCATGGCCAGCGGCGCCGCCGGCAAGGTGGGCGTGGCGGCCTGGGCCAGGCCCATGGCCAGCAGGCCGGCGAGCGGCAGCAGTGTCATCATCGGGTTCTTCGTCGGTGTCATTTTGGGTGTCATGGTAGTTTTCATGGCCGGGCCAGGGTACGGTTGATGGTGGCGTCTTTGCCTTTGAACAGGTTTTCATCGAACTTGAAGCGCAGGCGCAGGTAGGGGCCGCGCGCCGTGTAGTCGGCGCCCGTCAGGTCCCGGTCGGAAAAGCCCGACCAGTTGTGGCCGGCCGACAGCCACAGGTTCTGCGCCAGCAGGTAGCCCACTTCCACGCCGTTGGCCCACTGGCGGCTGCCCCCTTGCGGGCTGCCCATCACGGCCGCCAGCACGCCGATGTCCCAGTTCTTGCTGACGTCATACACGGTGCGCCCGGAAAACAGCCACGCCGTGTATTTTTCCTGTCCGGCAGGCAAGTTCTTGTCGTTGTTGTGCTTGGCGGCGATCCTGCCCGTGAACCACCAGGGACGGCTGGGGTGGTAGTCGAGGTGGGTGGAGACGATGTGCGCGCGGTAATTGTCGCCATCGATTTGCGACTGGTCGCGCACCGTCTTGTACTCGTAGCGGGCCAGGCCGTTGTAACGGTTGTCGTCCACGGGACGCCAGGCAAAGCCCAGTTGCGCCCGGTCCTGCAGCACATTGCCCAGCGGCGCGCCGCTGGCGTCGTCATGGTTGCGCGTGTACAGCAGGTAATTGCGCGCGAGCAAGGTCCAGTCGCGGCTCAGCTTGCGCGCCCAGGCGAGGGTATTGAGCCACTGGTCCTGGCGCTGGTTGCCCGGCGCGATCTCGCTGTCGAACAGGCGCCGGTATTCCAGCTTGACGGAGCCGCGCCACAGGGGATTGGCGGAATAATCGAAGCCGGCCGCCACGGCCACGGCTTGCTGCTGCTGGCCGTTCATGACTTTCAGGTATTCGACATGCGTGTTCGCCGCCAGGCCCTCGCCCAGATTCCACGTGTTGCGCAGGCCGGACGCCAGCTGCAGGTCGCGCTGGTTGCTCAGGCTGTAATCGATGGCGTCGCGCATGCGGTACTCGCCGAACACGGTACCGCCCGGCATGTAGCCCGTATCGGCGCCCGCCACGAAACTGGTGCTGCGGTCGGCCGGATTGAGCGAATACGCGGAAGCCAGGCCCGTCTGGTTTTCATAGCGCGCGTACAGCCGGCTGCGTTCGGCCAGCTGGTATTGCGCGCCCAGGCCGTAGCGGTGCTGGTCCGCGTCGGCGATGCTTTTTTCCACGTCGCCGTTCAGGGTCCAGCGCTCCGTCGCCTTGTACTGGGCGCCCAGGCGCACGGTGGTGGCGTCCAGCGGCACCGTCGTGCCCGTGCCCACGCCCGGGTTGACGGGCGCAAACGTGGTGATGCTGCCGCCCGTCACGGGATCGATGGCCGTGTTCGCCGTGCCGTTGCCAAAAAAACCGCCCGTGGGATTGAGGCCCGTGCCCAGCGGCGAGGTATTCGGCGCGATGCCGGCCGTGGACGGCATGCCGCCCGACTCCTTCATGTGCTGGACGGACACGTCGAGCAGCCAGCGCTCGCTGGCGTTCCACGCCACGCCCAGGCGAGCCGCCTCGCGCCGCGCATCCGTGCTGCGCTCGTCGCTGCGGATGGCCTCGCCATACACGGTGACGGCCGGGGTCAGCTTGTAGCCCGCCTTCAGCCCCGCCTCGCCCCGTCCGCCCGTGATGCCGGCCGCCGTGTTGTTGAAATCGCGGTCCGAGCGGCTCCAAAAGGCTTTCGCGTCCAGCCTGTCGTCCTTGTGCTGCAGTTCGACCCGCGCTGCGTTGCCGCTCACTTCATCGCGCAGCTCGCCCGCCTGGCCCGACGGCGTCGTGTAGATGTTGCCGCCCGCGCTGTAGCTGGTGGACGTAGTGCGCGCCACCTCCATCACCAGCAGGCCGTGCTCGCCCAGGCGCACGCCCGCGTTGACACTGTGCAGCTTGTACGGCGACAGGGGATTCTTGTCTTCCACGGCCGCGCCGCCCAGCGAGACCATCTTGCTTAGCTGCACTTGCCCATCCACGCCCAGGGTCCAGAATTTCTCGCCGCCTTGATCTACCTCATAACTGATGCGTATCGATTGCGGGTCGCCATTCGGCGTCAGCGCGGGGATCGCCTGCTTGAACAGGATGCGCCCGCTGAACGGTTCGAAGCTGTAATCCTCGAAGCGCCGCAATTGCGTCACCTGCACGATATTGCCGTTCTGGTTCTTGTCGCGCACGACGATCTCGATCTTTTCCGAGTTTTCGATGGCGTCGTTGTTGCGCACGGCAAACGGCCCCGAGGTGCCATTCGCCCGGTACTCTTCCACCACCTGTTTCAGGCTGTCGTTGATGGCGAAGGCATTGGCGACGATGCCGTCCTGTTCGTAGTGACCCCGCCCGCCCGTCGCCGTGCGGTTGTACTGGCCCAGTTTTCTCTGCTGCAAGTTGGCCACGGCGCCGCCGCCCGTCATCTGGCTGAAGCCGTCGCCCGTGGCAAAGTCGCCGTACAGCACATAGCTTTTCTGCTGGTCGATGCGCACATATAAACGGTCGCTGGAGCGGGCATCGAAGTTGCGCACGGAACTGTCGCCGTAGACGGGATAGAACTCTTCCGGGTTGACGTCGCGCAAGAGGCGCGCGCGCGTATCCTTGTCGGAATCGTAGGCGGCCGTCAGCAGGGCATCGCCGCGGATGGTGCCTTTCAAAAACATCGCCGCCCGGCCCGCCACGTTGGCCTTGCCATTGTTGAAGGCCCGGCTCCAGCGCTGGATGTCGCGCTCGAATCCGTCGTTGAAGCGCGACGGCGCAATGTCGCTGCTCGACAGGCTGCGCTTGCTGATGATGCCGTCGATCAAGCCGACGGCCAGCATGTCGCGCAGTTCCGGCAGGAAGCTGATCGTGCCCTGGGCCGCCACGTTGCCGGCCGACACGCGCAGCAGCACGTCCTGCGGCGTGGCCGGGGCCAGCAGGCTGAAGCTCGCTTCGCCGTTTTCCACCGCCAGCTGGGTGCCGGGCGTGACCTTGTCGGCGTCGCGCCGTTCCGGGCCCAGCTCATCGGTGCGGGCGCCGGGCAGCAGAATGCGCCCGCCGCTGGCCTCGACGGTCAATAACGCCGTGCCCGCCAGGGGCTGGCCCTGCTCATCGTACAGTTTTACCGTCACCTGGACGGGACTCTGGCCATCGGCCGGCACGTCGCTGCGGTCCGTCTCGACGGCGATGCGCGCCACGCCACGGTTGATGGCGTAGTCGGCGGCGCCCACTTTGCCCGGGAAAAAGACGGGCGCCACCACGCCGGGACCGGCGGCGCTGTCCGGCAGGGGCAGCTGCGCCTGGCCAGCCAGCGGGAAGACCAGCAGCGCCAGCACGGCGGCCATGCGCCGTGGCGCGGGAGGATGTTTCTTCATGGCCTGTTTCTCTTTGACGGCAGTGGCGGGCGGCAGGTGACTGGACAGAGGTTTATTGCGCATGGCTGCCTCCCGCGGCTGGCGCCTTGGCTGGCACGCGGGGCGCCACGACAGACTGGTTGGCGCTGTCCGTCGCCTGGGCCGGCGCGCCGGCGGGCTGGCTGCCGAAGCTCAGGCCCGGTCCCGCCCTGCCCTCCCTTTCCACGCTGCGCACTTCGCCCTGCGCGCGGCGCGCCTTGACTTGCTCCAGAACGGGGTTCGAGCACGAGCCCTCGATGAAGTCGGCGCGCAGCAGCTCGCCGTTCTTGGTGTCGAGGAACAGGCTGTGCGGATCGCCCAGGTTGCGGTTCGACGCTTCCATCATGCGGCTGGCCCGTGGCAAGGTGGAAGCATCGACCTTGATGACGTGGCTGTTCGGCGTGATGCCGCAATAGCTGTACTTGCCTTCCACGTCGGTGGTGAAGTTGGTGCCATCCTCCATGTACAGGCGCACGCCGGGGATGCCCAGCTCCTCCTCGTCCTGCACGTGGTTGTTGTTGCAGTCGACAAATACCTTGCCGGCGAGGCAGGCATCCGTCGTGAACACGCCGCCCGTCACCTTCACCTTCACGCGCGCCTCGTTCGACGGCGGCCCGCTCGTGGTGCTGGCCTGGGCGCGGTTGACGCCGTCGCCCTGCAGCGCGCCCACGCCCACGCGCAGGCGGTAGCGGAAGCTGACGCTGGCATTCGGCGCCAGCGATTCCAGCTTGAAGCTCAGGTGGGGACCCGGCTTGCCGATGGGGTCGGGCTGCACCACGTTGTTGCGCGTGGTGGTGCCGTCGATGTAGCGGAAGCCGGCCGGCAGTTTATCGAGCACGCTGACGCCGAACGCCGTCGCCACGCCCGTGTTCTTCACCTCGATTGTGTACTGCAGGCTGTCGCCGATCTCGGCCTGCGTCTTGTTGACGCTCTTGCTGATCAACAACATCGGCTTGTCCTTCGTGTTGAACACCACGGGCGTAAAGCTGGGCGGCGTGGCGCCCGGCGTGGCCGGCAGCTGCAGGGTGTCGGACGAGCTGGCCAGGGCCAGCACACTGACGGGTGCCACCGGCGTGTTGCCGCCGTCGCCACCGCTGTAGCTGTGGCCGATATTCATGCCGCCGTCCGTGGCCAGCAGGGTGCTGGCATATACCTGGTTCAGCTGCGGCACGGTGGGGATGGCCGCCACGCTGCCGAAGTCCACCAGCACCGTGAAGACGATGTTGCAGCTTTCCTGCGGCAGCAAGTCGCCCTTGCCGTTCAGCAAGCCAAACACCGTGATGCCGTTGAAGTCGCCGTTCGCCACGCAGGCCGTGGCGCCGGCGGGCCGCGCCGTGACGGCCAGGCTGCCCGGCTTGAAGGTGACGCTGGTGGCCGTGGGGAAGACGGCCTTCAGGTTTTCCGCCACCTGCACCATGGTCGAGGTCGGGTAGCCGGCCGGATAGCGGTTGGCCGCCTGCACCGTGTAGCTGATCTCGAACTTGCTGGCATCGACCTGCTGCTGGGCCGACACCGCCTTGATGACATCGACCACCTGGCGCAGCAGGACCACGGGCGTGGGCGTGTCTTCGCCCGTGAACGGCACGCCGCCCACGGTTTCCGACGCATTGCCGTTATGGTTGGGGTCCACCTTTTCCGCCAGCGCGGCCACTTCCGCCGCCGTCGCCACGGCGCCCGCATACGCGCCGCCATTGTTGGAGGCGTCAAACACGAGGCTGCCCGCCGGCGGCGTGTAGCCCGGGTTGGCGGCGATGGCGCCGGCGCTGGGCGCGGGCGGCACGCTGATGCTGCCGCCGCCATTGGCGACATTGCCGCCCAGCGCGCTGGCGAACACGCTGTTGTTGTACAGCGGCGCGCTGCTGTCGGCCACGGTGATCTGCACGGTGAAGGTAACGACGCTCAGTTCGCCTTCGGCCAGGGCCGCGTCGCCGCTGAGCAGGCGCAGGTCGCTGCCACCGCAGCCGCCCGCAAAGCCCGGGTTGACGGCCAGCTGCCGGCTGCCGGCTATGGCCGGCGCGGCCGGCGGCGTGACGATGCGGCACGCCACGGGTTCGGGGAAGGCGGCGCGCAGGCTGTCGAGCGCCTGCACGTTCGATGCCGTGCCCTTGCCCACGTTGCGGATCACCAACGTGTACGGCACGTTGAAGACCTTGGCGGACAACTGCGCCACCTTGCCCACGCCCAGCGCCGCGCCGATGGCCGGATTCGCCACTTCCGTGACGGCCGTGCAATCGGACGCCTGCGCGCAGCGCGGCAGGTCGGGGCCGGTGGGCACGATGGTATTGCTCAGGGTGCCGCTGGCCGCCACTTTCGCGCTGACGGTGACGGCAGCGACGGCGTTCGGCGCCAGGCCGGCCGGCACCGTGCACACCAGTTTATTGGCCGCCAGGGGAGCGCAGACGGTGGGCGCCGCCGGCGTGACGGCGATGTCCGTCAGGCTGGTGGCCAGGTCATCCCTCAGGACGATGGCCGCCGTGGTGGCGCCGCTGCCGCTGTTGGTGGCCGTGATGGTCCAGCTGACGGTGTCGCCGATGCTGGCATTGGCCTTGTCCGCCACCTTTTTGACCATCACGCTGGGGCTGGTGACGTTGGTGCTGGTCTGGCAATCGGCCGGTGCCAGGCACAGCGGCGTATCGGGGCCGGACGGCACGACGCTGTTGCGCGCGCTGCCGGCCTGGGTGACGGTGGCCGACACTTCCACGGTGGCTTCGCCGCCATTGCCGATCAGGCCGGCCGGCACGCTGCAGGTGAGCACGTTGCCGGCCACGGGGCTGCACGTGGCGCGCACGGGCGTGACCACCACGTTCGCCAGGCCCGCCGGCAAGGTATCGACAAGGGTAATGGCAGCCCGCGTGGGGCCGCTGCCCGAGTTGGTGGCGGTGATGGTCCACACCACCGTGTCGCCCACATTGGCGGCCGCGCGGTTGGCGATTTTCTTCACGGCCACTTTCGGGCCCGTCAGGACCACGCCCGATTCGCAGCTGCTCGCCTGCGCGCAGGCGGGATTGTCCGGCCCGCCCGGCATGACACGGTTCGCCAGCCGGCCTTCCACCGTGCCCGTGGCCGTCACGCGCACGCTGCGCGTGCCCGTGCCGGCAGCCAATTGACCTGCCGCAATACTGCAGCTTTGCACGCTGTTGGCGACCCAGCTGGCCAGGGGCGGACACGTCACGCCGGCGTCCGCATTGACGGCCAGTACCGTCAGGTTCGGCGGCAGGATGTCGGCCAGGGTCACGATGCCCTGGTTGGCCACGCCGCCGCTGTTGACGGCCGTGATGGTCCAGACGATGCTGTCGCCCACGTTGGCGTTGGCGACGTTGGCCGTCTTGCTGACGCGGATGACGGGACCGGGCATGGTCACCGTGGCCGTGTTCGGCAAGTCATACTGCACTTCCGTCGAGCTGGTGGCGATGATGCTGACGATGGTCGAGACATTGCTGGCCGGCTGGATATACGCCAGGCTGAAGCTGTGCGCCTCGTTGGCCGCCAGGCTGGACGGCAGGCCCTGCAGCGTCAGCATGCCGCTGACGGCGTCATAGCTGCCGGCCGCGCCGCTCAGGGTCACGCCCACCAGGCCCTGCGCCAGCTTCAGGCTGTAGGTCACGTTCTCGGCCGTGCCGGGTCCGACATTGCTGAACGACACGATGCCATTGACCTGGTCGCCCGCATTGGTGGTGCCGGGGAAACCGTTCAAGGTGGTGGTCACGTCCACCAGCAGCTTGATGGCCGTGGTGCTCGTGCTGCAGTCGCTTGCCTGGACGCACACGGGGTTGTCCGGGCCGCTGGGCAGCACGGTGTTTTGCAACACGCCCGCCGCCGCCACGGTGGCGCGCAGCACGACCTGCGCCTGGCCGCCCGGCGCCAGGCCGGCCGACACGCTGCAGGTGGCGATATTGCCCGCCACGGGCGCGCAGGTGGCCAGTTGCGTGGACAGCACCTGCACACCGCTGACACCGGCAGGCAGGTTGTCCGTCAGCACGATGGCCGACCTGGTCGCGCCCGTGCCGGTATTGCTGGCGGTAATGGTCCAGGTCAGCAAGTCGTCCACGCTGGCCGTGGCCTTGTCGACGCTCTTGTGCACCGTCACCTGCGGCGCCACGAGGGTGGTGGTGGCCTGGCAGGCGCCGGCCGTCTCGCAGGCGGGATTGTCGCCGCCGCTGGCCAGCACGCGGTTGGCCAGGCTGCCGCCCACGCTGCCGCGGCCCGTGACGACGATCTTGCGGCTGCCATTGCCGGCGGCCAATTGACCTGCCGCAATCGTACACGCCTGCACGCTGCTGGGCGCCCAGCTGGCCGCCGGCGGACACGTCACGCCCGCATCGGGCGTCACGCCGAGGATGACGATGTTGGACGGCAGCACGTCGCTGACGACGACGGGATGCTGGTTCGCCAGGTTGCCCGTATTGACGGCCGTGATGCTCCAGGTCAGGAGATCGCCCACGGCCGCGTTGACCTTGTCGACCGTCTTGCTGACGCGGATCACGGGGCCGGGCAGGTTCGTCGTCGCCGTGTTCGGCAAGTCATTGACGATTTCCGTGGAGCTGGTGCCCACCAGGCTGACGATGCGCGAGCTGTTGCTGGCCGGCTGCGTGTAGAACAGGTTGAAGCTGGCGCTCTGCCCGCTGATCAGGGTGGCCGGCAAGCCGCTCAGCACGAACAGGCCCGTGCCGCTGTCGTAGGCGCCGCTGATGCCGGGCGCGCCGCTGATGGCGCTCAGCGAGACGCCCGCCAGCCCGCTTTCCAGCTGCAGGCTGTAGCTGACGTTCTCGGCCACGCCGGGACCCACGTTGGCAAACGTCACCACGCCGCGCACGGCATCGCCCGCATTGCTGCTGCCGGGGAAGCCGTTCAGGGTCGTCGTCACGTCGACGAGCAGTTTCGACACCACGGTGGTGGTCTGGCAATCGGCGGGAGCGGCGCACACGGGGTTGTCCGCTCCGCCCGGCACCAGGGTATTGACCAGGCTGCCCGAGACGCTGGCCGTGGCGCTCAGCTTCACGCTGGCGGCGCTGCCCGCGGCCAGGCCGGCCGGCACGCTGCACGTCACGACATTGCCTACCGGCACGGCGCACGTGGCGGGCGCCACCGGCGTGAGCAGCAGATTCGCCAGGCCCGCCGGCACCGTGTCGCTCAGGGTGGCCACGCCCGTGCTGGGACCCGTGCCCGTATTGCGCAAGGTCAAGGTCCACGTCAGCGTGTCACCCACGCTGGCCGCCGTCCTGTCGACCGTCTTGCTGGCACGCAGCAAGGGCGAGCTGACGGTGCTGGTGGTGCTGCAGTCGCCCGGCTGCAGGCAGACGGGATTGTCCGTGCCGCTGGCGCTGGCGCCATTGACGAGGCTGCCGGCGGCGACGGCGCGCGCCGTCACCTGCACCGTGGCGGCGCCGCCGGCGGCCAGGCCGGCCGGCACGCTGCACGTCAGCACATTGCCCGCCAGCGGGGCGCACGTCGTCGGCGCGGCCGGGGCGACGGCGATGTCGGCCAGGCCGGCCGGCAGGGTATCGGTCACGCTGGCCACGGCCGTGCTGGCGCCCGTGCCGCTGTTTGCCAGGGTAATCGTCCAGCTCAGGCTGTCGCCGATGTTCAGGGCCAGCTTGTCGACGCTTTTCTTCAGTGCCAGGGCCGGGCTGGTGATGGTCGTCGTGGTCTGGCAAGTGCTGGCCTGGAAGCAGGCGGGGTTGTCCGGGCCGCTGGGCATGACCTGGTTGGCCAGGCTGCCCCCGGCGCTGGCCTTGCCAGTCAGCACGATCTGGCGCTGGCCATTGCCTGCCGCCAACTGGCCGCTGGCCACGCTGCAGCTCTGCTGGCTGTTCGCCAGCCAGCTGGCCAGCGGCGGGCACGTCACGCCGCTGTCGGGCGTCACGGCCGTGACGACGATATTGGCTGGCAACAAGTCCGTCAGGATCACGGCGCCCTGGTTGACCAGGCTGCCCGTGTTGCTGGCCGTAATCGTCCAGATGATTTCCTCGCCCACGTTCGCCACGCTCTTGCTGGCCGTCTTGCTGACGCGGATGATGGAGCCGGGCATGGTGACGGTCGCCACGTTCGGCTGGTCGTTCGCCACCTCCGTCGAGGTGGTGGCGATGCGGCTGACGACCGTCGACAGGTTGCTGGCCGGCTGGACATAGCCCAGCTGGAAGCTGAAGCCCTGCCCTTGCGCCAGCGTGGCGGGCACGCCGGACAGCGTGACGAGGCCCGAGCCTGCGTTGTAGCTGCCCGTCACGCCGCTGATGCTCACGCCGGCCAGGCCGGGCGCCAGCTGCAGGCTGTACGTCACGCCTTCGGCCGCGCCGGGGCCGATATTGCTGAAATTCACCGTGCCGGCTATGAGGTCGCCCGCATGCGTGGTGCCGGGGAAGCCGTTCAGGGTGGTGGTGACGTCGACCAGCAGCTTGACGGCCGTGCTGGTGGTGCTGCAATCGCCCGCCTGCAGGCAGGCCGGGTTGTCCGGGCCGCTCGGCACGACCGTGTTGACGTAGGCGCCGGCCGCGTTGGCCACGCCCTTGACGACGATATTCAAGGCGCTGCCCGCCGCCATGCCGGCGGGAATCGAGCAACTGAGCTGGGTGCCGTTCGGCACCGCGCAAGTGGCGGGCGCCGCGGGCAGCACTTGCCAGATGGTCAGGTTGGCCGGCAGGGTATCGTTCAGGGTGATGACGCCGCGGGTGGCGCCCGTGCCCGTGTTGGCCACGGCGATGGTCCACGTCAGGGCATCGCCCACATTGATGCTGCTCTTGTCGACGGTCTTGCGCACGGCCACCTGGGGACTGAGGATGGTGGTGGTGGTCTGGCAGGACGCGGCCTGCGCGCAGGCAG
Organism: Janthinobacterium sp. GW821-FHT03C08; assembly: GCF_059420905.1. Taxonomy (NCBI): domain Bacteria; kingdom Pseudomonadati; phylum Pseudomonadota; class Betaproteobacteria; order Burkholderiales; family Oxalobacteraceae; genus Janthinobacterium; species Janthinobacterium sp. GW821-FHT03C08. The sequence goes on along the minus strand of NZ_JBWKUP010000004.1, from coordinate 301,171 downwards.
GATTGTCGGGACCGCCCGGCAGCACTTTATTGCCCAGGCTGCCACCGGCCGTGCCCGTGGCGCTGATGGTGATGCTGCGGCTGCCCGTGAAGGCTGCCAGCTGGCCGGGGGCGATGCTGCACGCCTGCGCGCTGCTGGCCAGCCAGCTGGACAGCGGCGGACACGTCACGCCCGCGCCCGGCGTGACGGACAGCACCTGCACGTTGGCGGGCAGGATGTCCGTCAGGGTCACCACGCCCAGGTTGGCCAGGCTGCCCGTGTTGGTGGCCGTGATGGTCCACGTCACCGTCTCGCCCACGTTGGCCGTCATCTTGTCGGCCAGCTTCGTCACGCGGATGATGGGGCCGGGCACCGTGGCCGTGGCCGTGTTCGGCAAGTCGTTGGGCACTTCCACGGAAGTGGTGGCGATGCCCGACGTCACCATGGACAGGTTGTCGGCCGGCTGCGTGTAGCGGATATTGAAGCTGGTGCTCTGGCCATTGGCCAGGGTAAGCGGCAGACCGCTGAGGGTCAGCACGCCGCTGCCGGCATCGTAGCTGCCGGCGGCGCCCGTGAGCACGACGCCGGCCAGGCCGGGCGTCAGCTTCAGCGTGTAGCTCACGCCTTCGGCGGGGCCGGGCCCCACGTTGGCATACGTGACGGTGCCGGAAATGCTGTCGCCTGCCAGGGTATTCGGAGGGAAATTGTTCAGGGTGGTGGTGACGTCGACGAGCAGCTTGACCACCGTCGTGGTGGTGCCGCAATCGCCGGGCAGCACGCAGGCGGGATTGTCCGGGCCGCCGGGCACGAGGCTGTTGACGGCCGCGCCGGCGAGCGTCGCCGTGGCGCTGACGACGACCTTCGCCGACGCGCCCGGGGCCAGGCCGGCCGGCACGCTGCACGCCAGCGCGGTGCCGGCGACGGGAGCGCACGTGGCCGGTGCCTGGGCGCTGACGACCACGTTCGCCAGGCCTGCCGGCAAGGTGTCGGCCAGGCTCACGCTGCCCGTGCTGGCGCCCGTGCCGCTATTGTTCACCGTCAAGGTCCACGTGATGGTGTCGCCCACGTTGACCGTGGCCTTGTCGACGGTTTTCTTCACCGTCACGTTCGGGCGGGTGACCGTGGTGGTGGTCTGGCATGCCGCCGCGGTGGCGCAGGCGGGATTGTCGGGACCGGACGGCACGACGCTGTTGGCCACGGTGCCGGCGGCGTTCGCCACGGCTTTCACGACGATGCTCGCTTCCGCGCCGGCGGCCAGGCCTGCCGCTACGGTACAGCTGAGCGTGGTGCCGACGGGCACGCCGCAACTGGCGGGCGCCACGGGCAGGATCTGCAGCGCGCCCACGTTGGCCGGCAGGCTGTCCGTCAGCGTGACGGGGGCCGTGGTGGGGCCGCTGCCGCTGTTGCGCACGCGCAAGGTCCAGCTGATGCTGTCGCCAAGGTTGACGGTGACCTTGTCGACGCCCTTCGTCACGGCCACGCTGGGGCTGGTCACCGTGCTGGTGGTGGCGCAGTCGCCGGGCGTGGCGCAGGCGGGATTGTCGGGGCCGGACGGCACGACGCTGTTGGCATAGGTGCCCGCCGCCGCGGGCTGGCCCGTGACGGTGAAGCCGGCCACGCCGCCATTCGGGGCCAGGCCGGCCGGCACGGTGCACGTGAGGAGGTTGCCCACGGGCGCCGTGCAGGTGGTGGCGCCCGTCACGGCCACGTTCAGGTTCAGCAGGTTGGCGGGCAAGGTGTCGGTGAGGGTGACGGGCGCGGTGCTGGCGCCGTCGCCGCTGTTGGTGGCCGTCACGCTCCAGCTCAGGGTGGCGCCGATATTGATGCTGGCCTGGTCGACGGTTTTCTTCACTGCCACTTTCGGGCTGGTGATGGTGCTCGTCGTCTGGCAGGCGCTGGGCGCGCTGCAGGCCGGATTGTCCGGCCCGCCGGGCATGACCCGGTTCGACAGGCTGCCGCCGCCCTGCGTGGCATGCGCCGTGATGGTGACCGTGCGGCTGCCGTTCAGGGCGGCCAGCTGGCCGGCGGCCACCGAGCAGGTCTGCGTGCTCGACGCCACCCACGCCGCCAGCGGCGGGCACGTCACGCCCGGCGCCGCCGCCACGCTCGTCACCACCAGGTTCGGCGGCAGCAGGTCGGCCAGGGTCACGGCGCCCTGGTTGGCGATATTGCCGGTGTTGCTGGCCGTAATCGTCCAGATGATGTCCTCGCCCACGTTGGCCGTAGCCTTGTTCGCCGTCTTGGTGACGCGCACGTTCGGCCCCGGCACCGTCACCATGGCCCGGTTCGGGTGGTCGTTCGCCACTTCCGTGGACGTCGTGGCGATGACGCTGGTGACGGCGGAAATATTCGATCCGGGTTGCGTGTAGGCCAGGTTGAAGGAAAAGCCCTGCCCTGGCGCCAGGGTCACGGGCAAGCCCGTCAGCACGACGAGCCCCGTGCCCGCGTCATAGCTGCCGCTCGCACCCGTGACGGACACGCCGGACAGGCCCGTGGCCAGCTGCAGGCTGTACGTCACGGCTTCGGCCGTGCCCGGTCCCAGGTTGGCGTAGCTCACCACGCCGCCGATGATGTCGCCCGCGTTCGAGGTGCCGGGAAAGCCGTTCAGGGTGGTGGTGACATCGACCAGCGGCTTGCTGACGACGGTGGTGGTCTGGCAGGCGGCCGGCGTGGCGCAGCTGGCGCCATTGCCGCCCGACGGCACCACGCCGTTGACGAAGTTGCCCGCCGCCGTGGGGCTGGCGGCGATGCCCACCAGCGCGCTGGCGCCCGGCGCCAGGCCGGCCGGCACCGTGCAGACGAGCGTATTGCCGGCCACGGGCGCGCAGCTGACGGGCGCCGTGGGCGTGACGACGATGCCGGCCAGGCTGGCGGGCAAGGTATCGCTCAGGGTCAGGGCCGCCGTCGTGGCGCCCGTGCCGGTATTGCTGGCCGTCAAGGTCCACTGCACCGTGTCGCCCACCGTGGCGGCCGTCTTGTCGACGCTCTTGCTCACGCCCACGCGCGGGCTGACCACGCCCAGGGTGTCGCTGTCGACATTGTTCGCCGGCACCGGGTCCAGGGTGGTGCTGCCGGCCGTGGTGGTGATCGTCAGGCCGCCGCTGGCCGGCAGGTTGAAGGTGGCGCTGCAATTGATGCGCGAACCGGGAATGAAGGGCGCGACGGGCGCGCTGCAGCTGGCCGTGGTGCCGGCCGGCAAGCCGCTCATGACGCAGGTGGGCGCGGCCGCGTTGTCGGGGCCGTTGTTCGTGCACACGCCCGTGACGGTGATGGCGGCGCCGGCATTGTAGGGGCCGGGCGGCACCGTGGTGACGGCCTGCATGTCCGCCTGTAGGCGGCGGTTGCTGATGGTGCAGGTGACGGGCGCGTCGGGCATGGTGACGCTGCCCGCCGTGCCCGCGCCGCTGGCGATGACGGCGGCCGTATCCGTGCGCGCGCAGCTGTAGCTGCTCTGGTACTGCGCCAGGCTGCTGCCCGCGCCCGCGCTTTCCGCGAACGTCACCAGGTTGCCCACGCGCGTCACGGCGCTGGCCGTGGCGCCATTGCCGCCCGGCGCGCCCGGCGTGCCGTTGGCATTCATGATGAACAGGCCGCTGTCGCTGGCCGGCGCCAGCGCCTTGATCACGCTCAAGGTCTGCGTCGTGACGGTGGCCGTGGTGCTGCTGTTGTTGTTGCTCAGGTCGCTATCCGTTTCATTCGGCGACACGGTGACGCTGGCCGTGTTGACGATGCTGGCCGCGTCGCCCGGCGTGGCCGTGATGGTGAGGGTCAGGTAGGCGCCGCTGGTGGGCGCGCTGGTGGCCGCGTTCAGGGGCAAGGTGCCCATGGTGAGGGCGACGTTGTTGCTGCCCGCCCCCGAGCTGGTGCTGCCGCACGAGGCGGCGCCGCTGGCGGCGCAGGTCCAGCTGACATTGCTCAGGCTGGCGGGCAGCACGTCGCTGAAGGTGGCGCCCGCGCTGACGGCGGGACCGCGGTTCCACACCTTCAGCGTGTAGCTCAAGGGCTTGCCGACGGAAAACGTCGCCGGTCCCGCCTTGCTGACGGCCAGGTCGGTCTTGGCATTGGTGCAACTGGCATAGGAACTGGCCAGGCTGGGGTCGCGCAACTGGGCGGCGGGGATGATTTCCGTCACATTGTCGGGACGCGTCCAGCGCATGTGCAGATAATTGATGCCCCCCACGTTATTCCACAGTACGCGGGCCAGATAACAGCCGCCCGGCGTGGCGCTATTGAAATTGCCGGCCAGATTCTGGAAATCCGTTTCATTATTCGAATATTCGGCCACGCTGCCCACGGCCACGTTATACACGGCGCTGCGGTAATTGGTCGAATACTGGGTGGAGAAATCGACTTTCACGTCATCGTCATGCGCAACGCTGAATTTGTAATTGCCCGCCTGGGGAAAGACCACCAGCGTGTACATCACGCGGCCCATGATCCAGGCGCGGCAGGCAGGCGACGTTTGCTGCGTATCAAAGTTGCATAACTGGCCAGGACTGGCCGTCGTGCCATTGGCCCAGTCCAGCTGCGGCGACGTGCCCGTGCGCGCCGCGTTGACGGCCGGATTGGCGGCCAGCCCCATCAGGCTGGCCAGCCGCGCCGTGCTGCCGGCGTTGAAGCTGTTGTCGTAATTCGGCGTGGCCGGGCTGGCGGGAACCCGCGAAATGCCCCGGTAATCTTCCCACAGCACCTGCGCGGCGGCAGGCGCGGCGGCGCCCAGCAGCGCGGCGGCGAGCGCCAGCGGGACAAGGGCAGACCTGGAAGAACGGGGTAAGCGAACCCGGCGGAATATCGCCGCCAGGCTGCCGCTGGCGCACCCGGCGCATGACAAAGCTGCGTGGCGGCCAAGACGGCCTGCCGTTTCCTGTAGTGTTTTGATCATGTTGTCCGCTAAGAAAGTACCGCTGCAAGCTGCAGATACATATAAAAATGACATTTAATTGACATGATTATATGAACACGTAACAGTCCAAGCGTACGACAACCGTGGTTTTTTTATTTCCAATAAAGAAATTAAATTATCTCGTTGATATTTAGCAACACATTCCTCAAATTAATCATATAGTCATGCCGGCATTCTTTTTTCTGCCCCATACTGATCAGCTCGACATAATATTTAAATTATCATTTACATAATCATGCGAAACTATCAAACGCATAGTTTGTTTTTTAAAAGAAACTATTAATGTCGATTCGCAGCCATTATTTCCATTCCTGCCTTTATTAATCCGCAGCGCCTTTGCCATTTCATTGCGCACGGCGCCAGATGCATGGCCTGGCGCCCGCCGTGAATACCAGTCGGGCGGCATGGCGCCCCGTTTCCCTGCGGGCAGGGGCATGCCGCCAGGCGAATTGGTCCGGCCGGAACGGCGCTTGCGCACGCACGCACGCACGCACGGCTAGCCCGCCGCGGGCCGGATCGCTTACTATGCCCCCATCGCCTCCAACGCCCCGACGCCATGCCCATGCCGCTCTCCCGCCAGGAATACCCTTCGATGCCGTATCGCCGCGCGCTGCTGGCCTGCGCCTGCGCCATGCTGGCCGCCTGTTCGCCGTTCAGCGCGCCGCCGGCCGCCCTGGCGCCGGCCCCGGCCGCCGGGGCGGCAACCATGGCCGCGCCCGCCTGGCAGCAGCGCGGCATGCGCCTGCTGCACATCGCGCCGCAGGAATCGCTGCTGACCATCACCGTGCGCCGCGGCGGCGCGCTGGCGCGCCTGGGCCACGACCACGTGGTTGCCAGCCGCAGCCTGCAGGGCGTGGTGGCGCCCCAGGCGGGACGCGCCGCCTTCCAGTTCCGGCTGGATGAAATGAGCGTCGACGAGGATGGCTTGCGCCAGGCGGCCGGCCTGACGACGACACCGTCGGCCGATGCCATCGCCGGCACGCGGCACAACATGCTGGTGCGCGTGCTCGAGGCGGAGCGCTATCCGTGGGTGCGCGTGGAGGCCCGCCGCGCGGGCGCCGGCGAAGTGCTCGCCGCCGACATCACCCTGCATGGCGTGACGCGCGCGGTGCAGTTGCCGGTGCGGATCGAGGAAGCGGCCGACGGGCGCAGCCTGCAGGCCAGCGGCAGCCTGCTGCTCAAGCAGAGCGATTTCGGCATCGTGCCTTTCGCCATCCTGGGCGGCGCCATGGCCGTGCAGGATCAGATGGAACTGGCCTTCCGCATCACCGCCAGGATGGAGCCTAGCGCGCCAGGATCAGGCGCAGGCCCAGGGCGATGAAGATGGTGCCGGCCACGCGGTCCAGCCACAGGCCGGCGCGGGGGCGGCGGTTCAGCCACGTGCCGACGGCACCGGAAAAGTAGCCCAGCAGGCCGAACAGCACGCAAGCCTGCGCCGTAAACACCAGCCCCAGCTGCGCCGTCTGCCAGCTGGCATCGCCCCGCCCCGCGACGATGAACTGCGGCAGGAACGACAGGAAGAACAGCACGACTTTCGGATTGATACTGTTGGCGAACAGGCCCTTGCCGAACAGGCGCAGCAAGGACTCGTCGGGCAGGGCCGCCGCGCCATCGACTTTCGCGCCGCCGCGGCTGCGGATGGCGCCGATGCCCAGCCACACCAGGTACAGGCCGCCGGCCACTTTCAGCGCCGTAAAGGCGGTAGGCGAGGCGGCCAGCAGAGCCGACACGCCGATGGTCGCCAGCACCGTGTGCGTCAGGCAGCCGAGGGCGCAGCCCAGGCCGAACGCCATGCCCTGGCGGCGCCCGCGCGACATGCCCACGCCCAGGACCATCAGGTTGTCGGGGCCGGGACTGGCGGTGATGAGGACGGCGGCGGCCAGGAAGGCCAGGAACTGGTCGGGACTGAGCATAATGACTCGCAGGCAAAAGGCGACATGATACCGGAACGGGCCGGCCGGCCAGCGGGCAGCATGTCTTTGTGGCAGGAAATTGCGCGTGTGCCACCGAGAGTCGATTAAAATGGGCACTCCACAGCAAATGGCGTTGCCGCCCATTTCCACGCGACAGTCACCCTATTCACCGATGCCAGCCCACCCGCTCCCGTCCAGCCACCGCGCTTCCAGCTTCCGCGTCAGCGCCTGGCTATGCGGGTGGCTGTGCCTGTTCGGCCTGCTGGGCCTGGCGTGCGGGGCGCAGGCGCAGCCCGCGGCCACGCCGCTGCCCCTGACGGCGCAGGGCATCCACACCCTGGGCAGCGGCGCGCGTCTGTTTCTTGCCGGAGATGACGGCGCCGCCCCCGCCGATGCGGCCGCCCTGCCCGCCTGGCTGGCCCGCCAGCGCCCGGCCGCCGACGTCGACCTGTTCGGCGGCGCCTACTGGCTGCTGGCGCAGGTGCGCAACGACAGCAGCGAGACGGCCTGGGTCATCGACCCGAACGACACCCTGATCGACCTGGTCGACATCCACGTGTACGGCCCCGGCCAGCACGACGCGCCGCGCACCCTGCTGACGGGCTACCAGCGCCCGCACGAGTATTTGCTGCACTACGGCAAGAACGTGCAGCTGGCGCCGGGCGCCACGTATGCCATCCTGATCCGCTTTTCCAGCCCCTACTATGCGCGCGCGCCCATGTTCGGCGTGCAGACGCAGCAGGCGTACCGCAAGCTGGTGGGCAAGGAAAACTTCCTCATCGTCGCCTCCATCGGCGCCCTGCTGGCGCTGGGCCTGTTCAATTTCTTCATCTTTTCCATCACCCTGGAAAAAGCCTCGGCGTATTACGCGCTGTACGTGCTGACGTACGGCCTGGCCTGGGCCATGACCTTCCACGTCTTCGCCGACCTGTTCGACTGGCACATGCTGCAGCTGCATTACGTGCCGTTCTTCCTGCTGCCCGTCTTCAGCACCCTGTTCTACATGCATTTCCTGCACCTGCGCGACCATTCCCCCCTGCTGTACCGCATCAGCAAGGTCAACCTGGTGCTGCCCCTGCTGCTCCTGCCCAGCTGCTACTTCGCGCTGCAGTATGCGCACGCGCTGGCCACCATCGCCATCAGCCTGTGGATGCTGCTGGCGCTCACCTGCGGCATCGTCGTCTGGCGCCGCGGCTACCAGCCGGCGCGCTTCTTCGTGCTGGCCTTCGTCGCCCTGATGCTGCCCGGCTTTTTGATCCTGCCCGCCAACCTGGGCCTGATGCCGGCCATGGTGGCCAACGCCCAGCTGGTGACCCTGCTGGGCGGCACCCTGGACGGCCTGCTGCTGGCCTTTGCCCTCGCCGACCAGATCCGTTTGCTGCGCAACAACCTGGAACAGCGCGTGCAGGAACGCACCCTGGCGCTGACCCTCAGCAACGACGCCCTGCTGACGGCCAAGGAACACGCGGAAGTGGTCAGCCGCCACCGCATCGATTTCCTCTCCGCCATGAGCCACGACATCCGCACGCCGCTGGCCGGCGTCATCGGCATGCTGAAGTTCGCCCTGCGCGACCAGTCCGTCAAGGGCCGCACGCAGGAATACCTGCGCATCGGCCTGCACAACGGCGAGTCGCTCCTGACCATCCTCAACGACATCCTCGATTTCTCGAAGATCGACGCGGGCAAGCTGACACTGGAAACGCTGGACTTCGACCTGCTGGCGCTGATCGGCGACGCGGCCGGCATCGTGCAGGGCCAGGCCGACGCCAAGAGCCTGCTGCTGCGCCGCGAACTGGCGCTGGACCTGCCCCGCTACGTGCGCGCCGACCCGACCCGCCTGCGGCAGATCCTCATCAACCTGCTGGGCAATGCCCTGAAATTCACGGCCAATGGCGAAGTGCTGCTGGAAGTGCGGCGCGCCCGCGCGGCGCCGCGCCGCGATGGCTGCAGCCAGATCGACTTCGTCATCAGCGACACGGGCCCCGGCATCGATGCCGCCACCTTGCCCCGCCTGTTCCAGAAATTCGAGCAGGCCGACCACTCCACCACGCGCCGCTACGGCGGCACGGGCCTGGGCCTGGCCATCTGCAAGGAACTGGTCGAACTGATGGGTGGCACGATCGGCGTGGAAAGCCGCGTCGGCATCGGCTCGCGCTTTCATTTCAGCCTGCCGCTGGCCGAGGGCAGCGCACCGGCCGCGCATGACCGCCTGGCGCCGCGCCACGCGCGCCACGCCTGCCGCCTGCGCATCCTGTGCGCCGAAGACGTGCGCACCAACCAGATCATCATCGGCACCCTGCTGGAAAGCATGGGCCACGCCGTCACCATCGTCGACAACGGCGAGCAGGCGCTGCGCGCGCTGGCCACGGACGCCTACGATTGCGTGCTGATGGACGGCCGCATGCCGCTGATGGATGGCGAACAGGCCGCGCGCGTGATTCGCGACGGCGGCAACGCGCAGTTTGCCATTCCCGACGCGCAGATCCCCATCATCGCGCTGACGGCCAACGCCAGCGAACATGACCGCCAGCGCTACCTGGCTTGCGGCATGGACGACTTCCTCAGCAAGCCCGTCGATGAAGCGCTGCTGTTCGACAAGCTCGATACCGTCATCGACCTGCTGCTGGCGCGCGGCCACGCGCTGCCGCCGGCACTGCCCGCCGCGGACGACGCGCTGGCGCGCCAGTTCGGCCTCGGCGGCGCCAGCGGGACGCCCGGGGAGGCGGCGCCGTCACCGGCCGACCCCATGGCCGCGCCCGTGCACATCCTGCCGCTGGCGGGCCTGTCGCCGCAGCACTTGCAGCGCATCGCGCAAGCCTTCCTGATGGAAGCGCCGCGGCGCCTGGACCTGGCCTGCCACGCCGTACGCGACGGCAACGCCAGCGCGGCGGCGGCCGCCTTCCATGCCCTGAAAGGCAGCGCCGGCTACCTGAGCCGCCCTACCCTGCACGGCCTGTGCCACCAGATGGAAACCCTGGCGTCGGACGGCCAGCTCGATAGCGTGGAGCAGTTCCTGCCGCAGCTGCAGGCGGCGCTGGACGAGGCGCGCCGCGACCTGCGCGCGCCGGCCGACGCCGTCGACTAGCTGCCGGCATCGGCGGCCAGCCAGCCATTCGCCCGCAGCCACGCCAGCAGCAGTGCCGGCCAGGCGGCCGGTTCGCTGCCCTTGCGGCCCAGGCCCCAGCCATGGCCGCCCTGCTGGAACTGGTGCAGCTCCACGGGCACGCCCGCGCGGCGCAGGGCGGCGGCCATCAGCATGCTGTTCTCGGGCGGAGAAATCGGGTCGTCGAGCGCCTGCGCGAGGAAGACGGGCGGCGTGCGCGCATCCACGTGCAGTTCCACCGACAGCGCGTCGCGCGCCGCCTGCGCGGGATGGGCGCCCAGCAATTCCTTCTTCGCATGCGTCGTGTCGAACGGCGCCTGCATGGTCAGCACGGGGTACAGCAGCACGGCAAAATCGGGCCGCGCCGAGACGCGGTCCGCCGCATCGACAGGTGCCTGGCGGGCCGCATCCGGCGCGACGGCTGTCATGCCGGCCAGGTGCGCGCCGGCGGAAAAACCCAGCATGCCGATACGCGCCGGGTCGATGCGCCACTCGGCGGCGCGCGCGCGGATGACGCGCATGGCGCGCTGGCCATCCTGGAACGGCGCGGCCACCCCGCCGCCCTCCCGCGGCAGGCGGTACACGAGTTCAAAGGCCGTGATGCCCTGCGCCTGCAGCCAGCGGGCGGTGGGGCCGCTCTCCTTGCCCGCCTCGATATGCGCATAGCCGCCGCCGCTGACCAGCAGCACGGCCATGCCGTTCGGCTGCGCGGGGCGGTGCACGAGCAGGTAGGGCTGCGCCACCTGCGTGATGGAGCCTTTCGCGCTGTCGCGCTGCGGGCCGGGCGCCGCGCCGCCGGGCGGCGCGCCGGGCCACAAGAGTAGCGCACCTGCCGGCGCGGCGTGCGCCGGCAGGTGGAGGAAGGCCAGACAAAGCAGCAGCAGGCGTTTCATGGGCAAGCTCGCGCAGGATTCAATGAAACGCCATCATACCTAGAAGTCCGTCTCTCCCTGGATCACGGCCGGATAGCCCGTCATGGCGCGCGACGTCTGCATGCCCGCCATCACGGCCGCTTCCACGCAGCCCGCGTTGATGCCCGTCCTGATCCAGTCGCCCGTGAGGAACAGGTTGGAAAAGCCCGACTGGTCGGTGGCCAGCCGGTACTGCGTGCTGTTCACCACCGACATGACATAGCGCTCGGACGGGTCGACGTTGGCGCGCCAGTACTGGCTGTCGAAACGCGCCGCGCCCGCCCCCGCCTTCGCGTCGACCAGCCATTGCCATGGGAACGCGCCCGGCGCGCCCGCCTCGGGCCACAGGGCGCCGATCTCGCGCTCGAGCTGGTGCAGCGCCCCCTCCTTGGCGCGCTGCGCGCAGCGGGCGGGGAAATCCGCGTCGGTGACGGGCGGATAGCTGTCGACGGGGAAGGCGCTGCAAAAGTAGGAGACGTTTTTCGGCTCCTGCCCCGCCGGCCAGTCCTCGTGCGCCAGCAGCTGGTCCATCGGTGCCCACGTGTCGTACGGTTCCGTGAAGGCCGACAGCACGGGCTGCTGGCCTTGCGGCTGCATGGTCCAGCCCATTTGCGCCAGGTTCTTGTTGAGCCATACCTGGTACGCCTGCGTGGCCACGGTTTTCACCTTCTCGGCGCTCAGGCGCAGGGCCGGGCTTTGCGCCAGCAGCTGCGGGCACAGGGCGGACAGGGAGCCGATGGAAATGCCGAACACCACCTTGTCGAAGTCCACGCCTTTTCTTAACACCGTGGCGGGCAGCTGCCGGCCGAACGCCTGCTGGTACTGTTGCGGCCAATCGCTCCAGTACGACTCCAGGTTGACGTCCTTTTCCTGCAGCAGGGCCGCCTGGGCCGGATCGAGCTGCGCGTAGTCGGGCGCGCTGGGCCAGCAGGCCAGGCCCTTCACGTCCACCAGCGGCGCATAGCCGGCGCCCGGGTCCCGCAGTTGCACCTGCTCGGTGATGCGGATGCTGTCGATGTCGCCCGCGCCCGGCACCAGCTCTTCCACGCGCTGGAAGAACTTGAACTTGACGCCGCGCTTTTCCAGCACTTCGTACAGGGGCGTGAAAATGGTGTCGCCCATGCCCGCCTGCATCTTGAACATGATGCCGCCCTTGTAGGCCAGGCCGATGCGCGCCATCGCCCGCAACAGCGTTCCCGCCTCGATGTTCGGCTTGCCGAAATCGCCGCCCTCGTAGGCGAACACCAGGTCGTAGAAGCCGCGCACGGGCGCCGAATTGACGCTGAACTGCTCGTCGCCGCCATGCTTGCGCAGCCAGTCGCGGAAATCGATGTCGTTGATGACGTCGAAGCCGTTCCTGAAGACGCCATCCTGGAACATGCCCTTCATGACGGTGATGCCCAGGTCCAGGCAGATGAACAGGCGGCGCAGTTCGTCGTCGCCATCGATCAGCGCGCGGTAGCGCAGGCGCAGCCAGGCGCGGATGCCGTTCAGGGTACTGGCCAGCAGCTGATGGCGGGCCTGGTCGTGGCGCGTGGAGTCGGGCGCCAGGTCGGCCACCAGCGCCACCAGCGCGCCCACGGACAGGCCCACGTCCAGACCCAGCTCGTCGGCCTGGCCCACCACCTCGTCGGCCAGGCGGCGCAGCCAGCCCGGCCACACGCCCTCGCCCTGCGAGGCGCTGGCGCGCACGATGCGCGCGTCGGCGTCGGCCACCTGGCGGATCTGGCGTATCCATTGCTCGATCCAGCCCACCATGGCCACGGCCATCTGCCACAGGGTGACGTCCTCGCCGCCCTCGCCCGGCTCGCCCGGCAAGGTGGGAAAGACGATGGACCAGTTGCGCCACTGTCCCTTCACGTCCTCGGACAGGGCCACGTAATCGTGCTGCTTGAAGGCGTCGCGCCAGGTGGCCAGCGGGCTGCCTGGCGGGCGATCGAGGCTGGCATAGGCTTCCTTGATCATCCTGAAGGCATTCGCATAGAAGCCGAACCAGATGTGCAGGCCGTGCTCCTCGATGCGCTGGCCCACCTGCGCATTACGCCCGCTGGCGCCCTTGCCGCCCAGGCGCCAGCCCAGCTGATAGACGGTGATGTCGTGCTGGTTTTGCCAGCCCGGCTGGTTCGTCAGGTAATACGCCGTCGTCATGGCCGCCACGCCGCCGCCGAGGATGGCGATCTTTTCCGGCGCGATCTGCGAATTGTCGACCAGTTCCTCGCCCGGCATGGCCGTGAAATCGAAGTTGACGTTGAACGGCAGGATGGCCGCCTGCGGCCCCAGTTGCAGGCCCAGGGTCTGGTCCAGCGGGAAGCTGTCGAAGGCGTGCAAGGTGCATTCGTACTCGTAGCCCAGCAGGCGCGCGCTGTGCAGGCGGTTGATCTCGGCCGGCGCCGCCACCAGGGCCTGGTACACGGCTTTCACGCCCGCGCTGTCGGGGAACTGCTTGAGGAAGATCTGGTCGATGCGGGGATTGCGCAGCAGCGACAGGATATCGGCCCAGCCGGCCTGGTCCAGGTCAAAGAAATCGGGGATGGAAAGGAAGATTTGGAACGCCTGCTCGATGAGTTCGAGGAAACTGTTGACGGGTTTATGCGGCCCCGTCTGCACGGTGGCGTTGACTTCCAGCAACGGGTGCAGGGCCAGTTTCGTTTCCGGCGAAAAATGCTGGAATCCCTTGGCGGCGACGGAGCAGCGCAGCGGCTCGCTGCCGGCGGCCGGTATCTCGTACTCGCACAGGTATTTCGGATAGCCGAACAGCTCGCGGCCATTGATCAGGGCCATGGCGTCGTCGACGAAGATGTGGCAGGGGTACCAGTAGATATGCGCCAGCTTGCCCTTGTCGTCCATCTGGCCCACCATGATCCAGGTGACGATATCGACTTCCGTGATCCAGCCCTTGGCCTGGTCGACGGGGTTGGCCGAGTCGGCATGGTTGACGCGCGTAAAGGTCAGCATCACGTACGGCGACAGGACCTTCAGGGTCATCCTGCTGCCCGCCACCTGGTTCAGGGTGGTGTTGACGGTGGCCTGCAGCTTCGCCAGGTCGCCCTTGACGAAATAGCCGAACATTTCAGACTGTTTCAATTGCAGCGGCGAATGCATCATCACCGAACCGCCCTGGTAGATATACGAAGGTCTTGCCGAAGGTATCGCCGTCATTGCCCTGCCTCCAAAGTCAGTTTCAGAAAAACAAGATTGCTATAGTGTCTGAGAAAAAACAATGAATGATATGAAATAAATTAATCGATATGCCAAGATGCATAGGCTCAGCAGGAAAAGGGCGGGTAGGCAACACGAAACAGGAGGCGGCGGCAGGCGCACGCCATCCGGTGTAGGATGGGGCATCACGCATCCGCAAGCGAGGCGAGCAAAGCAATGATTACCACCGACTACGTTTCCACTTACTCAGGCAACCGTTTTTACCCCCTGCGCCCGCACATCGACAAGGTCGCCATCGAGGACATCGCCCATGGCCTGGCCTACCAGTGCCGCTTCAATGGCCAGACGCAGGTGTTTTATTCGATTGCCCAGCACAGCCTGATCGTTGCCAGCCTGGTGCCGCCGCCCCTGCGCCTGGCGGCCCTGCTGCACGACGCGGCCGAAGCCTACCTGGGCGACATGGTGAAGCCGCTGAAAGTGCTGCTGCCCGAATTTGCCGCGCTGGAAGACAAGGTCAGCGCCATCATCGCCGCCAGGTATGGCATCGACTTTTCCGATTACGCGCCCATCAAGCGGGCCGACCTGATCGCGCTGGCCACGGAAAAGCGCGACCTGATGCCCCATTCGGCCGAGCGCTGGGCCTACCTTGACGGCATCGCCCCCTTGCCCGGTATAATCGACGTCATGGGACCGGCCGAAGCCAAGCAGCGCTTCCTGCTCGCATTTGCCGAACTGGCAAGGGAGGGCATGGCCGCCTGAACGGCCGTCCCCGACCGGGCCAGCGGGCGCCAAGTCCCGGTTTTTGCACGGCTTTTTTAGATATCCACAGCAACTGTGGATAAAGTTGTTGATAAGCCCCTCTTGACAAGCCGCAACGCCAGCACTGATGCGGGTTTCAACAATTTGCTGATTTCACAGGCAATTTTTTACCCCAATGAAATCAATGACTTGCAATCATGCATTTGCGCTTGAGCAACGTTACGCTACCGCCATGAAAATATATTTCGCCACCCCTGCGCGGCCGGGGTCAGCCGGGTCTTGCGAGAACGGCATTGTTTTGACAAACCTTGCGGACTGGCATAGTGTGGAGTGAAGGGGAACGATCAACGTTGGAATCTGCATGAATATGGATAGCGACAGCGCCGCCAAGGCGGCGGACGAACCGGACTGGCTGATGGACGAGCCGCTGGAGCATGCCGGCACCGCATCCGAGGCCGCCAGCGCGCCCTTGCCATGGCGCGTGCTGATCGTCGACGATGATGTCGACGTGCACGTGGTGACCAAGTTCGCCCTCAGCCAGGCCAGCTTCCAGGGGCGCAGGCTCAGTTTCCTGCATGCGTACTCGGGTGCCGAGGCGCTGGCCGTGCTGCGCAGCACGCCCGACATCGCCGTCGTGCTGCTCGACGTCATCATGGAAACCCAGGATGCGGGCCTGCAAGTGGCGCGCCAGATCCGCGAAGAGCTGCACAACAGCGCCGTGCGCATCATCCTGCGCACGGGCCAGCCGGGCCAGGCGCTGGAGCACCGCATCATCATCGATTACGACATCAACGATTTCTGGTGCAAGACCGACCTGACCACGCGCAAACTGTTTACCACCGTCATCGCCTCGCTGCGCACCTACGCCACCTTGCGCGAAGCCCAGCAGCAGGTCGCCGACCTGGCCGAGGCCCTGGCCCGGCAAGGCGGCTCGACCCCGCCGCCGCCCGCCGGGACGCCCTGATCCCCCACACCGCCGCGGACGCTACTTCTGGTCACAAAACAGGAACACTGGATGGGCATACAGCCTTCGGCGACGCCCCGTTTTGGCCCTTCTTGCCGGCCCGCGGCACGCGCGGATCGCCCGTATTTTCCTAAGTGGCGGATTGTTAAGCGCTTTTTCAGATATCCACACGGACTGTGGATATCTTTGTGGATAAGCGCCTATTGACAGGCCCCAAAGCCACAGCCCGTGCGGCTTTCAATAAACTGCTCAATCAAACAGCAAAAATAAAAACCAATAAAATCAGACACTTAGAAACTCACACATAATCACGTGAAAATTATTTCAGCAATTTCGCTAACCCATCATTTGTGCATAACTGAGCCATAATGAGCAATTCGACAATGCCCGATCCCGGCCGCGGGCAACACAGTTGCCGCCATACAAGAAGCCTGTCCCGGCAGGAAACGCCGACCCGGACAGGCGACCGCTCAATGCAACACCTGGCGGCGCTGCTCGGGATGCAGCAGCACGCGCTCGATCAAATCCGGGTCGATATTGTATGACTTCAGGTATTCCAGCGCGCACAGGGTACTGAAGGCGGCCTGCACGGCGATACCCAAATTGACGATATCGCACATCTTCTGGTCGACCCTGGCATGCATCTGCACGGTCTTGGGGGGCATATGCAAGGTTTCTGGGGAATTAGGCATGGTGGACAACTCCTGCGGAAGGGAACGGGGGCGGCGGCCAGCAGAAGATAGCCGGGCGCCAGCGCGGGCACGGACAGTGGCAGTATTGCCGGTAAAGTATTGCCGATAAATTCTCGATGTCAATGGCAGGGAAACATGAGGCGCCGTTTTTTCTTGCAGGCACAGGCGTCGCCGAAAGCGATGGACAAGGGCAAGCGGCCACGGCGATAATCAGCCATGCCCTCGCCCTCCGCCGCTCCGCCCGACCTCCCCCGCCCGCAGCCCGCCTCGCTCGCCGACCTGTTCTTTTCGTTCACCTGGCTGGCCCTGCAGGGATTCGGCGGCGTGCTGGCCGTGATCCAGCGCGAGATGGTGGAACGCAAGCGCTGGCTGACGCAGGAGGAATTCCTGGAAGACTGGGCCGTGGCGCAAATCATGCCGGGGCCGAATGTCGTCAACCTGTCCTTGATGGTGGGCGGGCGCTATTTCGGCTTGCGGGGCGCGCTGACGGCGCTGGCCGGCATGCTGGCCGTGCCCCTCGTCATCGTGCTGCTGCTGGGCGTGCTGTACACGCGCTTCGGCGACAATGCGCAGATGGCCGGCGCCCTGCGCGGCATGGCCGCCGTGTCGGCCGGCATGATCGCCGCCACGGGCGTGAAGCTGGCCGCCGCGCTGGGCAAGCATCCGCTGCCCCTGTGGCTGACCCTGCCCCTCGTCGTGCTGGGCGTGCTGATGGTGGCCATCCTGCGCTGGCCCCTGCTGTACATCCTGCTCGGCCTGGGCGGCATCGGCTGCCTGCTGACCTATCGAAAGCTGTCCGCATGAACCCGCCCCTGCAACTGGTGCTGAGCACGGGGGACTGGCTGAACCTGTTCGGCCACTACCTGATGCTGTCGCTGATGTCCATCGGCGGCGCCATTTCCACCACGGCGGAAATGCACCGCTTCCTCGTCGAGCAGCACGGCTGGCTGACGCAGGCGCAATTCAACGAATCGATCGCCATCGCCCAGGCCGCACCGGGACCCAACGTGCTGTTCGTCGCCCTGATGGGCTGGAACGTGGGCATGAACGCGGGCAGCTACGCGGCCGCCTATTTCGGCGTGCTGGTGACGATGGTGGGCATCATGCTGCCCAGCACCACGCTCACCTACGTGGCCGCCCAGTGGGGCTACCGCAACCGCGACCTGCGCCCCGTGCGCGCCTTCAAGCAGGGCATGGCGCCCATCGTCGTCGCCCTCCTGATTTCCACGGGCATGATCCTGGGCGGCGCCAACCACGATCTCCGCACGGACTGGCCCCTGTGGAGCCTGTCCATCGTGGCCGGCATCCTCATCTGGCGCACAAAGATCCATTTACTGTGGCTGCTGGCGGCCGGCGCCGTGCTGGGCTGGCTGCAACTGCTGTGAGGAAAGACGCGATGAAGATTCTCTTTGTGCATGGCATGGGTGCAACCCCATGGGACGCCTTTCCCACCCTGAGGCGGCTGAGGAAAGCCGGCCACGCGACGGCCACCTTTGCCTATTTCGCTTCCGTTGAAACGCTGGCGTCCATCCAGGCACGCCTGGTGGCGCGTCTTGCCGAACTGGCGCGCGGCGGCGACTATGCGCTGATCGGGCATTCCCTGGGCGGCGTGCTGCTGCGCCAGGCCCTCTTCAGCCTACCCGCCGGCTCGCGCCAGCCCAGACATCTGTTCCTCGTCGGCTCGCCCATCGTGGCCACGCGCTACAATATTTACCTGAACCGTTTCCGTCTGTACAAGCTGCTATTTGGCGAATGCGGCCAGCTCGTCGCCTCGCCGCAGCGCATGGCCGCCATCGGCATGCCGGACATTCCCCTCACGTGCGTGGCCGGCACCGTTGGCTTTCCCGGGCGCCGCCAGCCGTTTGGCGGCGCGGCGAATGACGGCATCGTGCAGGAGGCGGAGCTGCGCCCCGACCTGTTTACGGACGTGGTGCGCCTACCCGCGCGCCAT
This sequence comes from Janthinobacterium sp. GW821-FHT03C08, assembly GCF_059420905.1. Classification (NCBI taxonomy): domain Bacteria; kingdom Pseudomonadati; phylum Pseudomonadota; class Betaproteobacteria; order Burkholderiales; family Oxalobacteraceae; genus Janthinobacterium; species Janthinobacterium sp. GW821-FHT03C08. The sequence continues at coordinate 282,837 of NZ_JBWKUP010000004.1, read as the reverse complement.
CCCCTGCTGCCCGCGCACAGGCAACTGGCCCACCTCGTGCATCAGCGCCTGTCCTGACTCACACGGCCAAATGGCGCTTCACCTCCTCGCCCTCCATCTGCTCCGCCTTGCCGCTGGCCACCACGCTGCCGCGCGACAGCACGATGAACTCGTCGGCCAGTTCGCGGGCAAAGTCGAAATACTGTTCGCACAGCACGATGGCCATGTCGCCCCGTTGTTTTAACAGGGCAATGACCCGGCCGATATCCTTGATGACGGAGGGCTGGATGCCCTCCGTCGGCTCGTCGAAGATGATCAGCCGCGGCTCGGCCAGCAGGGCGCGCGCGATGGCCAGCTGCTGCTGTTGCCCACCGGACAGATCGCCGCCGCGCCGCTGCAGCATCTCCTTGAGCACGGGAAACAACTCATATATGTGGGAATCGATGCGCGACGCCGACCTGCCGCGCTTCACCGCCATGCCCATCAGCAAGTTTTCCTCGACCGTCAGGCGCGCAAAGATATCCCTCCCCTGCGGCACGTAGGCGATGCCCAGCCTGGCGCGCGCATGCGGCGCCAGTTGCGTGATGTCGCGCCCCTGAAACATCACCGTGCCCTGCGCCACGGGCAGCACGCCCATCAGGCATTTCAGCAAGGTTGTCTTGCCTACGCCATTCCTGCCCAGCAAGGCCAGGCATTCGCCCTGGCGCGCCGACAGGTTGATGCCGCGCAAGGTATGCGAGGAGCCATAGTATTGATTTAATTCTTGCACTTCGAGCATGGCCTGTGATCTCCCCATTACCGTCCCAGATAGACTTCGATGACGCGCTCGTCCGCTTGCACCTCGTCCATGCGCCCCTGCGCCAGCACGGCGCCCTCGTGCAGCACGGTGACGATGCCTTGCCGGGCAATGTCCGCAACAAACCCCATGTCGTGCTCGACCACCATGATGGAATGCTTGCCGCGCAGCTCATTGAGGAGTTCCGCCGTGCGCGCCGTTTCCGCGTCCGACATGCCGGCCACGGGTTCGTCCAGCAGGATCAGCTGCGGCTCCTGCATCAGCAGCATGCCGATTTCCAGCCACTGCTTTTGCCCGTGCGACAGCAAGCCCGCCAGCCGCGCCTCGTGGCCGTTGAGGCGAATCAGGCGCAAGATGGCCTCGATCCGGCCCGCCTGTTCCGACGTGAGGCGGGCGAACAGGGTGGGCGCCACGCGCTTGTCCATCTTCATGGCCAGCTCCAGGTTGTCGAATACCGTGTGCTGTTCGAACACGGTGGGGCGCTGGAACTTGCGGCCGATGCCTGCGTGGGCGATCTGTGCTTCCGTCATCGTCGCCAGGTTCATGGTCTGGCCGAACCAGGCCGTGCCGGAGGTGGGGCGCGTCTTGCCCGTGATCACGTCCATCATCGTCGTCTTGCCCGCGCCATTCGGGCCTATGATGCAGCGCAACTCACCCACGGAAATGTCGAGGCTCAGCTTATTGATGGCCTTGAAGCCGTCGAAGGACACGCTGACCTCCTCCAGGTACAGGATGGCGCCATGCGTCGTATCGACGCCCTCGCCTTTGACGCGCGAATACGTGGCGCCCGCCTCGGCGCTGGCCATGCCGGGCAACATGCGGATGCTCATGCGGCCTCCTCTGCCACGACTGCGGCTTTCTTGCGTTTGAGCTTGCGCAACACGCCCAGCATGCCCTGCTGCATGAAGAGGGTCACGCCGATGAACAGCAGGCCCAGCGCGAACAGCCACAGCTCCGGCAAGGCGGCCGTGAACCAGCTTTTCAAGCCGTTGACGGTGAAGGCGCCCAGGATGGGACCGATCAAGGTACCGCGTCCGCCGACGGCCACCCACACGACCATCTCGATGGAATTGGCCGGCGACATCTCGGACGGGTTGATGATGCCCACCTGCGGCACGTACAGGGCACCGGCGATGCCGCACAGCACGGCGGACAGGGTCCAGACGAACAGCTTGAACCACAGCGGGTTGTAGCCGAGGAACATCAAGCGTGCCTCGCTGTCGCGCACGCCCTGCAGCACCCTGCCCAGCTTGGAAGTGACGATGGCGCGCGCGCCGACCAGGGCCGCCAGCAGGATGGCCAGGGTCAGCAAAAACAGCACGGCCTTGGTGGCGGGCGCCGTGACGCTATAACCAAGAATGGTCTTGAAATCCGTGAAACCGTTGTTGCCGCCAAAGCCGGTGTCATTGCGGAAGAACAAGAGCATGAAGGCATACGTCATCGCCTGCGTGATGATGGAAAAATACACGCCCTTGATGCGCGAACGGAAGGCGAAATAGCCGAACACGAAGGCGAGCACGCCCGGCACCAGCACGACGAGGGCCATGCAATACCAGAAGTGTTCCGTAAACGCCCAGTACCACGGATAGGTTTTCCAGTCGAGAAAGACCATGAAATCGGGCAAGCTGCTGTGGTACTGGCCCTCGCCGCCGATGGCGCGCATCAGGTACATGCCGTGCGCATACGCGCCCAGGGCAAAGAACACGCCGTGGCCCAGGGACAAGATGCCCGTGTAGCCCCAGACGAGGTCCAGTGCCAGCGCGGCCAGCGCGTAACACATGAACTTGCCCACCAGCGCCACCGTGTAGGCGGAGACGTGCAGCGCATGCCCTTCGGCAAACGCCAGGTTAAAGATCGGCAACAGCGCCGCCAGCAGCGTGCAGCCGGCAATGGCCAGCCACACGGGCCGCGTGAAGAGGCCAGGCTTGATGGGATGGGAGGTAATCATTCGACGCTGCGTCCCTTCATGGCAAACAGGCCCTGCGGCCGGCGCTGGATGAAAATGATGATGAACACGAGGATGGCGATCTTCGCCAGCACGGCGCCCGCCACCGGTTCGAGGAATTTGTTGACTTCGCCCAGGCCCAGCGCGGCGATCACGGTGCCGGCCAGCTGGCCCACGCCACCGAGCACCACCACCATGAAGGAATCGACGATATAGCTTTGCCCCAGGTCCGGCCCCACGTTGCCCAGCTGCGACAGGGCCACGCCGCCCAGCCCCGCGATGCCGGAACCGAGGCCGAAGGTCAGCATGTCGACCTTGCCCGTGGCCACGCCCACGCAGTCGGCCATGCGGCGGTTTTGCGTGACGGCCCGCACGAACAGGCCCAGCCTTGTCTTGTTCAAGATCAGCCATACGGCCGCCACGACGACGATGGCGAAGACGATGATGGCCAGGCGGTTGTACGGCAGCACGAGGCCGCCCAGCACGGTCACGCCGCCCGACATCCAGGCCGGGTTGGCCACTTCCACGTTTTGCGCGCCGAAGATGGTGCGCACCGCCTGCATGAGGATCAGGCTGATGCCCCAGGTGGCCAGCAGGGTTTCCAGCGGCCGCCCGTACAGCCAGCGGATCACCGTGCGCTCCAGCATCACGCCCACCAGTCCCGCGACGAGGAAGGCGGCCGGCAAGGCGGCCAGCAAGTACCAGTCCTGCACGCCGGGCAGGTAGCTGCGGAAGAACAGCTGGCATAAATACGTCGTGTAGGCGCCTATCATCAGCAGTTCGCCATGCGCCATGTTGATGATGCCCATCAAGCCGAACGTGATGGCCAGGCCCAGGGCGGCCAGCAGCAGCACGCTGCCCAGCGAAATGCCGTAGAACACATTGCCGGCGAACTCCATGCGCGCCACCCGTCCCTTGATCTGGCGCATGGTCTCGATGGCGGCCAGCTGCACGGCTTCGTCGGGCTCGCCCGCCTTGCCGTCAGGCCCCGTCTCGAGCATGGCTTGCAGCACGGGCAGCAGACGCGCGTCGCTGCTGCCGGCCAGCGCCTGCACGGCTCGCCTGCGCGTGGTGGCATCGGGCGCATGCAGGCTGGCGCTGGCGATCAGCAGCTGCAAGATCTGCTGGATCTCGCCATCGCTTTCCCGCGCCAGCGCCGTGCGGATCAGGGGGGGCTGCGCGGGATCGACTGCCTTTTGCAAGGCTTGCGCGGCAGCCAGCCGCTGGGCGCGTTCCGGCGCCAGCAGCTGCAAGCCCGACAAGGCTCCCGCCACGACCGCGCGCAAGCGGTTGTTGACCATCACGCCATCGATGCCGTCGGGCAATGCACCCAGCTGGCCCGTGGCGGGATCGTAGGCGTGCTCGCCATCGACGATGTACACCGTGCCGTCGGGTGCGGCATACAAGGCATCGTCCTGCAAGGCTTGCAGCACCCTGGCGGCCTCGGGTGTGGCCAGGGCGGCGATCTGCGCCACGGCGGCGACCCTGGCGTCGGGATCGTCGCCGGCCAGCGGCTTGAGCAGGTCGGGAGAGATGGCCGCCTGCGCCAGCGAGGATAGCAACAGGCAGGCGAGGACCAGCAGTTTGGGGATGAACCGCATTGTAAGTTCCATGGAAAAACTGCACGGGGCGAACGCCTACCCCAAAGGCGAGGACTGGGGTCGGATGGGGACGCCTAGTCCCTGAGGGTCCGACCCCGGCAGTTGCTGCTGGGTTAAATATCAGCGCCTACAGCTTCTGCTTGCCCTCATTGCCCTTGATATACGGGCTCCACGGCTGGGCGCGTATCGGTTCCTTGGTTTTCCACACGACATTGAATTGCCCGTCGGCCTTGATCTCGCCGATCATCACGGGCTTGTGCAGGTGGTGGTTCGTTGCATCCATGGTCAGGGTAAAGCCCGACGGCGCCTTGACGCTCTGGCCCGCCATGGCGGCGATCACCTTGTCCGTCTCCGTCGATTTCGCCTTTTCCACGGCTTGCGCCCACATATGGATGCCCACATAGGTCGCTTCCATGGGGTCGTTCGTCACGACGGAACCCGCGTTCGGCAGCTTTTGCGCCACGGCATACGCCTTCCACTGCTTGATGAAGGCCGCGTTGACGGGGTTCTTGACGGATTCAAAGTAATTCCACGCCGCCAGATGCCCCAGCAGGGGCTTGGTATCGATGCCGCGCAGCTCTTCCTCGCCCACGGAAAACGCGACGACGGGCACGTCCGTCGCTTTCAGGCCTGCATTGCCCAGTTCCTTGTAGAACGGCACGTTGGAATCGCCATTGATGGTGGAAATGACGGCCGTCTTGCCGCCGGCGGAAAACTTCTTGATGTTGGCGACGATGGTTTGATAATCGGCATGGCCGAACGGCGTGTAGACCTCGCTGATGTCGCTATCCTTGACTCCCTTGCTTTTCAGGAAGGCACGCAAAATCTTGTTGGTAGTGCGCGGATATACATAATCCGTGCCCAGCAGCACGAAGCGCTTGGCGCCGCCGCCATCCTTGCTCATCAGGTACTCCACGGCGGGGATCGCCTGCTGGTTGGGCGCCGCGCCCGTATAGAACACATTCTTTTCCAATTCCTCGCCCTCGTATTGCACGGGGTAGAACAGCAGGCTGTTGAGTTCCTTGAACACCGGCAAGACGGATTTACGGGACACGGACGTCCAGCAGCCGAACACGACCGCCACCTTGTCCTGCGCCACCAATTGTCTCGCTTTTTCCGCGAACAAAGGCCAGTTCGAGGCCGGGTCGACGACGACGGGCTCCAGCTTCTTGCCCAGCACGCCGCCCTTGGCATTGATTTCCGCGATCGTCATCAGGGCCACGTCCTTCAGCGACGTTTCGGAAATGGCCATGGTGCCCGACAGGGAGTGCAAGATGCCCACCTTGATCGTGTCTGCGGCCCAGACCGCCTGCATGGTGATGGACGTGGCCAGGGCCAGTGCGCCGGCTGCTGCCGCTTTCAAGATGATGCGTCGTGACATGTGGACTCCTGAGTGAGGAACTGCATGAGTATCAATGGATGGGCCTGCGATGTTGTTAAAGCAGAATGCATGCCAGCATCCACAGGCGAGCGCCATGGTGCGCGTGCCATGCCGTGGTGCAAGCGAGTGCCGGCCGCACGCCCCATGCCGCACGAAAAAAAACCTGGCTGCACAAGGACTGTGCAGCCAGGTTTCAAATTGCCGTAAAACAGTGCGCCGGAGGCTTTAATCCTTGCGCGGCAAGCCTCGCAGGCGGCGCCAGCCCTTGCGTCCCAGCGGGAACAGCAGCACGAAAGCCACCAGCCACGGCAGGATGTAGGCCATGGCCGTGATGGCGTTGGCCACGCCTTCGGACAGGTTGTCCGTGAAATCGCCCAGCGCGCGCTTGACGGGACGCCAGAACGATTGCTTGCCTTCGGCGCTGATGGCCACGTTCAGCAAGTCCGTGTCGATGCGCTGCATCAACAGGGCATTGGCCGCCGTCGCCTGCTCCAGTTCCACTTGCACGGTGGCCAGCTCCTTGGTCACCTTGATCAGCGCATCGACGTTTGTGCCCGAGCGCTTTTCCAGGTCCTGCAATTGCGCCTGGTACTGTTTCAGCATCTCCAGGCGCTTCTTGCTGTCAAGCACGGGGCGGCCCAGGTCTTCCACCTTCGTGCCCTGGCTGGTGATCTCGCCTTCGCTTCCCACCAGCGCCATCATCTTCTTGATGCCGGCCGGCTTGGCGCGCATGCTGATGCGCGCGTGTACATAGCGGCCGCCGTCGATGCTGGAATCGAGCAACAGACAGCCGTTTTCCGTATCGGCCTTGCAGGCGGCCACGACTTTTTCGTACAGGGGCCGTACCTGCGCCTCCCCTGCCATCACGTCGACGTTATGTTCATAGGCCAGGTAATCTTGCCCTTTACCCTCAGTCATCACGCGCGTATCGCTGGATTGGACAGAGCGGTTAGCCTTGCCGCAACCGGCCAGCAGCAACAGTCCGAACAGGCATATATAGACTTTTTTCATGATTTCTTTCTATTAATTATTTTCGCAAAGGCAACATTTCAACATCGGGCAGATGCGCGGCCACGTCTTGTACCGTGGCGTAGTGCGTCAGTGCAAGGACCACCTGCGGCAATGGTTGCGCCCAGATTTCCGGCAAGTCGCGCTCCTCGGGCGCCAGCACGGGAAAGGCCAGCTGCTCGCGTGGCGGCACAAACGCCGCGTCGACGCCAGGCTTGTTGCCGCGCGCATCAATGCGATACCAGCCAAATTCTTGCAAGTACACGGCGTTCAAGCCATGCAGGCAGAACGGCGGCCCGATTTCGCCCACGGCCAGGCGCTGGTAGCACAGGCCGGCAGGAATGCCGTTGGCGCGCAGCAGCGCGGCCAGCAAATGGCTCTTCGCATAACAATATCCCGTGCCGTGCCGCAGGACGTCGGAGGCGCGGCAGGTGACGGGATTGCGCTGGTAGTCCCAGCTGTGGGCGATCTCGTCGCGCACGAAGGCAAAGCAGCGGGCCGCGATGGCGCGCACGGCCGGATGGTCGCTGTCGATATGCATGCTGCTGGCGAGATACGGGGCAAAATCGGTCGTCATGGCGTTCAGGGAGAAAAGGTCTTGTGAAAAAGCAATGCCGGATTTTAGTCGAAGCGGCGGGAAATCCACCGTTTCCTTGCGCAGGAACAAAGAAAATCCTTGCCCCGGCGAGGCGCAGCGGGCGCCGGCGGCTTTGGCGCCGGCGCCGTAGCTGGTATCATGCGGGCAAACGCTTGCCGGCCCCAATGCAACAGGCCGGCGCATGCACCACCTTGCGAAGCGGCCCCGCCACCCGGCGCGCCGCCGACGCCTCCCTACAGATCAGAGAAACGAGTTCCCTATGAGCGCTTCATCGTCCCACCCATCGTTCTGGCGCAGAGTCCCGCTGGCCTTCGGCGCCTTCTTCAGCACCCTGTCGGACGCCGCCTATGCGGCCCGCGTGGAAAAGCTGTCCCTGCCCGAGGCCGCGCCGGTAGCGCCCGTGGCCCCTGCTCCGGCACCCGTGCCAACGCCGGCAGCCGCCCCCGTCATTTTGAAAGAAGCCACGCCGGACGCGGCCCTACAATTGCTGGCCCTGCTTCAACGCGAAGCGCGCTTGATCGACTTCACCCAGGAAAACCTGGGCAGCCATGCCGATGCCGACATCGGCGCGGCCGCCCGCGTCGTGCATGAAGGCTGCGCCAAGGTCATGCGCGAATACTTCACCATCGAGGCCGTGCGCCAGGAAGCCGAGGGCAGCCGCATCGTGCTGCAGGAAGGCTTTGACTCGGCCAGCGTGCGCCTGACGGGCAACGTAGTCGGTTCCGCGCCATTCACGGGCACCCTCAGCCACCGCGGCTGGCGCGCCTCCAGCGTGCGCCTGCCGAAACTGAGCGAGCAGCATGACGCTGCCATCCTGGCACCGGCCGAGGTGGAACTGTGAACGACGCAACGAACAACACCCCGCGCTACGCCATCGGCATCGACCTGGGCACCACCCACAGTGCCCTGTCGTACGTGAACCTGGTCGAGAGCGACGGCGAAAAGTCCAGCCACGGCGTGCTGAAGGTGCCGCAACTGTCGGCACCGGGCACCGTCGAAGAATTGTCGCTGCTGCCCTCGTTCGTCTACCTGCCCCACGCCGATGAAGTGGCGGCGGGCGACCTGGCCCTGCCCTGGGTCACCGAGGAAGCCGAAGCGCCCTTCGTCGTGGGCGAAATGGCCCGCAGCCGCGGCGCCACCACGCCGATCCGTCTGGTGTCGAGCGCGAAAAGCTGGCTGTGCCACCCGGGCGTGGACCGCCGCGCGGCGATCCTGCCGAACGACGCGCCGCTTGAGGTGGCGCGCATCTCGCCGATCACGGCCGCCACGCGCTACCTGACGCATTTGCGCCAGGCCTGGGACAACGCCCACCCGCAAGCACCGTTCGCCGAGCAGGAAATCACAGTGACGATACCCGCCTCGTTCGACCCGGCCGCGCGCGAGCTGACGATGGAAGCGGCGCAGGCGGCAGGCTACACCTCGCTGACCCTGCTGGAAGAGCCGCAGGCGGCCCTGTACAGCTGGATCCAGACCAGCGAAGGACGCTGGCGCAAGGAAGTCAAGCCGGGCGACATCATCCTGGTGGTCGACGTGGGCGGCGGTACCAGCGACTTTTCGCTGATCGCCGTGCTCGAGCGCGACGGCGTGCTGGAACCGCACCGCGTGGCAGTCGGTGAGCACATCCTGCTGGGCGGCGACAATATGGACCTGGCCCTGGCCCACCTGGTGGCCCGTAAACTGGCCGCCAACGGCACCCAGCTCGACGCCTGGCAGATGCGCGCCCTCACCTACGGCTGCCGCAGCGCCAAGGAAAGCCTGCTGGCCGACAGCGGCATGGACACGGCGCCCATCGTCGTGCCCAGCCGCGGCTCCAAGCTGATCGGCGGCTCCATCCGCACGGAACTGACGCGCGCGGAAGTGTCCACCTTCATCCTCGACGGCTTCTTCCCGCAGGTGGAAGCGTCGAGCCGCCCTGCCGTGCGCACGCGCGCCGGCCTGACGCAACTGGGCTTGCCGTATGCGCAGGACGCGGCCATCACGCGCCACCTGGCCGCCTTCCTGGGCCGCCAAGTGGCGGCGACCAGCGAACTGGAAGGCTTCGCGGGCCGCCAGTCGGCCGACGCCAGCTTTTTGCACCCGACGGCCGTGCTGTTCAACGGCGGCGTCTTCAAGTCCGACCTGCTGGTGCAGCGCATCATGGCCACCGTCAACGACTGGCTGTACATGGAAGGCGCGGAACCGGCGCGCATGCTGGCCGGGGCCGACCTGGACCTGGCCGTCGCCCGTGGCGCCGCCTACTACAGCTACGTGCGGCGCGGCCATGGCGTGCGCATCCGCGGCGGCACGGCCAGTTCCTTCTACGTGGCCATCGAATCGGCCATGCCGGCCATCCCCGGCATGGAGCCGCCCATCCAGGCCCTGTGCGTGGCGCCGTTCGGCATGGAAGAAGGCAGCGAACTGGAACTGCCGGGCCAGCAATTCGGCCTGGTGGTGGGCGAACCCGTGCACTTCCGCTTCTTCGCCTCGTCCACGCGCCGCAACGACCAGATCGGCGATTTGCTCGACTTCTGGGGTCCCGATGAATTGCAGGAGCTGAGCGAAATCCAGGCGACCCTGTCCGCCGAAGGCCGCTCGGCCGGCGACGTGGTGCAGGTCAAACTGCATGCGCGCGTGACGGAAGCGGGCACCCTGGAGCTGCTGGCCGTCTCCCCTGACGGCGCCGAGCGCTGGAAGGTGGAATTCGACGTGCGCGGCACGCCACAGCAATAAGCATGGCCAGCGCTGCGGGCAAGCCGGCCTATCTGGTCGGCATCGACCTGGGCACCACCAATACGGTGGTGGCGTATGCCGCGGCTGGCGATGCGCAGGCAGGAATAAACCTGTTCGCCATCGAGCAGCTGGTCGCGCCCGGCGAAGTGGGCGCGCGCCCCTTGCTGCCGTCGCTGCGCTACCATCCCGCCCCCGGCGAGCTGGCGGCGGGCGATCTACCACTGCCGTGGCAGCAGGACGACGTGGCCGGCGTGGCGCAGCCCGTGCTGGGCGCCCTGGCGCGCCAGCTGGGCGCGCAGGTGCCGGGCCGGCTGGTGTCCAGCGCGAAGAGCTGGCTGTCGCATGCCAGCGTGGACCGCCAGGCGCCCATCCTGCCGTGGGGCGCGGACGCCGACGTGCCCAAGGTATCGCCCGTGACGGCCAGCGCCAGCTACCTGGCCCACGTGCGCGCCGCGTGGAATCACCACTTCCCCCATGCGCCCCTGGAAGAGCAGGAACTGGTGCTGACCATCCCCGCCTCGTTCGACGAGGGTGCGCGCGCACTTACCCTGCAGGCGGCGCGCATGGCGGGCTTGCCCACCTTGCGGCTGGTGGAAGAACCGCAGGCGGCCTTCTATGATTACCTGCAGCGCCGACGCGCCACCCTGCGCGACGACCTGGCCAATACGCGCCGCATCCTGGTGTGCGACGTGGGTGGCGGCACCACCGATTTCAGTCTGATCGACGTGGCCTTCGACGCGGATGGCGAAGCGCGGCTGGAACGCAGCAGCGTGGGCAACCATTTGATCCTCGGCGGCGACAATATGGACCTGGCCCTGGCCCATCTGGTGGAAGCGCGCATGGCCGCCGGCAGCGAGGGCGGCATGAAGCTGTCGGCCGCACGCCTGTCGCAGCTGATGGAGCGCTGCCGCGCTGCCAAGGAGTTGCTGCTCTCCGCCGACGCGCCCGAGAGCACCACCGTGACTTTACTGGGCGCGGGATCGCGTTTGATCGGCGGTAGCCGTTCCGTTGACCTCGCGCGCGAGGAGGTGGCGGCCATGGTGGTCGACGGCTTCTTCCCGAAGGGGGAACCGGGCGACACGGCGAAAAAAGGCCGCGCCGGCATCGTCGCATTCGGCCTGCCGTATGCGCAGGACGCGGCCATCACGCGCCACCTGGCCAGCTTTTTGCAACAGCAGCAAGGAGCACTGCCGGATACGCTGCTGCTCAATGGCGGCGTGTTCCGCGCCGACGCGCTGGCGCGCCGCCTGGCCGACACCCTGGCCCACTGGCGGGGCCAGCCCCTCACCATCCTGCATAACGATAACCCCGACGTGGCCGTCGCGCGCGGCGCCGTCGCCTACGCGCTGGCCCGGCGCGGCCAGGCGCCGCGCATCGGCGGCGGTTCGCCGCGCAGCTATTTCCTCGTGCTGGGCGAGGCGGGCAAGGACCGCCGCGCCGTGTGCATCCTGCCCCGCGGCAGCGCCAGCGACGAAGAAATCCGCCTGACGCAGCGCCTGTTCGCCCTGCGCCTGGGCCGGCCCGTGCGCTTTCACCTGGCCTCCTCCATCGCAGAAGCGGGCGCGCCGCCCAGGCTGGGCGACATCGTCGACCTGGACGCGGGCGACTACCTGCGCCTGCCGCCGCTGGCCAGCGTGCTGCACGACAAGCAGGACGCCAGCGACAAGCGCGAAATCACGGTGCAACTGGCTACAGTCATGACCGAGGTAGGAACTTTGGAAGTGCACTGCGTGGCCGAAGCCGATGCCAGCCACCGCTGGCTGCTGGAATTCCAGCTGCGCGGCGAAGAGGACGCGGCAAGCGAAACGGCCGGCGTCCCGTCGCGCGTGACGGAAGCCATCGAAAAAATCGAGCGCATCTTCGGCGGCAAGGCGCAGAAGGTGGAAGTCAAGGAAGTGCGCCAGCTGCGCCAGCACCTGGAACGGGGACTGGGCGGGCGCGAAAGCTGGGATACGCCCCTGCTGCGCCAGCTGTTCGACGCCTTGCTACAACGCGCGCGTGGCCGGCGCCGCTCCGCCGAGCATGAGCGGGTGTGGCTGAACCTGGCCGGCTACTGCCTGCGTCCCGGCTATGGCGATGCGCTCGACCCGTGGCGCATCGAGCAGCTGTGGGCCATGTTCGAGGCGGGCGTGCAGCACCACAAGGACAGCCAGGTGTGCGCCGAATGGTGGACCCTGTGGCGCCGCGTGGCCGGCGGCCTGGGCACGGAGCAGCAATTGCGCCTGCTCGACGATTTCGCCTTCAACCTGCAAGCCGACGCGGCCCAGCGCGGCAGCCGTCCCGTCACCCTGGTCAATGGCAGCGACGACGACATGCTGCGCCTGGGCGCCTCGCTGGAGCGCATTCCCGGCGCCTACAAGGCGGAAGTGGGCGCCTGGCTGCTGAAGCGCCTGGACAAAGCCGGCAAGAAGGGTGAGCCGGCGGATACCAACACCCTGTGGGCGCTGGCCAGGGTCGGCGCGCGCCAGCCCTTCCACGGCAGCGCACACGAGGTGGTCGACAGCGCCACCGTGGCCGAATGGCTGGCCGTGCTGCTGGCGCTGGACTGGAAAAAGACGGAGCCGGCCGCCTTTGCCGCCACCCATCTGGCGCGCATGACGGGCGACCGCTCGCGCGACATCGCCGACGACTTGCGCGCCACCATCCTCGCCCGCCTGAAGGGCGTGGGCGCCCCGCCCCTGTGGCTGTCCATGGTGGGCGAAGTCACGCAGCTGGACGAAGCGAACACGAAGCGCATGCTGGGCGAAGCGCTGCCGCCGGGCTTGAAGCTGCTGGGCTGATCTTTTTTCCCGCCCGACGGCGCAAATGCCGGGATCGGCTCCTGCGTTTGGGCTATCACGCCGTTGCCCCTTCCAGGCCGGCTTGCCCTTGCGCTAGATCACGGCGATGATAAACAGCAGCACCGCCAGCGGCGCCTGCACCAGCACGATGCCCGGATGCGTGCGGCGCAGCTGGGCCCAGACGGACAGGCCCGGCACTTCCTCGTGCGGGTGGTGCGCTTCGTCGCGCAAGGACATCGCGTGCAGGAACATGCCGGCGATCAGGGGGCCGGGATTGACCCACCAGCCCTGCTCCAGCAAGCCGCGCGACAGGTAGATGGCCAGCGCGCCGATGACGAAGGGCGAAGCCCACACCAGCACCAGCATCAGGCGGATGCCATAGAATTCGGCCAGGGTGCCCATGCGGTGCAGCCGGCTGAAGTCGTGATCCGCCATGCGCTTGTCGATGGCCAGCTCGGCGCGGCCGTACAGGGTCCACAGGCCGCCGAACAGGCAGCCCAGCAGCACGCCGATGACGATATCGGCGGCGAAGACCACGTATTTGTTCACGTCCGCCGTGCCGATGCCCAGCGAGGTGTAGGCGGCCGCATGCAGGTGCAGGCCCGCCTGCTCGCCTTCGGCCGTGGTGTAGCGGTCACGCACGTCGTAGGTGCTGCCCACGAACAGGACTTGCTTGCGCGGCGCATCGGCCGCCACGCCCGCCTTGCCGTCGACGAGCCGCACGCCAGCGCGCGTGGGGTCGAGAAACGCGGGTGCCACGGCGGCCGGGTGGAACGGCGCCGTGACGGCATTCTGCTCCGCCGCATCCTGGGCGTCGCCATGGATGACGGGTTCGAAGGCCCAGCGCGCCAACTCCTTTTCGCTGCGCGCGCGCCGCGCCAGCTGGCACACCATGTCGGCCAGCCGGTAGCCTTGCTTTTGCTCCGACAGGGCGGCCGGCATGGGCTGCTCGTGCTCCTGCTGCTGCGCGCCATGCGCCAGCTCGAACGCGACGGCGCCCAGCACGGGGCTTTTCAGCTCGATGCGCGTGACGGCGCCCATGCGCTCGCGGATCTGCGGGCTGGCAAAGTGGATGCCGGCCGCGCAGCGCGCGCGCAGCCACGGCAGGTTCGCGTTCCGGTCAGACTGTTCGGGCAGGATCAGCACCAGCTGCCGGCCGCCGGCGGCCAGGCCGTCAAGCAGGCTGTCCAGCGGCCGCTCGCCCGGCGCATGCTGCTCGTAGACGGCCGGCGCCAGGTCCAGGTCGATGGCCAGCACCTGCGCGCCGCGCTGCGCCACCTGCGCCAGCAGCTGCTGCAGGCGCGCCCGTTCCAGCGGTTCGCGCTCGTCGAAGACTTGTTCGAACGCGGGCTGGTCGATCTCGATGATGCCGGGCCGGTAGGCGGCGCCCGCGTCCTTGCCCCGCTTCAGCAGCTGGCCCTGTTCCGCGCTGGCGCGCAGCATGGCCGCATCGAGCCATTCGAGCACGTGAAAGCCTTCCAGCGCCAGCATCAGCGAGGCGATCAGGCTGGCGCCGATCACGTGGTGCAGCAGGTGCGTGCCCGTCAGCTTGAATGCCGAGCCGACCTGGGCGACCGGCCACAGCAGGCGCCGCCACAGGGGCAGGCGCGCAGGTTCTGGCTGGCCGGTATTCAATGTGCATTCCCCTGGTGGCATCGCCGAAATTATATTTCAGGCAACAATTGATAACGAAAGGAATATGGTATTGCAATTGTGTTCAGGCCGCCGCACGGCTGCCATCCTGGCCTTCCTCCCGCTGCCGGTGGCAGTAGGCGATGAAGTCCGCCGGCGGCAATGCCCTGGAAAACAGCCAGCCCTGGCCATACTCCACGTCGCGCGCGCGCAGGTAGTCGGCCTGCAGCGGCGTCTCGATGCCTTCGGCGATGATCGCCAGCTGCAGCGTCTGCGCCATGGCGATGATGTGCGACGTCACGCTGCTCGTCACCGTGTCGCCGCCGATGGTGTCGATGAACGATTTGTCGATCTTCAGCGCATCGATGGGCAGGTTCTGCAGGTACGCCAGGCTGGAGTAGCCGGTGCCGAAATCGTCGATGGCGACGGAAAAGCCCATGGCGCGCGCCCTTTCGAGCGCGTTGCGCGCTGCGGCCACATCGATGAAGCCCCGTTCCGTCGCTTCCAGCCAGATCTGCCCAGGCTCGATGCCGCTGCCGTCGAGCGCCTTGGCCAGCACGTCGAGCAGGCGCCCCGTCTGGATGTCGGAGGCGCACACATTGATGGCGATATGCAGGTGGCGCCGGGCCAGCAGCAGCGCGCGCATCTCGCGCACCACGGTTTCCACCAGCTGGTCGGTGATGGCCTCGATCAAACCGCTCTCCTCTGCCTGCGGGATGAAGTAATCGGGCCGCATCATCGTGCCGTCGGGGCGCGGCCAGCGTATCAGCGCCTCGGCGCCCACGCAGGCGCCATCCTTCAGGCGCACCAGCGGCTGGTAATGCACGATGAACTCGCGTCTTTTCAGCGCCTGCGCCATTTCCCCCTGCAGCGACAGGCGGCTGCGCGTCAGCCACACCAGCAGGCTGATGGCCACGGCGGCCAGCAGGAAGCCGAAGGGCAGGATGTACAGTTGTTCGTTGCGCAGCTGCCTGTGCATGCTGCTCTCGGGCGCCAGGCCGACGGTGGCCAGTTCCCCCTTGCGGGCCACGGCGGCCTGCATCCTGTCCGCGCCGGCGATGGCGGGGTCATTGCCCCTGTCGCGCACCAGCTTGCCCACCAGTTCCGCATCCGGCCCGTTCTGGCTGCCCAGCAGGGCGCCGCCCGAGGTGGCGACGGCCACCTGCACGTCCGGATCGGCAACGATATCGGCCAGGCCGGCGGGATCGACCAGCACCCGGTGCCGATCCTTGAACAGGCCTAGCATGGGCTTGCCCTTGCCTGCCGCCGGCGGCGCCTGCGTGTGCACGTCCACGCCGCCACGCGTGGTGAAGTCGGGCTTGCCGAGGGCGATGTCGCTGCCCTGCTCCGGCATGCCCCAGCTTGAACATTTCAGCTTGCCGTCCTCGAAATAATCGATTTCCGCGACACCGCGCGACTCCAGCGTCGACTGGCGCATCAGCGCGATATGCTCGTCGGAACAGGGGCGCACCGTCAGCGCGGCAACCGACTGCAGGGCCGCGCCTATCTCGTCAAACGACTTGCTGGCGCGCGTCATGGCGATGTCGGCCACGCGCTGCAGGCGCAGCTGCTCGACTTCGCGCGCCCGCAGGCCGGAAAAATGCAGGCTGCCCCAGAAGGACAGCAGCACCATCGCACTGGCGCAGGCAACTGCCGCGGCAACGACCCTGGTACGACGATTCAATGCGCTTCTCCCCGTTCAATGTGCAAATGGCCCGCACGCGCGGGCCATTGATGGCGGCAAGCGCCCTTATTTCGGCTTTGCCAGCAGCAGCTTGCCCAGCGCTTCAAAGGCCGGCGTGGTGGTCGGGTCGTTGGCCGAGTTGGCCGCCGTCGGCGTGGAGGCAAAGCGCACGATCACCATCTCCGCCTTCGGATCGACATAGATGCGCTGGCCGTACACGCCGCGTGCCATGTAGGCGCCGTGGTCGTTATGCGTGACCCACCACATGTCGCGGTAGCTCCAGCCTTTCAGCAGGTCGTAGCCGCCCTTGGCGAACAGCTGCTTGTCGCCGCCCCGGCGGATGTCCGCGACCGCCGCCTTGGGAAGGATCTGCTGGCCGTTGTAGCGGCCATCGTTGCGCAGCATCTCGCCAAAGCGGGCCAGGTCGCGCAGGCCGGCGCTCAGGCCGCCGCCGGCAAACGGCGTGCCCGTCGAATCGTCCGACATGTAGGCATCCTGCTCGGCGCCCAGCTTCTGCCAGACGTGCTCGGACAGGTAGTCGTTGACGTTCTGTCCCGTGACCCGGGCGATGAGCCATCCCAGCACGTCGGCATTGACGGTGCGGTAGCCGAAGGCCTCGCCATGCCTGCCCTGGTGCTGCACCGTCTGCAGGTACTCGAAATAGCTGCGCGGCCCCGTGTAATCCTTGGGCTTGGGCAGCGGATTGCCGGCCGCCGCATGCTGCCACACTTCGGCGTTCGGATCGGCGTAATCCTCGCTGAACTTCAGGCCCGTGGTCATGTCGAGCACCTGCCGCACGGTGGCGTCGCCAAACGCGGACTTGGCCAGTTCCGGGATGTAGTCGGCCACCAGCTTGTCCGCATCGAGCTTGCCTTCGGCCACCAGCGCCGCACCCAGGGTGCCCATCACGGATTTCGTCACCGACATGGCGCCATGCTGGCCGCTGTCCTTCAGCACGCCGAAATAACGTTCGTACACGATGCGCCCGCGGTGCAGCACCACGATGCCATCCGTGTAGTTGGCGCCCAGCGACTGCTCCCAGGTCATGCTGTCCTTGCTGCCCAGCGGCGTGAAGCGCAGGCTGTCGATATCCTTGCGCAGCGCGCGCTGCAGGGGCTGCGGCGCCCCCAGGCCGCGCGACACATTCACCGTCGGCATCAGCTGGCGGAAGTGCGACACGCTCCAGCGCAGCTGCGGGAAAGTGAAATAGCTGCCATCGTCGAAGCGGATGATCTTGTCCGGCGGCGGCGGCGAACCCACCATCCATTTCAGCGCGGCCGGGTCGCTGGCGGCAGCCGACAGCGGCGCCGCGGCGGACGCCTCGGCGGCGTGCGCGACGGCCGGCATGCCGCCCGCTGCGAGGGCCATGCAGCTGGCCGCCAGGGCCATGCGTTTGATCTTGGGCAGTACATTCATGCGGGTTCTCCTGTGTTCAACAACAGATTAAATGCAAGCATCCTCAGTAAATCCAGACCACGTTGGCCAGCCAGCCCGTCCAGGTCCTGGCCTGGCCTTTCACCAGCTGCTTGATGCCGGACTGCGCGAACGACGCGCTCGCACCCACGGTCAGGTAGGTATTCGGGTTCACCACGCGCACGTACTTGAGGAAGACATCGTTGGCCAGCATCGGGCGCAGCACGCCTGCGATCACCACGGGCGCGGCGCCCGGCACGTCGAGGCGCGTGGCCTGGCCGAACTGCAGCGGGCTGCCCATCTGGTTGGCGCGCACCTGCGCCAGATAGACCGTCACGGTGTCTTTCGGCGTCGGGTGCAGCTCGATGGTGGCCTGCAGCGCGTTCACGTTGGCATTGACGAAGACCCACGTAGCCTTGCTGCCGGACGCCCAGGCGCCCGGCGTGCCTTCGAAGAACAGGGGGTCGAAGCGCTCGTTGCGCGCCGTGCGCGGATCGTCGCCGGAAAAGCTTTGGTACCCCAGGGTGAATTTCGGCGTCCACGCCACGCCGGGCAGCGAAAAGCCCCCTTCCGTGCGCCAGCCCCAGGCCCGCATCGGTTCGCGCGTGTTCCATTCGCGCGCCGCGTCCACGCCGAACCAGCCTTTCGGCAGCACGGCGGGCAGCAGGGGCATGCGCGCGTAGCCGTACACGAACTGCAGGTCCTTGCGGCCATCCGGCACGGCCAGCGGCGCGCCGATGCCGCCCGGCGCCGCCTGCGGATAGGCGGCGTGCGAACGGGGCACCTTGCCATACGCGATGCCCGCCTTGCGGTCGTCGGCGGGCGCGTAGCTGGCGTCGACGCCCACCACGCGCGTGCCGCTATCGTTGTCAGGATTTTCATTCGGGTCCAGGTAAAACGCCTGGGCGCTGAAGGCGTCGTGGCTCACCTTTGCCACCACGGAATTCTGGAAGGCCTTGCGCGGCCCCAGCTTCAGCGCGCCCCGGTCAAAGCCGTTCGAGCCGCCATTGGCGATCAGCATGCCGGTGCCCAGCGTGAAATTCTGCGCCCCGGCCGACAGGTCCAGCAGCGTGCCGGCGTCGCCGAGGGGCAGGCGCATGCCGGCGACGAACTCCTCGATCGAGATGCGGCCCGTGTCGCCCGCGCCGAACGGGTCGTGGCGCACGGTGCCCGAGCCGACGGCAGACAAGCGCGCATACAGTTGCCTGCCGTCGCCGAGGTTGCGCTTGAAGCCGAGCGCCGGCTTGACGTAGAACTCGTACCAGTAGGGGTTGAAATCAAAGTCGGGATTGCGCGCCGGGGTGTTCGACAGCTTCCAGAACAGCTGGCTTTCGCCGGCGATCTGCGCGCCCGCTTCGACGGCAGGCGTCATTTGCCAGCCGGCGACGATGGCCGGCTCGCTGGCGGCGCGGCGCGCCACTTCCTTTTCCATGCCGCTCTGGCCATCGGGATCAAGCTGGCCGGCGGCACCGCACGCGGCGCTCCACCCCAGCAAGGCCAGCGCGGTGGAACGGCGTACGAGGAACATCGCTTGCGTTGCCATAGGTATCCTTGCAATAGCCGGCTTGTCATGGTGGGTTATCCGCGGGCGGCGCCGCGTTCGCGCCAGAAGCCGCCCAGCCGCAAGGGCCAGGATGTCCTTCCATTCGAGCGAATGTTATCAGAGAAACTTTATTTTATTGTTGTAAAGCATTCAATTGTGCGGACCTGCCCGGGACGCATTCTTGCAAGGAAAGACTCCCTTCCCGCCCCGCTTTTTGGCTGAGACGATCGTCTCATGCCGGCGTCTTGCTGCAGCGCGACATGCGTGCGCCGCCACTTCATGCTACAAACGGGCAGCAGCAGCAAAACAGCAACCGTGACACGGAGAGCGCCATGCCATACGTTCGCCAGACCAGCCACCTCGACCGCGTGCGCGACCTGATCGCCGGCAGGGTCGTCAACCCGGGCATCGACGCGGCCAGGCTGGCGTCATCGTACCGGCGCGCGCTGGACGACTACCGGCTCGACCCCGCCTCGACCACGGGTCCGCGCATCCTGACGGGCGCCGAACTGCGCGCCGTGCAGCAGTCCGAAGAAAATTTTTTGCGCTCCACGGGCCAGTGCCTGCCCCGGCTGCACGCCATGGTGCGCGAGGCGGGCTACTGCGTCATCCTGGCCAATGCGCACGGGGTGACGATCGACTACGCGGTCGATGCGGACCAGCGCAAGGATTTCAAGAAGGCCGGCCTGTATCCCGGCTCGTGCTGGTCGGAAGACGAGGAAGGCACGTGCGGCATCGCCTCCGTGCTGCTCGACCAGGAAGCCATCACGGTACACAAGACCGACCATTTCCGTGCCGCCTTCACGGGCCTGACCTGCAGCGCGGCCCCCATCTTTTCGCCGCATGGCGACTTGATCGGCGTGCTCGACGCGTCGGCCTTGAACTCGCCCGATGCGCGCGAGAGCCAGCGCCTCGTCAAGCAGCTGGTGCGCCAGGGCGCGACCCTGATCGAAGACGGCTTTTTCCTCAAGTCGTATGGCCACTGCTGCATCCTGCTGGCGCACCGCAACCGCCATTTCGTGGAAGTGCAGCCGGAAATGCTGATCGCCGTCGATGAACATGGCGACGTCGTCGCCGCCAACCGCTGCGCGCGCGACGTCATCGCGGGCCTGGGCGCCCTGCCCCGCCCCGTCGGCGAAGTGCTGGAAGTGCGCGCCGAACGCCTGTTCGATGCGCGCGCGGGACACAAGCTGCTGTCTCTGCGCCTGGCCGGCAGCAGCGCCTGGCTGCATGCGCGCGTGCGCGCGCCACTGCGCCACGCCGGCACGCGCCCGCGCACCGGCAGCGCGGTGGCAGAGGCGCCGGAAGCGCTGGCGGCGGTGACCTATACGCCGCAGGAACAGGCCGAACGCACGCGCATCGTCAACGCCATGAACGTGGCCAAGTGGCGCCCGCTGCAGGCGGCGGCCATGCTGGGCCTGTCGCGCGCCACCCTGTACCGGCGCATCAAGCACCTGAAGATCGTGCCGCCGCACCGGCAGTAAGGGTTCCGGCAAGCTGAGACTTCCGTCTCAATCGCCGCCATGCTGCGCTGCAGGATGCGGCGCCAAAACAGCGGTGATACAACATCGTCAGCGGCAGCACAGCCGCATCCCATCATAAAGTCAGCAGACTTGGAGGAGACACGATGCACACCGAAATCAACCCGCACGACCTGGCCGTGGCCAGCATCCTGGAGCAGCTCGAAGGCTGCCTGCGCGCCAGCGACGGCACGGGCGCCGCACAACTGTTCGAGCCGGACGGCTACTGGCGCGACCTGGTGCTGTTTACATGGAACCTGAAAACCCTGGAAGGGCGCGAGCAGATCGCCGCCATGCTGGCCGCCCAGTTGGGCGCCGTGCAGCCCGTCGCCATGCGCATCGCCGACGGCGAACACGCCAGCGAGGCGGGCGGCGTGCTGCAATGCTGGATCAGCGTGGAGACGGCCGTGGGACGCGGCACGGGCTTCATCCGCATCCGCAACGGCCATATCTGGACCCTGCTCACCACCATGAGCGAATTGAAGGGTTTCGAGGAAGCCAAGGGCGGCCGGCGGCCCATGGGCGCGGAACACGGCGCGCGCACGGACCGCAGCAGCTGGCTGGAGCAGCGCGAGCAGGAAGCCAGGGAACTCGGCTACGCGCGCCAGCCCTACTGCGTCATCATCGGCGGTGGCCAGGGCGGCATCGCGCTGGGCGCGCGTTTGCGCCAGCTCAACGTGCCGACCATCATCATCGAGAAAAACGCGCGCCCCGGCGACAGCTGGCGCAAGCGCTACAAGTCGCTGTGCCTGCACGACCCCGTCTGGTACGACCACATGCCGTACATCCCCTTCCCCGACAACTGGCCCGTCTTCACGCCCAAGGACAAGGTGGGCGACTGGCTGGAAATGTACACCAAGGTGATGGAGCTGAACTACTGGGGTTCGACCAGTTGCGAGTCGGCCAGCTTCGACGAAGCCAGCGGCGAGTGGACGGTGCAGGTGCTGCGCGAGGGCCGGCCCGTCACCCTGAAGCCGCGGCAGCTGGTGCTGGCGACGGGCATGTCGGGCAAGGCCAACATGCCCAGGTTCAAGGGCATGGACGTGTTCCAGGGCGAGCAGCAGCATTCGTCGCAGCATCCGGGGCCGGACGCGTATGCCGGCAAGAAGGTGGTCGTCGTCGGCGCGAACAATTCCGCGCACGATATCTGCGCCGCCCTGTGGGAGGCGGGCGTGGACGTGACCATGGTGCAGCGCTCGTCGACGCACATCGTCAAGTCCGATTCCTTGATGGACCTGGCCCTGGGCGACCTGTACTCGGAACGGGCGCTGGCGGCCGGCATGACCACAAACAAGGCCGACCTGACGTTCGCCTCGATCCCGTACAAGATCCTGGCCGACTTCCAGAAGCCCGTCTTCAAGGCCATCCGCGAGCGCGACGCGGATTTTTATGCGCGCCTGGAAGAAAGGGGCTTCATGCTCGATTTCGGCGACGACGATTCCGGCCTGTTCATGAAATACCTGCGCCGCGGCTCCGGCTATTACATCGACGTGGGCGCCTCGGAACTGGTCGCCGACGGCAAGATCAAGCTGAAAAGCGGCGTCGGCGTGCAGGAACTGAAGGCCCGCTCCATCGTGCTGTCCGATGGCACGGAACTGCCAGCGGACCTGGTGGTGTACGCCACCGGCTACGGTTCCATGAATGGCTGGGCGGCCGACCTGATCTCGCCCGAGGTGGCGAACAAGGTGGGCAAGGTGTGGGGATTGGGTTCGGCCACGACGAAGGACCCTGGCCCGTGGGAGGGCGAACAGCGCAATATGTGGAAACCCACGCAGCAGCAGGCGCTGTGGTTCCACGGCGGTAACCTGCACCAGTCGCGCCACTATTCGCAATACCTGTCGCTGCAGCTGAAGGCGCGCATGGAGGGGTTGAACACGCCGGTGTATGGGCAGCAAGAGGTGCATCACCTGGCATGATCCTGATTCGCTGGTCGAAAAAAAGCGGCGGGCCTTGGCCCGCCGCTTTTTCCATTTCACCCCAGGAGCAAGTACCGGGGACGGCCCCTCACGGTCCGCCCCCTGCAGTCCAGATGTCGGGTGTATAAATTACTGCTTGATCGCTTCGATCGCGAACGTCAGGGTCACGTCATCGCTGACGGCTGGCGCATATTTGCCGGCGTTGAATTCCGAGCGCTTGATCTTGGCCGTGGCGTTGGCGCCGCAGGCGTCTTTCTTCAGCATCGGGTGCGGTGCGCAGGTGAACGAGGTGACGGTCAGGGTGACGGGCTTGGTCACGCCTTTCAGGGTCAGGTTGCCTTCCACGGATGCCAGCTTGTCGCCGTCGAAGTTGAACTTGGTCGACTTGTAGGTGGCGACGGGGTACTTGGCCGTGTCGAGGAAGTCTTCGCCCTGGATGTGCGAGTTGAACAGAGTCGAACCCGTGTCGACGGACTTGGTGTCGATCAGCACTTCGACGGCGCCCGTCTTGGCGGCGCGGTCCAGGGTGATCTTGCCGGTGGTGTTATTGAAGCGGCTTTGCTGCGTCGAGAAGCCCATGTGGGTGTACTCGAAGCGGGGGAAGGTGTGGCTGCCATCGATGACATAGACTTCCGGGGCGGCAAAGGCGGACAGCGAGAAACCGGCGGCGGCGATAAAAGCGAGCAGTTTTTTCATTATGGATTCCTGACAGGGAGTGGTGGATGTCAAAACCGCAACCGGCTGCCGGCGAAGAGGCGGGCGGCCGATTGTCTGGCTTCAGTTGCAACAATTATGCATGGCATGAAGATCGATGTAAAACGGAAAATTTACCTAGTTAGCATCGAAAAAATCGATAATAACGCCGATTCTGTCCGCGACAGCGCCTTCTGCAGCCGATTATTGTCCGCATTGACAAAAATATCCAGCGTTATCCAGCAATTCAGATGCGAATGATTCTTGTTATTATTCATCGTAATTGCTATCATCGCTGCCTTTGCACCGCTGCCCGCCTGCGCCAGCCCGCCGGCTCCCCGCCGCCTCACGCCAGCCATCCAGCCACGAGCGCCGCCACCACCTGCCCCGGCACGCGCCGGGCATGCAGGTTTGCCTTGATTCATCCATAATAGAGCAGGAAACCATGACCGCAGCCCCGACCGATTCCACCATATTGAACGCGCCCCCGACGACTTCCCTGCCCCGCAGCCAGCGCCTGAAGGCAGATACCATGGCTACGCACGAGGTGCTGGACAAGCGCATCATGGAAAGCAAACCCTTCGACAACCCGCACAATTACGCCCGCTTCCTGCAGGCGCAGTACGCCTTCCTGCGCGATGTCGATGCGCTGTACGACCACGCCGGCCTGGCCGCCCTGCTGCCCGGCCTGGAACAGCGCCGCCGCTACGCCAGCATCGCCGCCGACCTGCAGGACCTGCAAACCCCGCTGCCCGCCGACGCCGCCGCGCCGCCCTTCGGCGGGGAACTGGACGTGGCCACCGCGCTGGGCTGGCTGTATGTAAGCGAAGGCTCGAAGCTGGGCGCCGCCATCCTGTATAAACTGGCCGGCAAGATCGGCCTTGACGAGCAGTTCGGCGCGCGCCACCTGGCGGGCCACCCCGACGGCCGCGCGCGCCACTGGCGCGACTTCACGGCCGTCCTCGATACGGCGCCGCTCGACGCCGGCGGCGAGCAACGCGTGATCGCCGGCGCGCGCGCCGCCTTCATGCGCATGCACGGCCACGTCGAGGCATACGCCTGATGGACGGCCGGCACGCCGAGGCAGCGCCGCGCGAAGCGCACGGCGTGCGCCTGCGCCGCTGGGCGTGGACGGCGGCCGGCGCCTTGATGGTGCTGCTGGGCATCATCGGCGCCATGCTGCCCGTGATGCCGACGACGATTTTCCTCATCCTCGCCCTGGCCTGCTTCAGCCGCGCCTCGCCGCGCCTGGAACACTGGCTGCTGCACCATCCCCGCTTCGGCGCGCCGCTGCGCCAGTGGCGCGAACACCGGGCCGTCTCGCGGCGCGGCAAGGCCATGGCCTGCCTGGGCATGGCCATCGGCTTCGTCGCCATGTGCCTGGGCCATCCGCCGTGGTGGGTCATCGTCATGGTGGGCTGCATGGAACTGGCCGTCATCGTCTACCTGCTGCGCCGCCCGGAAGGCCCGCAGGGCGCCAGCGGGGCAGAATCTGCCTCCGATAGCGGAAATCAAGGGCAGCAAGCGGCCCCGCCCCCGTCAAGAAAACCCTAACTGAACTGAAACGGGCAGCAACTGCGCCCATGTGCCTGCGCATGGCCGGACGAACTTTTCACCATCATGCGCCCCTGGCACGCCCGCCTGCGCGATTAAATTCGGCAGAATTGCCGCTTCCCCGCTTTTTCCACTTGAAAACACCCACATAGACATTATTTGCATATTCAAAGCAAGATTCTGTCGTAGGAGTAATAACGCGATCGGAGGTATACTACGCAACCGACGTCACAGGCCGGGCGATCTGGCCCCTGCAAGCACGCCTGTCACGGTCCAATAAAAAAGGAAACACTGCATGACCACACCACACCGTACGCCGGTGATTCGCATCGATGGCGCGAACAAGACCTTCGCGCTGCCCAAGGGCGAACAATTCCACGCGGTCAAATCGGTCACGCTGGAAGTCTATCCCGGTGATATTTTCGGCCTGATCGGCAAGAGCGGCGCCGGCAAATCGACCCTGCTGCGCCTGATCAACCTGCTCGAACGCCCCGACAGCGGCACCATTACCGTGGCCGGCCGCGAACTGACCAGTCTGGGCAAGCGCGACCTGCGCGACGCGCGCCAGAATATCGGCATGATTTTCCAGCAGTTCAACCTGCTGCAAAACGCCAGCGTCTTCGACAACGTCGCCTTCCCGCTGAAGATCCATGGCACGGCCAAGGGCGAGCAGATCGCCGCCCGCGTCGAGGAATGCCTGGCGCTGGTGGGCCTGTCCGACAAGCTGCACAGCTATCCGGCGCAGCTGTCCGGCGGGCAGAAACAGCGCGTGGCCATCGCCCGCGCCCTGGCCAGCCATCCGGACGTGCTGCTGTGCGATGAACCGACGTCCGCGCTGGACGCGGAAACCACGCGCGCCCTGCTCGACACCCTGCGCGACATCAATGCGCGCCTCGGCGTGACCATCGTCATCGTCAGCCATGAGCTGTCGGTGCTGGGCGCCATCTGCAACCGCGTGGCCGTGGTGGAAAACGGCGCCATCGCCGAACAATTCGACCTGAGCGACACGGCCACCCCGCGCAAGACGGCGCTGGGACGCGAGCTGGCTTACTACGGCACCGAGGCGTTTGAAGCCACCGCATGGAAGGATGCAACACATGTTTGAAGAATCGATCAATAACGTCATCAACCTGCTGCCGGAAATCTGGGTGGCGCTGGGCCAGACCATGACGATGCTGGGCATCGGGCTCACCGCCGCCATCCTGATCGGCGGCCCGCTGGGCATCCTGCTGTTCCTCGTCTCGGAAGGCCAGTCGCTGGAAAACCGCCCCCTGTCGATGGGCCTGGGCTGGCTGGTGAATACCGTGCGCAGCTTCCCCTTCATCATCCTGCTCGTCGCCCTGACGCCGTTTACGCGCATCATCGCGGGCACCTCGATCGGCCCGCTGGCCGCTGCCGTGCCCCTGTCGTTCGCCGCCATTCCCTACCTGGCGCGCCTGGTGGAACAGAACCTGCGCGAAGTGCCGCGCGGCGTGATCGAGGCGGCACACGCCATGGGCGCGTCGGAAATGCAGATCATCTTCCGCGTGCTGCTGGTGGAAGCGCGCTCCGGCCTGGTGCTGGCCCTGACCGTGCTGTCGATCAGCTTCCTGTCGTATTCGGCCGTGGCCGGCGTGGTGGGCGGCGGCGGCATCGGCGACCTGGCCATCCGCTACGGCTACTACCGCTTCGAGACGGACATCATGGTCGCCACGGTGGCCATCCTGATCGTGCTGGTGCAGACCATCCAGTTCGCCGGCACGCGCATCGCCAAGCGCCTCGACAAACGTTAATCCATATTCAGAAACAAGGACATACATGAACCACATCCGCCGCAACCTGCTCCTGGCCGCCGCCAGCCTGGCCTTCGCCACCGCTGCCCACGCCAGGGACCCGAAGGAAATCGTCATCGGCACCAGCTCCGGCCCGTATTCGGACCAGCTGAAGCTGGGCATCAAGCCGATCCTGGAAAAACAGGGCTACAAGGTCAAGATCGTCGAATTCAACGACTACGTGCAGCCGAACTACGCGCTGGCCGAAGGCTCGCTGGATGCCAACGTGTTCCAGCACATCGTGTACCTGACCAAGTTCGCCACCGATAACAAGCTGCCGCTGAGCCCCCTGATCACCGTGCCGACCACGCCGATCGCCCTGTACAGCAGCAAGCACAAGTCGCTGGCCGAGGTGAAGAACGGCGCCACCATCACCATGCCGAACGACCCGACCAACCAGGCGCGCGCGCTGGTGGTGCTGGCCAAGATGGGCTGGATCAAGCTCAAACCGAACGTCGACCCGCTGCGCGCCTCCGAACGCGACGTGGTGGACAACCCGAAGAAGCTGAAACTGGTGCCGCTGGAAGCGGCGCAGCTGCCACGCTCGCTGGCCGATGCCGACTACGCCTTCGTCAACGGCAATTTCGCCCTGGCGGCCGGCATGAAGCTGACCACCGCCCTGGCCGTGGAAAAGATCTCGGACAGCTACATCAACCTGGTGGCCATCCGCACGGCCGACAAGGGCAAGCCATGGGTGAAGGACCTGGAAGCGGCCTACCGCTCGCGCGCCTTCCTCGACGCGACCAACAAGTACCTGGCCGGCTACGAAAAGACGGACTACCAGCTGGCGCTGGAAAAGACGCTGAAAAAATAAGCGCTGCCTGACACATAAAAAAGGACGGCCGGGTTTGCACCTGGCCGTCCTTTTTTTTCGCCCGCGCTATGCGGGCATCTTCACCGCTTAGAAACGGTAGCCCACGCCCACGCCGATCAGCAATGGATCAACCTTGACTTCGCTGGCCTTGGCGCCGCTGATGAAGACGTCGCTGCGGATCTGCACTTTCTTGATGTCGAAGTTCAGCGACCAGTTCTTGTCGAGCTTGTAGTCGACGCCCGCTTGCAAGGCGAAGCCCCAGCTGTCATGTTCCAGGCGGCCCGCGCCGTTCAGCAATTTCACGTCCGAAATATTCGTGTAGTTCACGCCCGCGCCCACGTAAGGGCTGAACTGTTTTTCCGGCATGAAGTGGTATTGCAGCGACAGGGTCGGCGGCAAGTGCTTGAAAGTGCCGATATTGTTACCGTCGAGCTTGACGTCATGCTTTTGCGGGTAGGTCAGGATCAGCTCGGCAGCGATATTGGGGGTAAAGAAATACGAGATATCGATTTCAGGAATCGTCTTGCTGCTGACCGTCAAACGGTCGGATGCGCCGACGCCACCAACAGGAGCAGATTTATCGGCCGGATCGATGTGCACGGCGCGGGCGCGGACCAGCCAAGGGCTTTCCTGTGCCATCGCATTGCCGGCGAATGCGCCGATGGCGGCCAAAACGATTGCTGCTGCAGTTGCGGACTTTTTCATTTTATTTCCCTCTGTCGTTAAGTAACGCTGCGAAGTCTAAGAGTGCAGTGCAACAAAAACTTTGATCCACATCAAATAGTGCTAGATGGCATCAACAGAGGGATTTTTTCCTTTTCCCAGGTCAAGAAAATGCGGCGTTGCAAAATCAAGCCGCCTCGGCGAACAGGCTGGCGACCCAGTCCGTGAACACGCGCACGCGCGGCGACAATTGCCGGTGATGGGGATACAGCACGGACACGGGCAGCGGGTCGGGACGCCAGTCCCGCAGCACTTCCACCAGCTCGCCGGCCGCCAGCGGCCGCTCCAGGTGATAACGGGGCGCCTGGATCAAGCCCATGCCCGCGCGGCAGCAGGCGTGATACGCGTCCGCATTGTTGACGGACACCGTGCCCGGCAAGGCCACGCTGTGCCGCTGCCCATCCGCCTTGAAATCGAAGGGCCAGACCTTGCCCGTCTGGGCGGAAAAGAAATTGACGGCGCGATGGCCCGCCAGTTCTTCCAGATTGCGCGGCGTGCCGTGCGCGGCCAGGTAGGCGGGGCTGGCGCAGGTCACCTGCTCCAGCAGCGCCACCCTGCGCGCCACCATGGATGAATCGCCCAGTTCCCCCACGCGCAGCACGCAGTCGACGCCTTCGCGCACCAGGTCGACGAGGCGGTCGCCCATGCCGATTTCCAGTTCAATCAAAGGGTAGCGGGCGCAAAACCGGTCCAGCACGGGCATGACAAAATGCATGCCCAGGGTCGCGTGCAGGTCGACGCGCAGCTTGCCGGCCGGCTGCTGCGCCGCCGATGTGAACACGGATTCCGTCTCCTCCAGGTCGGCCAGCAGGCGCACGCAGCGCTGGTAATACGCCTCGCCGTCAAGCGTGGGCGTCACTTGCCGCGTCGTGCGCTGCAGCAGGCGCACGTGCAGGCGCGTTTCGAGTTGCTTGATCGCATGCGTGACCGTGGCCTTCGGATAGCCGAGGTCATGCGCCGCCTGGGTGAAACTGCGCAACTCGACGATGCGCGTAAAGATGCGCATCGCATCAAATCGGTCCATGCCCTGCTCCATTGTTATTGCATGCTGCACAGTGTAGCGATATTGCCGCTGGTTTTGCAATTTTGACGCATGACACGCACTGGGCAAGATGCGTGCGATGCACTCGCCCCTTGCGCCGATGTCACTGGTCCGCAGCCCCCTTGCGCGGCATAATCGCCCACTTCGCACATGAGAATGGTAATGATTATCATTTGCGATATAATGCAGAGTCACGCTTCAGCGCACGCTCGGGCGACTACAAAAAGGAATGGGAGACATGGATATATTGAGGGAACTGCGTGAATCTGGCTTGAAAGTGACCATCCCCCGCTTGCGGATTCTGCAGCTGTTTCAAGAAGGCACGATCAAGCACCTGAGCGCGGACGATGTGTATAAACTCTTGCTCGCCGAAAAGATCGACGTGGGCCTGGCCACCATCTACCGCGTGCTGATGCAGTTCGCCGAAGCGGGCATCCTGTTTCGCCGGCATTTCGAATCGGGCCACGCCGTCTTCGAGCTGAACGAAGGGCAGCACCACGATCACCTGGTCTGCACGGGCTGCGGCAAGGTCGACGAATTCGTCGACGAAGGCATCGAACTGCGGCAGAACGAGATCGCCGCCGAGCGGGGCTTCGTGCTGCACGAGCATGCCTTGTCGCTGTATGGCACCTGCGCCGATTGCACGGCGAAGAAAGTGCCGCCACGCAAGCCCTCCTGAGTGCGGCGCGCAAGGTAGCGCCGGGCGGCCCGGCTGCGCTACACTGCGTGCGCCGCCGCTCGAGAAAAGGAAAGCCATGTACATCGGAGAAATCGCCCGCCTGGCGGGCACCTCGCCCAAGGCCCTGCGCCACTATGAAACGCTCGGCTTGCTGGGCGACGTGCGCCGCGCGGGCGCCTACCGCGTCTACACGCAGCAGGACCTGGCGCAAGTCAAGCTGATCCGCCAGGCACAGGCGCTGGGCTTCCGCCTGGCCGAACTGCTGCCCGTCCTGGCTGGCGACGACACGGACTGGGCCGCCCTGTCGCGGCACATCGCCGCCAAGCGCGCCCAGGTGCAGCAGGATATCGCCCGCCTGCGCCAGCTCGACGCGCAGCTGGGCGAGATCGATGCGGAAATCCACGGCTGCCTGGCGCGCCAGCGCCTGCAAGCCGCGTAAGACGGCGCGCTTGACTCTGCCCCCAGGGGCAGGCTTTAGCATGCAGGCTCTTCTTTAGCGGAAAGCCTGCACATGACCAAGACATCTTCCAAGCGCATATTGATACTCCTCGGCCACCCATCCGGCGACAGTTTCTGCGCCGCCCTGGCCGAGGCCTACGCTGACGCCGCCCGCGCCCAGGGCCACGCCGTGCGCGAACTGCGCCTGGGCCAGCTGGACTTCGACCCGAGCCTGCACGAAGGCTACCGCCAGGTGCAGCCGCTGGAGGCGGACTTGCTGGCCGCGCAGGAAGCCATCCTGTGGGCCGAACACCTGGTGTTCGCCTACCCCATCTGGTGGGGCGGCGCGCCGGCCCTGCTGAAGGGCTTTGTCGACCGCGCCTTCCTGCCCGGCTTCGCCTTCAAGTACCGTCCGGGCAAGGCCTTTCCAGAACAGCTGCTGCGAGGCCGCACGGCGCAGCTGCTGGTGGCGATGGACACGCCGCCGTGGTATTTCCGCTGGGTTTACCGCATGCCCGGCATCCACCAGCTGCGCAGGACGACGCTGGAATTTTGCGGCGTCAAACCCGTCAGGGTGGCCAGCTTCGGCCCTATCCTCGGTTCCACCGGGCCGCAGCGGGCCCGCTGGCTGGCGCAGGCAAGCACGCTGGCCCGCCACGCGTAGCCCGGCAGCGGCTTGCCACGCAGCCATCTTGCATACGGTTTTGACAAGCACGTAATCAAGCCGTCACATTCGACGGCTACCATGATGATATTGCCTGTTTGTCAGCCGCCTTGCCGTCGCGACAACAAGGGTCCGATCGTCATGTAAAGGTAGCCGCTGTGGAGTTCAACGCTTCTCGATTGCATCTTCCCCGTTATCGCACGTCCGTGGCCGCCGACCTGTGCATCCCCACGGAATCGGTGCAGGCCGATGCCAGCAATTTCGCCGTGCTGGAACTGTTCACGGAACGGCGCGACATGATGAGCCTGCCCGTCACGGAACAGCAGCGGCCCATCGGTTTGATCAGCCGCAATATCTTCATGTCGCAGATGTCGAAACCGTTCTACCACGAGGTGTACGGCAAGAAGAGCTGCATCGCCTTCATGGACAAGGAACCGCTGATCGTCGACGGCACCATGAGCATCGAAGACCTCACCTTCCGCGCCGTGGAAGCGGGCGAAAAGGCGCTGGCCGACGGCTTCATCATCACCGAGGATGGCGCGCTGGCCGGCGTGGGCTTCGGCCTGCAGCTGATGAACGTGGTGGCCACCATGCAGGCGGAAAAGAACCGCCAGATCATGCACAGCATCGACTACGCCAGCGTGATCCAGCGCGCCCTGCTGCGCACGTCCAACGCGGAACTGCGCGCCACCCTGCCCGACGCCCACCTGGAGTGGCAGCCGCGCGACGTGGTCGGCGGCGATTTCTATTTTTTCGAGCGCCACGCAGGCGGCTGGTTCGCCGCCATCGCCGACTGCACGGGCCACGGCGTGCCCGGCGCCTTCATGACCCTGATCGCGTCGTCGGCCCTCAGCCAGGCCCTGCGCGAACTGGGCCCGCGCGACCCGGCCGCCCTCATCGGCGCCGTCAGCCGCGCCATCAAGACCCTGCTGGGCCAGGATGGCAACGCGGGCGGCGAAGCGCCGGGCCACGCCGGCTCGAACGACGGCATGGACTGCGCCTTCCTGTGCTATGACGACGCCAGCGCCAGCCTGCGTTTCGCGGGGGCGAAACTGGCGCTGCACGTGGTGGCGCCCGGCGAAGACAGCGTGCGCGCCATCGACGGCGCGCGCATGGGCGTCGGCTATGTCGACACGCCGCCCGGCTACTGCTGGCGCAACGAGACGCTGGCGGCGCCCGCGGGCAGCCTGCTGTTCCTCACCACCGACGGCCTGCTCGACCAGATCGGCGGCGCGCGCGACATCGCCTACGGCAAGCGGCGCATGCGCGAACAGCTGCTGGCGCAGCGCGATGCGCCGGCAGCCGACGTGGCGGCGGCGCTGCTGCGCGACAGCGCGGCATGGCAAGGCAGGCAGCCGCGCCGCGACGACCTGACCTTTTTCTGTTTCCGGCTGTAGTTAGACGCCCATCCCCTATCAACCAGACACCGGGTCACCGGCTAGCCAGGAGCACTGACGTGCTGTACGAAGAATTCAACGAGTTTTGGGACGTGGCGCGCAAGCGCAACATCATCTTTTTTTACGTGGGCTATTTCTCGCAGCACGTGGTCAGCGCCATTTCCGAAACCATCAAGGCGCGCCTCGACACGGCCGGCGCGGCCGGTCCCACGCGGCGGCGCATCTTTTCCTCGTTCATC
Source organism: Janthinobacterium sp. GW821-FHT03C08 (assembly GCF_059420905.1). Classification (NCBI taxonomy): domain Bacteria; kingdom Pseudomonadati; phylum Pseudomonadota; class Betaproteobacteria; order Burkholderiales; family Oxalobacteraceae; genus Janthinobacterium; species Janthinobacterium sp. GW821-FHT03C08. The sequence continues at coordinate 250,278 of NZ_JBWKUP010000004.1, read as the reverse complement.
GAGATGTCGCAAAACATCATGCATTATTCGGCCGACAGCCTGACGCCCGACGCGCAGCTGGACCAGCAGATGCGGCGCGGCTCGTTCTGCATCGGCACGCGCGGCGACAGCTTCTTCCTCCTGTGCGCCAACCCCGTCTCGACGGACAACGTGGCGCAGATCCGCGCCCGCCTGGAACCGCTGCACACCATGACGATGGACGAGATCCGCCTGGCCTACAAGAAGGCCCTGCGCGAGGAAGCGCCGTCCGACAGCAAGGGCGCAGGCCTGGGCTTCCTCACCATGGCGCGCGACGCCAGCGAACCGCTGGAATTCGAATTCGTCCAGGACCCACAGGAGCCTGGCCACACCATCTTCTGCATCAAAGCCATCATTTGAAAGAGCCGACTCAGGAAAGCATATGCAATTACCGTCACCACTGTTCATCGCCGCGACCCCGAGTTCGCCCGAAATCGACTTCCGTTTCGAGCAGCACACCCTGTCGATCAAGGGCGAGTCGTATCCGGAAAACGCGGCCGCCTTCTATGGCCCGCTGATCGCCGCCGTGCGCGCCTACCTGGAAGGCTGCCGCGCAGCCGCCATCACCGTGAATGTCTCGCTGGCCTACTTCAACAGCTCGAGCACGAAAATGCTGTTTACCCTGTTCGACGCGCTGAACCAGGCGGCCGCGGACGGCAACCAGGTGCGCCTGAACTGGTACCACGACGAGGATGACGACACCATCCTGGAATTCGGCCAGGAGCTGCAGCAGGACTTCACGGCGCTGGACTTCCGCGACCATCCCGTGCAGGGCAACTGAGGCATGCGCGCCGCCATCTCCGAATCCGAACTGGAACCCGACCTGTTCACCGTGGAAGCGGCGGCGCTGGCCGCCGCGCGCCGCATGCACGCCGACGCCGGCGCGCCGGGCGCGGAACAGCGGCGCGTGCTGGGCGAACTGATCGTCCATTACGAACGGCTGATGCGCGAGACGCGGCGCCTGATCGGCCGCAGCGACCGCGCCGAGCGCGACATGCATTTGCTGAACCGCCAGCTGCAAACCCTGGCCGGCCAGCTCGAATACCGCGCCACACACGATCCGCTGACGGGCGCGCTGAACCGCGGCGCCGTGATCGACCACGCCTCGCGCTGCCTGGAACAGGGCGACATGGCGCTGATCGTGCTCGATATCGACCTGTTCAAGCAGGTCAACGACGACTTCGGCCACCCGGCCGGCGACGGCGTGATCCAGGCCGTGGTCGACTGCCTGAAAGGCTTGTTGGGGCAGGAAACGGCCATCGGCAGGGTCGGCGGCGAAGAGTTTTCCGTCGTCTGGCCCACTTCCTCGCGCGACGAGGCGGCCAAGGTGGCGCAGCGCATCTGCGACACGGTGGGCCGCCAGCGCCATGCGGCGCCCATCACGCGCGCCATCACCGTCAGCGTGGGCCTGAGCTGGAACCGCGCCGGCACGGCCTTCGAAACGGCCTACAGCCACGCCGACCAGGCCCTGTACCAGGCCAAGCGCGAGGGGCGCAACTGCGTGCGCCAGTGGCTGGAAAGCTAAGTCGCTGCGCTGAATCAGCGCAGCTGTTCGCGCGCCATGCTGCCGTCGCGGCGCATGGCTGCTGCCGCGCGCTGCATGGCCGCCGCCTGCGCCTCGGGCAGCTGCTTGTTGCAGGCCAGGTAAGTCTGCACGCGGTTGAAGGTCAAGAGCGGCACCACCTTGCCTTCCCATTCCTTGCCAAGAAAAGGCTTGCTGCCCACCGCCATGCCGACGGCCCACAGGTCGATGCGCCCGAGCAGCAGCTTTTGCGGATTGAGCCATTCCTGGGTCACGGGCGCCACGTTCAGGCCCCGCTGGCGCAGATAATCGTCGCGCGCGTCGCCCAGCACCGTGCCGATGACGAGGCCACGCGCGTCATCCAGCGTGCGCAGCGCCAGGCGCCGCTCCGCCAGGCCATACAGCACCCATTCGGCTTCGTTGAGGGGGCCGATCCAGCGGAACAGGGCTTCGCGCTCCTGCGTGCGCGAGGTGGAAAAGATGCAGGTGTCAGGCTCGCGCAACGCCTGCGCATACGCGCGCTTCCACGGCAGCAGCTCGATGGCATAGCCGATGCCGGCGCGCGCCATGATCTCACGCACCTTCATGGTTTCCCGTCCGACAACGACATTGCCTTCCATCATGCTCGATGGCGGCAAATGCTCGCCGACGATGCGCACGCCCTGCGCGCCGGCCGCCAAAGGCAGCAATAACGCCGCCAGCAGCCATGCCATGCTTGCTTGTTTCATCCTTGCCTTCTTCTACTACAGGGGATACACGTCCCTGCCACTTGCAGGATGGTACCACCGCCTCCGCCAGCCCTCCTCGAAAGTTATCAATTAAACCATTATTTCTCCGTAACGTGGCTCGAGGCCAACGCCGGGGAAGAAAATGCGAGGGGGAGATGGCAAGAAAAAAATAACTGGCGGAAAACAGTAGGAGTCGAACCTACGGGAGAACGTCTGACGCCCTCCACCGGGTTTGAAGCCCGGCCACATCACCGGATGAGTGTGCTTTCCGCGGTACTTGAGCTAGCTGCTGGGCAAGGCCGGGCTGTAGGTCCACAGTGCTTGCGGGCGCAATAAATGCCCATTGCCAACACGGCGAGTATAACCGACGCGGTCAAAGAATTCCAGAACCTGGATCGCCCGCTTGCGGCCCAGGCCGCTGGCGTCGCGGAAGGTGGCCGCGCCGACGGCGCCACCGCCCGCCGGCAAGCCCGCTTCCTCTTCCGCCTTGCGCGCCAGTTCGCGCGCCAGCTGCGCCAGCTCGGCCAGCGCGGCCGGGTGGTAGAACAGGTCGTGCACCACCTGGCTGATCTGCCCCGCCTTGACCAGTTTGCGCAGCAGCCTGCGGGTTTCCTCCTCGGCCAGGCCGAAGTCGCGCGCCAGGTCGCGCGTCCACGGCGGATCGAAGCGTCCCTGCAGCAGCGCCGCCAGCATCGGCTCGGCCACGGCCTGTTCCTGCGGCGTCAGCTCCACGCTGTGCGTCGGCAGGTGCAGGCTGGCGCCGCGCGCCTGCACGGCGCCTTGCGCCAGCAGGGCGTCCACCAGATGGCTCCACAGCGCGTCTTCCATCTCCGCGTCGACGATGCGCTTCAGGCGCCACAGTTCCGGCCCCGCCTCGTCGGGGGCGCGCGCATGGAAGGCTGCCAATGCGGCCAGCACTCTGTCCTCCAGTGCTGCCTGCGCCGCGGGCGCCAACAGCAGCGCATCGTTGGCGCGCAGGACGATGCGCCGCGTGTCGGGCGGCAGCGCCATGGCCTGGGCCGGCAACAGCGACAGGCGCACCAGCAGGGACTCGCGCAGGCCCAGCGGGCTTTGCGCCAGCAGGGCCGCATAGTCGCCGTGCGCGACGAATGCGGCCAGCGCATCGAGCCAGGCCAGCCTGGCCGGGCTGCGGCGCTTGCGCGCCGGACCGAACGGATCGAGCACCATGCCGCCGCCCACCGTCTGCGTGGCCTGCGCATTGCGCACGACGAAGCGGTCGCCCGGCACGCCGTGCATGGGGGCGTCGAATACCAGCTGCACCCTACCCGTCTGTCCCGGCGAGAGCGTCTCGCCATCGAGCATGACGGCGCGCGCCAGCTGGTGCGCCGCGCCCAGGTGCACGTGCAGCGGCGACCAGGCTTTCAGCTGCACCCCGGCGTCGGGCAGCAGGGTCAGTTCCACGTCGAGGCGCTCGGAACACTGCGCCAGCGCGGGCGCGACGATCCAGTTGCCCCGCTCGATGCGTTCGCGGTCGATGCCGGCCAGGTTCAGCGCCAGGCGCTGGCCCGCCATGCCCGTCTCGGCCGCGCGGTTCTGCGCATGGATGCTGCGCACCCGCGCCTGCCCGCCGCCGGGCGCCAGCTGCAGGGCGTCGCCCACGTGCGCCATGCCCGCCAGCGCCGTGCCGGTGACGATGGTGCCCTGCCCCGTCAGGGTGAACACGCGGTCCACGCCGAGGCGGAACAGGCGCCGCTCGTCGCGCCGCGGCAGGCTGCGCGCCACTTGCGCCAGGTGCGCCAGCAGGGCCGCCACGCCGGGATCGTTGTCCTGGCTGGCCGCCGTGGGGAAGATGGGGCTGCCCGCCAGCGGCGTGCCGGCCAGCAGCGCTTCGATGTCCGCCTCCACCTGCGCCACGCGGGCGCTGTCGGCGCGGTCGATCTTGGTCAGCGCCACGGCGCCGCGCGTCACGCCCAGCAGCTGCAAGATGGCCAGGTGCTCCTGCGTCTGCGGCATGACGCCATCGTCGGTCGCCACCACCAGCAGGGCGAAGTCGATGCCCGTCACGCCGGAAGCCATGGTGCGGATGAATTTTTCGTGGCCCGGCACGTCGATCACGCCCAGCACCGTGCCATCGGCCAGCGGCAGGTAGGCGTAGCCCAGTTCGATGGAAATGCCGCGCGCCTGCTCTTCCTTCAGGCGGTCCGTGTGCACGCCCGTCAGCGCGCGCGTGAGCGTCGTCTTGCCATGGTCGATATGGCCTGCGGTGCCGACGATCATGCGGACAACCCGGCCAGCTGCGCGATGAAGGCCGCTTCATGGGGTCCTTCCAGGCAGCGCAGGTCCAGCCACAGCGCATCCTGGCCGATGCGGCCGATCACGGGCCGCGGCAAGGCGCGCAGGCGTTGCTCCAGCACGCCCAGCGGGTTGCTCAGGCGCGAGCCGGGGACGCTGCGGATGGCCAGGCCAAAGCTGGGCAGCTGGTCGACGGGCAAGGCGCCGCTGCCGATCTGGCTGCGCATGGCTTCGGCCGTGACGGCGTACGCCGCGCCCAGCGCCAGCTGCAATTGCGGCAGCAGCTCTTCGGCCTGCCCGCGCATGGCGGCGGCGGGACGCGTCAGCAGGCGCAAGGTGGTCAGGCGCCCGGCCAGCAGGTCCGGCGCGCGGTACAGCTGCAGCACCGGTTCCAGGGCGGCCAGGGTCAGCTTGCCCACGCGCAGCGCGCGTTTCAGGGGATTGCGCTTGATCTTCGCGATCAGGTCGGCGCGCCCGACGATGACGCCGCACTGCGGACCGCCCAGCAGCTTGTCGCCGCTGAAGGTCACCAGGTCGGCGCCCGCCGCGATGGTCTCGCGCACCGTCGTTTCATGCGGCAAGCCAAACTGGGCCAGGTCGACCAGGGTACCACTGCCCAGGTCCACGGCCGTGGGAATCGCATGTTGCGCGGCCAGCGGCACGAGGGCGTCCAGTTCCACGCTCTTCGTGAAACCCGTGATGGCGTAATTGCTGCAATGGACCTTCATCAGCAGCGCCGTATGTTCATTGACGCCGTTGGCGTAGTCGGCCAGGTGCGTGCGGTTGGTGCTACCCACTTCGCGCAGCACGGCGCCGGCGCGCGTCATCACGTCGGGGATGCGGAAGGCACCGCCGATTTCCACCAGTTCCCCGCGCGACACGACCACCTCCTTGCCCTGCGCCAGGGTATTCAACATCAGCAGCACGGCGGCCGCGTTGTTGTTGACGATGGTGGCCGCCTCTGCGCCCGTCAGTTCGCGCAGCAATTCCTCGACGAGGTCGTCGCGGTCGCCCCGCTTGCCCGTGTCCAGGTCGAATTCCAGGTTCATCGGCCATTGCAGGGCTTCCACCACGGCTTGCACGGCCGCGTCGGGCAGCAAGGCCCGGCCCAGGTTGGTGTGCAGCACCGTGCCCGTCAGGTTGAAGACGGCGCGCAAGTGCGAGCGCGACTGCGCCTGCAGGCGTTCGTCCATCTGCGCGACGATGGCGGCAATCGATGCGCCCTCCTCGCCCGATGTACCGACCCCCGCCAGCATGGCCGCGCGCAGCTCGGCCAGCGCGGCACGGGCGCAGGCCAGCGTCTGCACGCGGCCATATTCGGCCACGAGTGCCTGGCAAGCCGCATCGGCGAGGATGCGGTCCACCGACGGCAGGCGCACGGTCTGCCCCGTCGTCATGGCTGCTGGCCCTCGCCCTTTCCCAGCCACAGCAGCGGATTGCCGCTGGCGCGCTGGTAGCCCGCCTCGCCCACCAGCAGGTCGAGCATCAGGCTGGCCAGGTCGTCGGCCAGCGGCTCGACGTTGTAATCGTGTTCCTGGTTGAAAACCTTGCGGTAGGTATGACAGTCGTCGCAGGTTTCCGCGCGCGCCACCTTCTTCGGGTCGTTCGCCTTGTTCGGCAACTTGTCGTCCTTGGCCGTGACGGGGTCGAACGGTGCCGCCTCGGCCGCGTCCAGGCCCTGGTAGGCGATCTTGCCATTCTGTTCGCAGGTCGAACATTTCACGCGCACCATGTGCCATTCGCTTTCGCAGATGCCGCAGTGCAGGTAGCGGTAGCCCTGCGACTGGCCGCCGATGCGGATCACGCTGGCGACGGGGTGCGAGCCGCAGACGGGGCACAGGGTGCCCGTCTCCAGGTCCGGCACGCGCGTGGCGCGCAGCTGGCTGGCCGACGTCGACCACAGCACCTGCAGGGCGGCGGCGACGAACGGCGCATGCATGGGGTTCAGGTTGTCGCCGTTCTCGTCGAGCACGGCATCGGCGCAGGCATCGAGCGCCGGCGCGTCGAGCGCGCGCAGCTGGGCCAGCACCTGCGTCAGGCCGCCGGACAGGGCCGGCTGGCTGGCCGCCGTGGCGGCCAGCTCGTCGAGCAGGCTGGAAAAGATGTCGCGCCAGATGGGCGGACGGGCGCCGTTGACGGGCAGCACCGGCATGCGGTGGGCGATGGCGCGGCGCAATACCTCGGCGTCGGCCACGGGCACGGCGTCGGGCGCCAGCTTGGCGACCACGGCCGCCTGCGCATCGGCCAGCGCGGCCATCAGCACCAGGTAACCCTGCATGCCCGCATCAACGGGGATGCCCTTGATCTTGCCCTGCGCCAATTCACGCAGGCGCAAGGCGCGCGCCGTAAACAGGCTGCCAGGCTGCGGCAGCAGCAGGCGCGGAATCGCGTTATGGTCCAGGCCTTCGATTTCGCCTGGCTGGAGTATGCGTTGTACCAATGGAGTTTTCCCATCCAAAAAACAAAGCAGAGCCAGCGGAGTTGGCTGTGCTGTAAAAGTATTCTAAACGATAAAGAGAAAGGGGCCGATCCTGTGGGACCGGCCCCGGCTCTTGCAGCAGGGTGTCGCTGACGGCAGCTTAATCCTTGCCGTTGCGAATCACCGCTTCAAACCACTTCGGATGGTGCTTGCGCGCCCAGCCGTAGGTGACGGTGCCGCGCACCATGGCGCCGATCGAGCCCTTGACCCACAGGGCCGCATAGATGTGCACGATGATGGCGCAGATGATGCCGAAGGCACACACGGCGTGCAGCAGGGCGGCCGCGCGGATGACGGGGATCGGGAAATAGAACGCGAAATACGCGCGCCAGATCACGATGCCCGAGACCAGCAGGCCCAGCATGCATGCCAGCAGCACGAAGAACAGCAGCTTCTGGCCGGCATTGTACTTGCCGATCTTCGGCAGCTTTTCCTCGCGGTTATTGAGCACGTCATCCATCTGTTTCAGCCACTGCTTGTCGGCGTCCTCGAACTTGTTGTGGTGCCAGAAGCGCACCACGAGGATCGCGAACGAGACAAACATCACCAGGCCGGCGAACGGATGCAGGATGCGCGTCCATTGGCCGCCGCCGAACAGGTTGGCCAGCCACGCCATCGACGGATGGAACATGGCCAGGCCGGACAGGGCCAGCATGACGAAGGTGATGGCGGTGACCCAGTGATTCGTGCGCTCGTTGGGGTTGTAGCGCTGGATCAGCGGGTTGCCATCCTTGTCGCGCAGCTTGTCGTGACGCTCACCGTGCTGTTCATGATGATTCATGCTGACCCTCCTTGATGCGCTCGGCCTCGTCCAGGGCGTCGCGTTCCTCATCCTTGCTCACTTCGTTCGGACCGACCCGCGTGTAGTGGAACAGGCCCGCCAGGGCCGTGGCCGCCATGCCGGCGACGGCCAGCGGCTTGGCCCAGCCCTTCCAGAAGCCCACCATCAGGCTGATGCTCGGCTTGTCGGGCAGGTTGGAATACAGGCGCGGCTTGTCGGCATGGTGCAGCACGTACATCACGTGCGTGCCGCCCACGCCCAGCGGATCGTACAGGCCCGCGTTCTCGAAACCGCGCGACTTCAGGTCGACGATGCGTTCTTCCGCATGCACCTTCATGTCTTCCTTGGTGCCGAAGACGATGGCGCCCGTCGGGCAGGTCTTCACGCAGGCCGGTTCCTGGCCCACGGCGACGCGGTCCGAGCAGAGCGTGCACTTGTAGGCGCGGTCGTCCTTTTTCGAAATGCGGGGCACGTCGAAAGGACAGCCGGCTACGCAGTAGCCGCAGCCGATGCAGTTTTCCTGGTGGAAATCCACGATGCCGTTCGTGTACTGCACGATGGCGCCCGGCGCCGGACAGGCCTTCAGGCAGCCCGGGTCCTCGCAGTGCATGCAGCCATCCTTGCGGATCAGCCACTCGAGGTTGCCGTCATTGCTTTCATGTTCGGCAAAACGCATCACCGTCCACGATTGCGGCGTCAGGTCCGTCGGGTTGTTGTAGGTGCCGTTGTTTTCACCGACCTCGTCGCGCAGGTCGTTCCACTCCATGCACGCCGTCTGGCAAGCCTTGCAGCCGATGCATTTCGACACATCGATCAGCTTGGCCACGGTGCCCGTCACCGGCGTGCGCGCCTGCGGCGGCGTGACGGTGGTGGCGGACAGGCGCCGGATATCTAAGGATTGCAGTGCCATTATCGATCTCCCATCATGCTTTTTCCACCTTCACGAGGAAGGACTTGAATTCCGGTGTCTGCGAATTCGCATCCCCCACGCCCGGTGTCAGGGAATTGATCAGATACCCCGGCTTGGCCACCCCCGTGAAGCCCCAGTGCAGCGGCAGGCCCACGGTATGCACCTGCTTGCCCTCGATCTTCAGGGCCTTGATGCGCTTGGTGACAACGGCCTTGGCGATGATGTGGCCCCGCTTGGAACTGACCCGCACCTTGCCGCCGGCAACGACGCCGATACTGGCCGCCAGCTCTTCGCCGATTTCCACGAACTGTTCCGGCTGGATGATGGCATTCAGGCGTGCATGCTTGGTCCAGTAATGGAAATGCTCGGTCAAACGGTAGCTGGTCGCCACGTGCGGGTATTCCTCATGCGTGCCGAATTGCTTGCGGTCATCGGCAAACACGCGCGCGCCCGGATTGCTGGTCGCCTGCGGGTTTTTCGGATGCATGGGGTTGTAGCCCAGCGGGTTCTCGAACGGCTCGTAATGCTCGGGGAACGGCCCTTCGGCCATGGCGCCACGCGCAAAGAAGCGCGCCACGCCCTCGCCCAGCATGATGAATGGCCCCATGCCGTTTTCCGGCGGTTCGTCGACCTTGAAGTCGGGAATGTCGGCCCCGCTCCAGTTGGTGCCATTCCACTCGATCAGCTTGCGCGTCGGGTCGAAGGCCTTGCCCTTCAGGTCGCACGAGGCGCGGTTGTACAGCACGCGGCGGTTGGCCGGCCATGCCCAGGCCCAGCCCAGAGTCTGGCCGATGCCCGTCGGGTCGCTGTTGTCGCGGCGGCCCATCTGGTTGCCCGCCTGCGTCCAGCTGCCGGCAAAGATCCAGCAGCCGCTGGTGGTCGTGCCATCGTCGCGCAGCTGCGCGAACGACGCCAGCTGTTCACCCTTCTTTACCAGCAGCTTGGTCGGATCCTTGGGATCGTACAGGTCCGCCAGCGCGCGGCCGTTGAATTCACGGGCGATCTCTTCCGGCTGAGGGTTATGCGGCTGCGCATAATTCCACGTCAGGTTGAGGATAGGATCGGGGAACTTGCCGCCCTCTTTCTGGTACATGCTGCGCATGCGCAGGAACAGGCCCGACATGATCTCGAGGTCGCTGCGCGCCTGGCCCGGCGGCTCGGCCGCCTGCCAGTGCCACTGCAGGACGCGCGAGGAACTCACCAGCGAACCGCGCTCTTCGGCGAAGCAGCTGGTCGGCAGGCGGAACACTTCCGTCATGATCTTGGTGGGATCGACTTCGTGGAACTCGCCGTGCGGACGCCAGAATTCGCCCGTTTCCACGGCCAGCGGGTCCATGATGACGAGGAACTTCAGCTTCGACAGCGCTTCCGTGACCTTCTGCTTGTTCGGCGCGGAGGCGATGACGTTGAAGCCCTGGCAGATATAGCCCGTCATCTTGCCTTGGTGCATGTTCTCGATGGCTTGCATCAAGTCATACGGCTTGTCCAGCTTGGGCAGGTAGTCGTAGGCGTAGTTGTTCTCCGCCGTGGCAAAGTCGCCCCACCACGTTTTCATGAAGCTGACGTGGAACTTGCGGTAGTTGCTCCAGTAGCTGAGCTGGTTCGGCCGCAGCGGCTTGGTGGCGCGCGCGGCGATGTAGGCGTCGAAGTCCTGCTCGCCCTCGTTCGGCAGGGTCATATAGCCCGGCAACAGGTTCGACATCAGGCCCAGGTCGGTCAGGCCCTGGATGTTCGAGTGGCCGCGCAAGGCGTTCATGCCGCCGCCGGCGATACCCATATTACCCAGCAGCAACTGCACCATGGCGCCCGTGCGGATGGTCTGCGCGCCCGTCGAATGGTGCGTCCAGCCCAGCGCATACAGGATGGTGCCGGCGCGTCCCGGCACGGCCGTCGAAGCCAAAGCTTCCGCCACCTTGTGGAACTTGTCGGGCGACACGCCGCACGTGCGCTCGACCATCTCGGTCGTGTAGCGCGCGTAGTGCTTCTTCATCATCTGGTAGACGCAGCGCGGGTGTTCCATGGTCGGGTCGACCTTGGCGTAGCCGTCGTCGCCGATCTCGTAATCCCAGGTGCTCTTGTTGGCGTACTTGCCTTTTTCCTTGTCGAAACCCGAGAACAGGCCGTCCTCGAACGCATAGTCTTCGCGCACGATGAAGGACATGTCCGTGTAGTTGCGCACGTACTCATGCTGGATCTTGTCGTTCGTCAGCAGATAATTGATGATCGCGCCGAGGAAGACGATGTCCGTGCCGGTACGCGTGGCGCAGTAGTAATCTGCCACGGATGCGGTACGGGTAAAACGCGGATCGACAACGATCAGCTTGGCCTTGTTATGCGCCTTCGCTTCCGTTACCCATTTGAATCCGCAAGGATGTGCTTCTGCTGCATTGCCGCCCATGACCAGGATCACGTCGGCATTCTTGATATCGACCCAATGATTCGTCATCGCGCCACGGCCAAACGTCGGGGCAAGACCTGCCACCGTCGGTCCGTGTCATACACGCGCCTGATTATCAAAGGTCAGCATCCCCATGCTGCGCACTGTCTTGTGGGTCAGATACCCGACCTCGTTGCTGCCGGCGGACGCGGCCAGCATGCCGGTGGAGAGCCAGCGGTTGACGGTCTTGCCGTCGGCATTCTTTTCGATCAGGTTGGCGTCACGGTCATCCTTCATCAGGCGCGCGATCTTGTCGAGCGCCACGTCCCAGGAGATCGGCTGCCATTCCGTGCCGCCCGGTGCGCGGTACTCGGGCACTTTCAGGCGGTTGGGGCTGTGGATGAAGTCGATCAGGCTGGCGCCTTTCGGGCACAGGGTGCCGCGGTTGACCGGGTGATCGGCATCGCCTTCCACGTGGATGATGCTGGAAACGGCATTTTTCGCGCCGTCGCCCAGTCCATACAGCAAAACGCCGCATCCTACGGAGCAGTAGGGACAGGTATTGCGTGTCTCGGTCGTGCGAGACAGCTTGTATTGCCGCACTTCCGCCATCGCCTGGCCCGGTGCGAAACCGAGCAGGGCGAGGCTGGAACCGGCAATGGTCGCGCCAGTTACCCGGAGGAACTGGCGCCTGGACATCTGAACCATATCAGGCCTCTATGATGTGAGTAAATAAAAAGTCATACGGCGTCGTTGTCGTGTCATATCACCAAGATATAAGCACCATGCCTGTGCCGTATGATGCCATTTTACCCCTCAAACCCGGACAAGGCTTAGCACGCTGGAAAAAATTGCCTTTAGTCAATATTAATTTGACGATACCGAACGTTCCCTCTAAACAATGCCAGCCTGCCCGGCACGCTTGCACATCGCTAGCCACCCATGAAAAAACCCGCTCGCGAGCGGGTTGGGGGAGACTGGCAACAAGGACAGATTACAGGCTGTAGCGCAAGGTCAGCGCCACATTGCGCGGCGCGCCAGGCAAGCTCAGGTTCGGGCTGGAACCGTGGCCCGAGACGATGTAGCGCGCGTCGCCGATGTTGTTGACGTTCAGCTGCACTTCATAGCGGCCCGTGCGGTACGCGGCCATGGCGTCGGCCGTCACGTAGCCGGGCAGCACCACCGTATTGCCCGGATTGGCGTAGCGGCTGCCGACGGCATTCGCGCCGCCGCCCACGGTGTAGCCGTGGCCCAGGTCCTTCGTCAGCCACAGGTTGGCCGTGTTGCGCGAGGTCAAGGTGGCGCGCTTGCCTTTCACGGCAACGGCACTGGCCGTCGTCGTGCCCGGCACGTTGACGCTCTTGTCGACGGCAATGGAGTCGGTGATGGTGGCGTCCAGCCAGGCGTAGCCGGCCATCATTTTCCAGCCATCGTGCAAGTCCGCATTGAAGGTCAGCTCCAGGCCGTCCGTGCGCTGCGTGCCGACAGGCACGATGCGGTTCGTGATCGGGTCGCTCGTCTTGATGTTGTCGCGCTCGAGGCGGAACAGCGACACGGTGGCGTTGGCGCGGCCGCCCCACAAGTCATACTTGGCGCCCACTTCCGTGTTGCGCGTGGTTTCCGGCGCCAGGTCCGCATTGTTGGCGGCCAGGGCGAAGTTCTCGCCGCTGGGCTGGAACGAGCGGCTCCAGGACGCGTAGTACGACTGCGCCGCGCCCGGTTGCCAGACGAGGCCGGCACGGGGGCTGTAGGCCGAATCCGTGCGCGACAGGTCGGCCGTCGTCACACCAAGCGCATTGGCCAGGCGCGACTGCTGCTTGTAGCGGTCGTAGCGCAGGCCGGCCAGCGCCTTCCACTCGTCGCTGAAGCTGATGGCATCCTGCACGTAGGCGGCCGCCGTGTCATAGGTGCCGAAGGTGTCGCTGCGCGCGCCCAGCTTGCTGCGGTCGACGACGGGCAGCACGGGATTGAAGATGGATACGTTCGTCGCCACCACGGTCGAGGCCCAGCTGGCGGCATCCTTGTTCTGCTTGCCGAACTCGGCGCCATACAGCACTTCGTGGCGGACACTGCCCGTGAGCAGCTTTTGCGTCAGCTCCGTCTGGTTGAACCAGCCGCTCTCGTCGCGGTTGAGCTTGGCGTGTCCCAGGCTCATCGTACCCTTGACTTCATTGACGTTGCCGGCAATATTCGTGTTGTTGCGGTCCAGGTGGTAGTCGTAGTAGCGGAAGGCATTGCGCAGCGACAAGGTATCGCTGAACTTGTGCGTCAGGGTGGCCGCCGTGGATACGACGCGCGACTGGCTGAAGTCCGCATCGCGCGCATTCGCCGCGCCGTAATAGGTGCCCGCATCGACGGCCACGGGACGGCCCTGGTAGGAAGGAATGCCGAAGTCCGTCAGGCGGCGGTCTTCCAGGTAGTCGCCCTGCAGCAGCAGCCTGGTGGCACTGGACAGGCGGATAGCCACGGAGGGCGCCAGCGCCGTGCGGTTGATGAATTGCTGGTCGCGGTAGCTGTCCGACAATTCGCGCGCACCCGTGAAGCGCCAGTCCACCGTCTCGCCCACGCGGCCCACGTCGACCTCGCCGCGGCGCCCTGCCGTGTTGTTCAGGCTCAGGGCCACGTCCGTGATATCGATACCCGGCTTCTTCGTGATGCGGTTGACCAGGCCGCCCGAGGAACCGCGGCCGTACAGCACGGCGGCCGGTCCCTTGATCACTTCCAGGCGTTCCACGTTCGACAGGTCGCGGAAGTACAGCGCGTCATCGCGGAAGCCGTCGACGAACTGGTCGCCGATGGCCGTGAAGCCGCGGATGAACACCTGGTCGCGCTGGCCGTCGCCCGTGGACAGGCCCACGCCGGGGATGTTCTTCATGATGTCCTGCACCGACATGGCGTGCTGGTCGCGGATGACGGCGGCGGGCACCACGTTGATCGTCTGCGGCACGTCGCGCAGCGCCATTTCCGTCTTGGTGCCGCTGGCGGAGGTGCCGGCCACGTACGCATTCTGGTCCTTCGACGCCGTCACGGTGACGGCGGGCAGGCTCTCCTGCGCCCAGGCCGCCAGGGGCGCGGCGCCGAAGGAGATAGCGGAGCAGGCGCCGAGGACGGCGAGAGTGATCGGTGTGAATCCTGGCGTGCGGCGTTGCGGCATACAATTCCCTGTTGATATTGAAATACGAATGATTATCATTAGTATTTTATCAGTCAGGCGGCCGCCGCGTAAGGCAAAATGTAAGTGATAGTACTTATGCAGCGGGTACTTGACGTAAAAAAGCAACAGGAAATCAATAGCAAAAAATACTTAAAATTGCTTTGAAAAACTATTTCCGTACGTCAATGCTATACTTGCGGCTTGTTGGTCAGCGGCATCCCACGTCGCCACACCCTTGCTACACCTCCATCGCCGCGCCTTGCGCAGCGCGCCGCACAGCCATCGTGCGGCACCCGAAGACCCCGATCCCCTGCGCCTTGCGGCGCCTGTCCGCCCCTGCTGGCGGCGGCGATCATGACTATTAAACTGTTAGGAATTACATGAAAAACCTGAACATCGGCAGCCGCCTTGGCGTCGGCTTTGCTGTCGTATTGCTGTTGCTGGCCGCCTTGACCGTCACCGCCCTCGTGCGCATGCAAACGGCCAGCGACCTGACCTACCGCCTCATCAATACCAGCATCAAGAACCAGCGCATGGTGGCCGAATGGTCGAAGATCATTGAACTGAACAGCGTGCGCGGCGTGGCCTCGTTCGAAATCACCGATCCCGCCGTGCGCGCGAAGATCGAGGATGACCTGAAGGTTGACGCGGAGCGTTCCAGCAAATTGCAGGACGACATCGTCGCCTCCCTGCGCAACCCTGGCGTGATCGAGCAGTTCAAGGTGGTGCGCAAGGTGCGCACGGATTACGTGACGACGCGCGGCCGCGCCTTCAAGATGAAGGCCGACGGCGACGTGGCCGGCGCCAAGGAAGTGTTCGAGAAGGAAGTCGCGCCCATCACCGTGGCCTACCTGGCCGAAGTGAAGCGCTTTGCCGAGATGCAGATCAAGGCGGCCGACGGCGTCGGCGCCAGCATCATCGAGGCCTACAGCAGCACGCGCCTCTTCCTCATCATCATGGGCGTGGCCGCCGTGCTACTGGGCATCGGCTTTGCCTGGTGGATCACGCGTTCGATCACCGGCCCCATCCGTGACGCCGTGAAAGTGGCGGAAACCGTGGCCGCTGGCGACCTGAGCAGCAACATCACGGTGCAGAACCGCGATGAAACAGGCCAGCTCATGCACGCCCTGAAAACCATGAACGACAGCCTGGTGGGCATCGTCGGCCAGGTGCGCAGCGGCACCGACACCATCGCCACGGCGTCCGCGGAAATCGCCGCCGGCAACCAGGATTTGTCGTCGCGCACGGAACAGCAGGCCAGTTCGCTGGAAGAGACGGCATCGTCGATGGAAGAGCTGACCAGTACCGTGAAGCAGAATGCGGACAATGCGCGCCAGGCCAATAAACTGGCCGGCGACGCGGCCGGCATCGCCAGCCGCGGCGGCGCCGTGGTGGCCGAAGTCGTGGCCACCATGGGCGAGATCAATACCTCGTCGAAGAAAATCGTCGATATTATCTCTGTCATCGACGGCATCGCTTTCCAGACCAACATCCTGGCCCTGAACGCGGCCGTGGAAGCGGCGCGCGCAGGCGAACAGGGCCGCGGCTTTGCCGTCGTGGCCACGGAAGTGCGCAACCTGGCGCAGCGCTCGGCAGCGGCAGCCAAGGAAATCAAGGGCTTGATCGACGACTCCGTGCAAAAGGTCGACGTGGGCACGGACCTGGTCGACAAGGCGGGCAAGACGATGGAAGAAATCGTGCAAAGCATCGGCTTCGTCACGTCCATCATGAGCGAGATCAGCAACGCCAGCGAAGAACAGAGCGCCGGCATCGAGCAAGTCAACCAGGCCATTTCCGAAATGGACCAGGTGACGCAGCAAAATGCGGCCCTGGTGGAAGAAGCGTCGGCAGCGGCCGAAGCGATGCAGGAGCAGGCCAGCGAACTGGCGCAGGTCGTCAGCGTCTTCCGCCTCGATGCGAACGCGGCGGCGACCGACCGCTTCAGCGCCAGGACGCCGCAGCGCGCCGCGCCGGCAGCCCCGGCCGCGCCCGTGCGCAAGCCAGCGGCCCCGGCCCTGCGCCTGCCCGTGACGCGCAAGAGCGGCAAGGTGGCCGCACCTGCCGATGGCGACTGGGAAGAGTTTTAAGTCACGTCTTACATCCGCCTTGCCAGCAGGTGCAGCAAGCCGTGTGGCACCTGCTGCCGCGCGGCATCAAGCCAGCCTGGCCTGAGCATCGGCCATCAGTGTCGCCAGCTCGCGCGGCACGGATTGCCCCAGGAATGCCAGCGCCAGCGCCTCCGGATCGATGGCGGCGTCCGCCGGCAAACCATGCTCGAAGCCGCCCACCATGTAGCGGCAGAAATACGGCGACTCGGGCCGCGTTTCCACGTACCAGCAGCCCGCGTGGCCCTGCACGAAATATTCGCCGATAAAATAGCCCAGCATGGTTTTCACCCATTGCCAGCTTTCATCGCGGATGACGATGGTGCGCATGGCCGCATCGATGTACGGCAGGTATTCGGCCGCGTTCGTCAACACCTCGTGCGCGGGCTGGATGCCCAGGCGCTCGACAAAATTCACCAGCGCCGCGCCCAGCGCGTCATAGTAGGCGTCGAAGCCCGCCTGGCTTTGTTGCAATAACTGCTCTTGTTCCCTGGACTGCATAACCACCTTATCACTCGACATCCGCCTGCCCGTCACGGCATCGCGGTAATTTCCTGAAATTCACATTATATTATTGCGCGCCTGCGCGCGCCGTTCCGCCCCTTAGCGCCGCGTCACCCAAAACGCGGCCAGGCCAGCGAGGATGCACAGCACGATCACGCCCGTCGCGGCGCGCATCAGGGCACGCTGCCGCCGCGCCGCCAGTTCCTGCATGGCCAGCCGCAGGTCCGCCTCGTCGGCGCGCCGGGTTTGCGCCTGGGCCTGCGCCGCGACGCTGGCCTGGGCCAGCACTTCCTCCACATACATGGCCGAGAACGCCGCCGCCTGCGCCGCATCCAGGGTGGCCATGAACTGGTCGATCTGCACCCCGCGCTCGCGCGCCAGCCGGTCGATGTCCTGCCCCGCCCGTGCCGCATCGAGCATGAAGGCATTATCGCCCTTCACCAGTTCACGTATCGCGAGCCGCTCGACGGCGCGCAGGCGGATCGGGGGCCGGCAAGTATCGACCGCTTGGGGAAATGCATCGGACATGATGTGGCCAGCCTCCAGAAAAGAATGCGAAGAATAATACACGACAGCATGGAATGAAAACAGCCCAGGCTTGCAGCCGCGCCGTCATTACCCGCCTGGCGCAGGAGATATTATTTCCGATTATAATATTTATAAAATAAAAACATTATTAATTAAATATTTAAAATATAATACCCCGTTTCAATTGGAGAGTATTTATGCGATTTTCTTCATTATTCTGTACAGCAGCGGTGGAGACTGCTCACCACATTAAAAAACGGGGCGTATCCGAAAAGCCATACGAGTAGGAAAAATCAGGAGGAATCATGTCCGACGCACAATTGCTAGCCAGTAATGAGACTATCAACATCCTTGTTGTCATCGACACCGATTTGATCATGGCCCAGAATCCCCGCCAGACGAGTCCGGACCAGACCAAGCCCGTGGGCCTGGCGCATACGAGCCAGTACATGATCGCCACCGACCCGCGCGGCATCAACAGCGGCCAGGGTTCCGCCGACCTGAGCTTCAGGGCCAACGTGGGCGACTATGTCTCGTTCACCGGCACGTCCATCTACGACAACGCCGATTCGGCAGTCATCGTGTATGGCATCAATTACTGGAAGGGCGACAAGGTATTCAATTCCTTTGTTACCAATACCCTCACCCGCAGGAATGCGGTCATGCCGAATTCGGATTCATCCAACGGTTTGCCGGCAGTACAGCAATCCCGTAATTTCTCCAATTTTTCGGCACAGGTAGCCAGGTCCGGCACGGAAAATTTCTACGTTTATATTGCCGTATATAGCCTGAATGACGATGGCCAGACGCAAAGCCTGTATGGTTATTTTTATTGGGATCCACAGGTTACTGTCGGCTGATCACTGCCCGGTTAATTAAATAAAGCCAAATCGTTTAATTAATTAATTAATTAATGTGCGACTGCCTGCGGCAGGCCCGGTGAATTAAATAACCGGAGGGTGATCATCTCGCCGTCATGGGCGCAGCGCAAAGCCCGCGCCGCCCATGGCCTCATGGCAAAAAAAAGCCCACCGAAGTGGGCTTTTTTTTCTGCGCGTGATACGTGCGCATGACATCTGGAGGCGAGGACGGGAATCGAACCCGTCTAAACGGCTTTGCAGGCCGCTGCATAACCTCTTTGCTACCTCGCCAGAGGAACTGCTTGGATGCGCCTTGCGGCCCATCTTGAAAACTGGAGCGGGAGAAGAGTCTCGAACTCTCGACCTCAACCTTGGCAAGGTTGCGCTCTACCAACTGAGCTACT
>NZ_JBWKUP010000004.1:0-231556 GCF_059420905.1 Janthinobacterium sp. GW821-FHT03C08 | reverse complement strand
ACTGGAGCGGGAGAAGAGTCTCGAACTCTCGACCTCAACCTTGGCAAGGTTGCGCTCTACCAACTGAGCTACTCCCGCGTCATCAACAACAGGCCAGCATTATAGAGGGATTACAGGGGCTGTCAACGGGCAATATCTGGTCTTTTGCAAAATATTCCGCATAAAGCAGCCAATGCAGTCTTAAGGTCCTCCGAATAGCGTAGCGAGCAAGCGCAATATCGTGTCGAGTAGCGGAGCTGTACGAAGGTACAGCGAGCAAGGGAGACGCGAGAGTGCGCTGCGCAGTAGCCAGGCGGAGCGGCCTTAATGCAGATTTCCGGCCTTTTCCTTGATGAGAGGCCACGCCAGGCGCAAGTAATAGAACATCGACCACACCGTCAGCACGCAGGCGATCCACAGCAGGCGTTCACCCCATACGTGGGTATCGATGGCGCCGAAGATCACCTCGTGGTACAGCAGCAGGGGGATGGCCGTCATTTGCGCGGCCGTCTTGATCTTGCCGATCGAGCTGACGGCCACCGATTTCGAAGCGCCGATCTGCGCCATCCATTCGCGCAGCGCGGAAATCGTGATCTCGCGGCCGATGATGATGAAGGCCAGCACGGCATTGACCCGGTCCAACTGCACCAGCACCAGCAAGGCGCCCGCCACCATCAGCTTGTCGGCCACGGGGTCGAGGAAGGCGCCGAAGGCCGACGTCTGGTTCCAGCGCCGCGCGAGGAAGCCATCGAACCAGTCGGTCACGGCCGCAACAATGAAGACCAGGGTGGCGACGAGGTTCTGGTCGCCATGCAGCAGCATCGACGGCGGCAGGTAAAACACGCCGACGACGAGCGGAATCAGGGCCACGCGCAGCCAGGTCAGGAGGATGGGAATATTAAAAGGCATAGGGAAGCAATCGGCCGACGGGTAAATTGAACATGAAGAAAGCGTGAAGAAAGCGCCACTAGTCTACATGGCCCCGGGGTATTAGCCTAGTCCGGTTGCGGCAGCGCGGGACCAGGCCAAACATTCGTTAATGCAACTGCCTGTAAATCTCTTCCGCCAGCTGCGTGGAAATGCCCTCCACCGACATCAGGTCCTCGACGCTGGCGTCGACCACGCCGCGCAAGCCGCCAAAGCGCGACAGCAGTTTCTGGCGGCGCTTGGCGCCGATGCCTTCAATCTCTTCCAGGCGCGAGGTCTGGCGCGTCTTGGCCCGCTTGGCGCGCATGCCCGTGATGGCAAAGCGGTGCGCCTCGTCGCGGATCTGCGCGATCAGCATCAGGGCCGCCGATTCCTTGCCCAGTTCCTGCGGCGCGCGGCCATCGACGAACAGCAGGGTTTCCAGGCCCACCTTGCGCCCTTCCCCCTTGGCCACGCCGACGATCAGGCTGATATCGAGACCTAGCTCGGCAAACACCTGGCGCGCCATCTCGATCTGTCCCTTGCCACCGTCGATCAAGACCACGTCCGGCATCACGCCGTCGCCATTCGCCACCTTTTCATAGCGACGCATCAGGACCTGGCGCATGGCCGCGTAATCGTCGCCGGGCGTGATGTCGTTGATGTTGTAGCGGCGGTATTCGCCGTTCTGCATGGCGTGGTGGTGGAACACGACGCAGGACGCCTGCGTCGCCTCGCCCTGCGTGTGGCTGATGTCGAAACACTCCACGCGCAGGCTGTCGAGGTCTTCCGTTTCCAGGCGCAGCGCCTCGGCCAGCGCCCGCGTGCGCGACTGCTGCGAACCCTGCTCGGACAACAATCGGGCCAGCGAAATCTCGGCGCCCTTTTGCGCCAGCTCAAGCCACTGGCGGCGCTGCCCCTGCGGCTGGAAGATCAGGTTGATGCGGTGGCCGCACTGCTCCATCAAGGCCACCATCAAGGCCGGCTGGTCGAATTCGATGTTCAGGATCAGGGTGCCGGGAATGAATTTTTCCGTGTAGTGCTGGGCCAGGAAGGCGGCCAGCACTTCCACTTCGATGGCTTCTTCGGCGATGGCTGCCGCGTCGCTGAGCTGGCTGGGGAAATACGCGCGGTCGCCCAGGTGGCGCCCGCCCCGCACCATGGCCAGGTTGACGCAGGCGCGCCCGCCCTGCACCAGCACGGCGATGATGTCGACGTCGGCGTCGCCCGTCGTTTCCATGCTCTGCTGGTGCAGCACGCGCGACAGCGAGGCGATCTGGTTGCGCACCACCACGGCCTGCTCGAATTTCAGCTCGGCGGCAAACGCATGCATCTTCTTTTCCAGGTCTGCCAGCACTTCGCTCTGCCGCCCGCGCAGGAAACGCGCCGCGTTTTCCACGTCGTTCTTGTAGTCTTCCTTGCTGATCAGGTCCACGCAGGGCGCGCTGCAGCGGCCGATCTGGTGCAGCAAACACGGCCGCGTGCGGTTGGCGTACACGCTGTCCTCGCAGGTGCGGATCAAGAACACCTTTTGCAGGATCTGCATCGATTCCTTGACGGCCCAGGAACTGGGGAACGGCCCGAAATACTGGTTCTTCTTGTCCACCGCGCCCCGGTAATACACCATGCGCGGCGCGTCGCCATTGGTAATCTTCAGGTAGGGATACGATTTATCATCGCGGAACAGGATGTTGTAGCGCGGCTGCAGCGCCTTGATCAGGTTGTTTTCCAGGATCAGGGCTTCCGCCTCGCTGTGCGTGACGGTCGTTTCCAGGCGCGCGATGCGCTCGACCATCATGGCGATGCGGGGACTGGCCAGGTTCTTCTGGAAATAACTGGACACGCGCTTTTTCAGGTCGCGCGCCTTGCCGACGTACAGCACCTTGTCGGCGGCGTCGAAATAGCGGTACACGCCGGGCAGGTTCGGCAGCTTGGCGACAGTCGCCAGCACCTGCGCGCGCGGGTCGGGCGGTGTTTCCGTCAAGGAAGATTCTGGGCTTGCTTCGGTCATTGCTGGCTCATTGCGCACTTATACATAGTTACACTGCTTGCTCCACGATCACGAACGCGACCGCATATTCTTCTTCATCGCTGATGGTCACTTGCGCGCTCAGCCGGTGCTGCTCCATGAACTCGGCCAGCACGCCGCTGCAGACGATCATCGGCTTGCCGCTGGGGTGATTCAGCATCTGCGCGGCGGGCCACGTCATCGGCATGCGCAAGCCCAGGCCGATGGCCTTGGAAAACGCCTCCTTGGCCGCGAAACGGGTGGCAAGGAAGCGCACGCCGCGCGCGGCGTTCTTCGCGCTGCGGGCGCGGAATTTCTCCAGCTCCTGCGGCCCCAGTATCTTTTGCGCAAAACGCTCGCCGTGGCGCGCCAGCGCCGCCTCGATGCGGGGAATCTTGCAGATATCGGTGCCGATGCCGTAGATCATGCTGCCTCCTTGCTGTCGATGATCAAGCCCGGTTGCCAAGGCGCGTGGCCACCATGATGGCCTTCATTTCGCGCACGGCGTTTTCCCAGCCGACAAACACGGCATGGGCGACGATGGCGTGGCCGATGTTCAGTTCGGCAATGTCCGGGATGGCGGCAATCGCTTGCACGTTGGTGTAATGCAAGCCGTGGCCCGCATTCACCTTCAGGCCGCGCCCCACGCCGAACAGCACGCCCGCCTTGATGCGCTCCAGTTCCGCCAACTGTTCCGCGCCTTCGCTGTCCGCATAGCGGCCCGTGTGCAGCTCGATGACGGGCGCTTTCAACTCGGCGGCGGCGGCGATCTGCTGCTCGTCCGCATCGATGAACAGGCTCACGCGGATGCCCTCGCCCTGCAATTGCTTGACGGCAGCCTGCACTTCCTTGAAGTAGCGCACCACGTCCAGGCCGCCTTCGGTCGTCACTTCCGTGCGCTTTTCCGGCACCAGGCACACGTCCGCCGGGCGGATGCGGCAGGCGAAGTCGATCATTTCCTGCGTCACGGCCGCTTCCAGGTTCATGCGCGTGAGCAGTTGCGGCGCGATGGCGATCACGTCCGCATCCTTGATGTGGCGGCGGTCTTCGCGCAAATGCAGGGTGATGGCGTCGGCGCCCGCCTGTTCGGCCAGCAGGGCCGCGCGGATCGGGTCCGGATACGCGGTGCCGCGCGCATTGCGCAGGGTGGCCACGTGGTCGATATTGACGCCCAGGTCGATGACGGGGCCGGAAGGCTGCAAAAAGCTCATAGTGATGGTATCCGTAAAGTGCTGTCGCGCGGCACAGCGCCGCTACAGCTGCATTAAATCGATCAGTATCTGGCGCGTGTTCAAGGTGGTGCCCCCCAGCTGATGGGCCAGCAGGAAGCGCATCAGCAGCTTGCTTTGCGCCTGCGTGGCCACATCGCCATATTCTTCGCGCTCCATGTCGAGCAAGGTCTTGCCCGTGATCTTCGGCCAGGCATCGGCGGCGCGCGCCGGGCGCGGTCCCCGTTCCGGGTCGACCACGTAGACCTGCCCCGCATCGACAGCCTGGCGCGTGCCAGTGCAGCGCGTCAGGTCGGCCGCCACGCCCGTTTCCTTGAGCAGGGCGCGCTCGAACTTGCGCAGCACGATGGGCGGCGGTTCATTGTGCGCCAGTTGATTCAAGGTGGCAACGTAGTGGTCGAACAGGACGGGATGCGGGTCGTCGCGCGCCAGCAGTTTCACCAGCAGTTCATTCAGGTAAAAGCCGCACAGCAGGGCGGTCTTTTCCAGCGGCAACATGCCGCCCACCCACTCGGCGCCCGTCAGGATGCGCAGTTCGGACTTGCCCGTCCAGCCCGCCTGCAGAGGCTGGAAGGTCTGCAGCACGCCCCGCAACTGCGAATGGGGCCGCTTGGCGCCCTTGGCGACGAGCGCGATGCGGCCGTACTCGCGCGTAAACACGTCGACGATGAGGCTGGTTTCTTTATGCGGATAGCTGTGCAGCACGAAGGCGGGCTGGCCCGTGACCTTGCCGTCGCGCGCGGGCGGACGGCTGCGCCGGGGCGCGGCGGGTGGAACGGATGCGGGAATGGCGGCCGGCGGCGCGATGGCCGCCGACGCGGGAACGACGAGTGAAGCTGGCGCGAGATCAGGCTGCGCTGGCGTGGTGGTGCTCATGCGTGTGGCGTCGCCCCCGGGTTGCGGATTACTCGTAGCCGTAGGCGCGCAAGCCCGCCTCGTTGTCGGCCCAGCCCGATTTGACCTTGACCCAGATCTCCAGGTACACGGGGCCGCCGAACAGCTTTTCCATGTCCAGGCGGGCCTGGGTGGAGACTTCCTTCAGGCGCGCGCCCTTGTTGCCGATGATCATGGACTTGTGCGTGTCGCGCTCGACGAGGATGGCGGCAAACACGCGGCGCAGATCGCCTTCCTGTTCGAATTTCTCGATCAGCACGGTGCTCGTGTACGGCAGTTCGTCGCCGACGAAGCGGAACAGCTTTTCGCGCACGATTTCCGAGGCGAGGAATTTCTCGCTGCGGTCCGTGATGTCATCCGGCCCGAAGATGGGCTGGTTTTCCGGCAAGAAACGCTTGATCTCGTTCTGCAAGCCTTCCAGCTGGAAATGCAGCTTGGCGGACACGGGCACGATGGCGGCGAAGTCGCGCATGGCGGCGATCTTTTGCGCGAACGGCAACAATACTGCCTTATCCTTGACGCGATCGGACTTGTTGATGACGAGGATGCACGGCACTTCCTTCGGCAGCAGGTCCATCACTTGCTGGTCGGCCGGGCCGAAGGTACCCGCCTCGATCACGTACAAAATCACGTCCGAGGAAATCAGGGTGTTGGTGACGGTCTTGTTCAGCGTCTTGTTCAGCGCGTTCGAGTGGCGCGTCTGGAAGCCAGGCGTGTCGACATAGATGAACTGCGCATCCGGCAGCGTCTGGATGCCCGTGATGCGGTGGCGCGTCGTCTGCGCCTTGCGCGAAGTGATGCTGACCTTCGCGCCGATCAGCACGTTCATCAGGGTCGATTTGCCCACGTTGGGGCGGCCCACGATGGCAATGTAGCCACAGCGGAAGTTGTCGGGCATTTTGGTGGTGGTCATGCTAGTGTCGATTCTGTGTAGTGTGAGCGGCGATCGCCGGGGCAGCCGGGGCTGGCGCGTCGTCGCTCTGGATGGTGGCAATGCCGGCCAGCTTGAGCTGGGCGGCGCGCGGTTTGGGCTTGCGGCTGGCGGCTGGCGACTTCAGCAGTGCCTGCTCGGCCACGTCCAGCGCCAGTTTGGCGGCGGCTTGCTCACCGGCGCGGCGGCTTCCGCCACGGCCGTAGACCTGGATGTTCAATTTCGGCACCAGGCATTCGATCTCGAATTCCTGGCTGTGGGCGGCGCCGTGGGTGGCCACCACGTTGTACTGTGGCAGCGAAATTTTCTTGCTCTGCAAAAATTCCTGCAACAGGGTCTTGGCATCCTTGCCCAGGGTCTGTGGATCGACCGAGTCGAGGATGGGAATGTAGAAGGCGCGGATCACCGTGCTGGCCGCGTCGAAGCCCGTGTCGAGGAAAATGGCGCCCAGCAGGGCTTCCAGGGTGTCGGCGAGGATGGACGGCCGGCGGAAGCCGCCCGATTTCAATTCGCCTTCGCCCAGGCGCAGGAATTGCGACAGTTCCAGCTTTTGCGCGATCTCATACAGCGACTGCTGCTTGACCAGGTTGGCGCGCAATCGCGACAGGTCGCCCTCGTCGATGGACTTGAAGCGTTCGTACAGGATGGAAGCGACCACGCAGTTGAGGATGGAGTCGCCGAGGAATTCCAGCCGCTCGTTATGCAAACTGCTGTGGCTACGGTGCGTCAAGGCTTGCTGCAACAGGCCAGCATCCTGGAACGTATAGCCTAGACGGGTTTGCAATAGCTGAAGATTCATTGTTGTTTCTGTGTCATCTGATTGATTCGGCTGGCTGCCGCGCGGGGAATCGGCGCGGCAGCCATGGGCAGTGCATGCAAGAAAGAGTTAACGGATGCCGCCTACACGTTTCGGGTTGCTGAAATTCATCCATACGAGGAAAGCCTTGCCGACGATGTTTTCGTTCGGCACGAAGCCCCAGTAGCGGCTGTCCGCACTATTGTCGCGGTTATCGCCCATCATGAAATAGTTGCCTGTTGGCACCACGCAAGTAAAACCGTCTTCGTTGTAGTCGCAGGCTTCCTTGTGCGGGAAATCCTTGACTTCGCGCAAGTTCAACGTGGGAGCGGGCTCGTCGTTGAGGATGCGGTGGCTCACGCCCGTCAGGTTTTCTTCCAGCTGCTTGTGGTACACGGTGCTTTCGTCGTCCAGGTAGTCGTCCAGCGGCGTGTACTGCACTTCCTTGCCGTTGACCGTCAAGCGCTTGTTTTCATAGGTGATTTTATCACCGGGCACGCCGATCACGCGCTTGATATAGTCTTGCGACATATCTTTCGGATACTTGAACACCATCACGTCGCCGCGCTGCGGGTCGTTCACCTCGATGATGCGCTTGTTGACGATCGGCAAACGGATGCCATACGTGAACTTGTTCACCAGGATCAGATCGCCCACCAGCAAGGTCGGCACCATCGAGCTCGACGGGATCTTGAATGGCTCGTACAGGAACGAACGCAGGCAGAACACGAGGGCGATGACGGGGAAGAAGCTGCCCGAATACTCGACCCAGGTGGGCTGGCGCAGCAGGGCTGCCTCGATGGCGGCGCGGTTGCCGCCCGCATCGGACTTGATGCCTTCGGCCGACAGCCGGGACTGGCGCGCATCGAACTCGGCCAGGGCGCGGTCGGCCGCCTTGCGGCGCTGCTTGGACAGGTAGAACACGTCCAGGCACCAGACCAGGCCCGTCAGCACCATCAGCACGAACAGGATTAAAGCGAAATTTCCTAAGATCACTTGCAGGTTCATTTATCGTCCACTTGTAAAATTGCCAGGAATGCTTCTTGCGGGATCTCCACGGAACCCACTTGCTTCATGCGCTTCTTACCCGCTTTTTGTTTTTCCAGCAATTTTTTCTTACGGCTGATATCGCCGCCATAGCACTTCGCCAGCACGTTCTTGCGCAGGGCCTTCACGTTCTCGCGCGAAATGATGTTGGCGCCGATGGTGGCCTGGATGGCCACGTCGAACATCTGGCGCGGGATCAGTTCGCGCATCTTGGCGGCCACCTGGCGGCCACGGTACTGGCTGTTCGAGCGGTGGACGATGATGGCCAGCGCATCGACTTTCTCGCTGTTGATCAGCATGTCGACCTTGACCACGTCGGCAGCGCGGTATTCCTTGAACTCGTAGTCCATCGAGGCATAGCCGCGCGACGTCGATTTCAGGCGGTCGAAAAAGTCCAGCACAATCTCGGCCATCGGCATTTCATACACGAGCTTGACCTGGCGGCCGTGGTAGCTCATGTCCATCTGGATGCCGCGCTTGGCGATGCACAGGGTGATCACGGAACCCACGTATTCCTGAGGCATGTACAGGTTGACGGTGACGATAGGCTCGCGCACTTCCTCGATGCGCGACGGGTCGGGCATCTTCGACGGATTGTCGACGTTGATCAGGGTGCCATCGCGCTGGATCACTTCATACACGACGGTCGGCGCCGTCGTGATCAGGTCCATGTCGAATTCGCGCTCCAGGCGCTCCTGCACGATTTCCATGTGCAGCAGGCCCAGGAAGCCGCAGCGGAAGCCGAAGCCCAGCGCCTGCGACACTTCCGGCTCGTACATCAGGGCCGCGTCGTTCAGTTTCAGCTTTTCCAGCGAGTCGCGCAGCGCGTCGTACTGGTTCGCCTCGACGGGGAACAGGCCGGCAAACACTTGCGGCTGCACTTCCTTGAAGCCAGGCAATGGCTCGGCGGCAGGACGGTTGGCCAGGGTGACCGTATCGCCCACTTTTGCCGCCTTCAATTCCTTGATGCCGGCGATGATGAAGCCCACCTGGCCGGCGGACAGTTGCGGCAGGGATTGCGAACGGGGCGAGAAGACGCCGATGTCTTCCACCAGTTGCACCGAATCGGTGGCCATCAGGCGGATCTTGTCCTTCGGTTTCAGGGTGCCGTTGACCACGCGCACCAGCATCACCACGCCCACGTAGGAGTCGTACCAGGAGTCGACGATCAGCGCCTGCAGCGGCGCATCCGGGTCGCCCTTCGGCGGCGGCACCTTGGCGATCAAGGACTCCAGCACGTCCTGCACGCCCAGGCCCGTCTTGGCCGAGCAATGCACGGCGTCGCCCGCATCGATGCCGATCACGTCTTCGATCTCGGCAATGGCGGTCGGCGGATCGGCGTTCGGTAAGTCGATCTTGTTCAGGACCGGCACCACTTCCACGCCCAGGTCCAGCGCCGTGTAGCAATTGGCCACGGTTTGCGCTTCCACGCCTTGCGATGCGTCAACGACCAGCAGCGCGCCTTCGCAGGCGGACAGCGAGCGCGACACTTCATAGCTGAAGTCGACGTGGCCCGGCGTATCGATCAGGTTCAGGTTGTAGATCTGGCCATCGCGGGCCTTGTAGTGCAGGGCCGCCGTTTGCGCCTTGATGGTAATGCCGCGCTCGCGCTCCAGATCCATCGAATCGAGCACCTGCGCCTCCATCTCGCGGTCGGACAAGCCGCCGCACAATTGAATGATGCGGTCAGCCAGGGTCGATTTACCGTGGTCAATATGGGCGATGATGGAGAAGTTGCGTATGTTGTTCATTAACTAATATAAGTGCGAAGTTGACGACACTGCTTTAACAGGAATCATGGGGATCATGCTCGGGCCAAGCCCGGCGCCCCACTCATGATGAAAAAAGCGCTCCGAGCAGGACATCTGCATGCCCAGGCGAGCGCTTTTGAAGCGACAGAAGCTGCTGCCTCGGACAGTAGCTTTTTCGACCTCCCCATTTTACCGGATTTCAGAGTAGAAAGCCCGTCTTATGAGGCCGGCGCCGGGGCAAGGCCACAATTTTGCCTGATTTCAGCACCAGAATGGTGCATTGCAGTGTCAATATTGGTATTTAGCCTATGCCAGGCAGCGCCGCACGGCCGCTTCGTCGAGAAAATAATGGCACAGCTCAGGCTGCGCCAGGTCACCGAACAGCACCGGCACGAGCTCGTCGAAGCGCGCCAGCAGCGAGGCGTCGGGCGAGGCATCGATATCGATCACGTCCACCGTGAAGGGCGCACCGGGCGGCTGCAGCAGGAGCAAGGCGTCCAGCATGTCCTGGCATAAATGGCAATAACTGCGGGAATAGAGGGTAAAGTGCATGGCGGGCAGGATACCGCATCCCGGCTGTGGCCGGAATGCGGGAGGATCACATAGTTACTTCGCCGACGGGCGCAGCGAGACGAACTGGGCCACGTCGCCACGGCGCACCAGCACGGCCGCGGATTTCTTCGGATCGAGCTTGGCCACCAGCGCGTTGAACTGCTTGGCATCTTTGACGGCAACATTATTCAACTGCAAGATGACGTCGCCAGGCTGCAGACCAGCCAGGGCGGCCACGCCGTCCGCGTCATCGACCTGCACGCCGCCGTCGATCTTCAGCTCCTGCTTCTTCGCGGCCGGCACGTCGCTGACCTTCAGGCCCAGCGCATTGACGGCTTGCGCTTCCGGCTCCCTGGCGCCCTTCTTCGCCGTCTTGTCGCCTTCCAGCTCGACCACGGTGACGGGAATGTCCTGCTGCGCGCCCTTGCGCCAGACGGTGACGGTGGACTTGCCGTTGACGGGGGCGCCGCCGACGAGGCGCGGCAGGTCGGACGAGCGTTCGATGGCCGTGCCGTTGAATTTCAGGATGATGTCGCCCGGCTTGATGCCCGCCTTGTCGGCAGGACCGCCCTCCTCCACCATCGACACTTGCGCACCCTTGGCGTTGGGCAAGCCCAGCGACTGGGCCACGTCCTTGCTCACTTCGCCGATCTGCACGCCGATGCGTCCGCGCACCACCTTGCCCGTCTTCTTCAGCTGCTCGCCCACGCGCATGGCTTCGTCGATGGGGACGGCAAACGAGATGCCGTTGTAGGCGCCGGACAGGGTAGCGATCTGCGAGTTGATGCCGATCACTTCACCGCGCATATTGATCAGCGGGCCGCCCGAGTTGCCGGGATTGACGGCCACGTCGCTCTGGATCAGGGGCAGGTAGTCGCCCGTATCGCGGGACTTGGCGGAAATAATGCCGGCCGTCACCGTGTTTTCCAGGTTGAAGGGCGAACCGATGGCGATCACCCACTCGCCCACGCGGATCTTGTTCGAGTCGCCGATGGTCAGGCGCGGCAGGTTGCCGCCTTCGATTTTCAGCAGGGCCACGTCGGTGCGCGCATCGGCGCCGATCACCTTGGCCTTGAATTCGCGCTTGTCCGTCAGGGTCACGTAGACTTCGTCGGCGCCATCGACCACGTGCGCATTGCTCAGCACGTAACCGTCGGCCGAAATGATGAAGCCGGAACCGACGCCGCGCTGCACTTCCTGTTCTTGCGGCACGGCACGACGGCCGCCGCGCGGCGCCTGCTGGCGTGGCGTCGGCATGGCGCCGCCAAAGAAGCGGCGCAGGAATTCCTGCATTTCCTGCTCGTCCTGGCCGCCGGCACCGGTGCCGCCCATTTTCAGGCGCTCGGTGGTGCGGATATTCACGACGGCGGGGCCGACGGCGTCGACCAGGTCGGAAAAATCAGGCAACTTGACGGCAGGCACGGCCGCCTGCGCTTGCGGCGCCAGGCCCAGCATGGTCGGGGCAAGGAAGACACCAGCCGTACCGAACAATAAGGCGGAAAGCGTCTTCGCTGAAAACGTCTTGCTGGCGGCACACATGTTTTTTTTCATGGAAAGGATCTTTTCGAATATTAAAACGGATCAGGCGATTGCCCACGTGCATGACTCACCCGCATCGCGGAATCTCGGGGACGACACACCCGGCAGCACGCATGGCAAACCATACAACAATATATCGCAAAAGCAAGATATTGCCTGTTCATAGTGTCAATCGTGTAGAAGGCCCCTGTCAAGAGCGGCAGACGGCCGTTAAGCCTCGCGTAAGGTGCCGGCGGCACGCAGGCGCGCGCGGCGTGGCTGGCCTAGCGCTGCACCAGCGGCCCCGCCTCCAGCGGTTCCGGCAGGCCGGGCGGCACGATGGCAGCGGACACGGGCGCCAGCGGCGCATCGCCGCGGGCTGGCGCGGGCTCGGCCGCCAGGCGGCTGGCCAGGCGCGCGTCGAAGCGGGCGCTCAACGCATGGCCGCACTGGTCCGAGCGCAAGGCATCGCCGATGCGGCGATACGCATCCCAGGCTTGCCGGCCCTCTTCCGTGTCGAGGGCGGCAAAGGCCAGTTCAAGCTCACTGGCCGCCAGCTCGCCATCGGCCAGGGCGGAAATCGTCTCGAGCAATCGTGTGTGCGTGTCCATGATAGGCCCTGCCATTTCAAGAGGATCGGTGCGGAAACCGGGCGCAGCCATGCCAACCTCATACTCATCACATTACCAGCGCTTGTCAATCGGCATGTCCAACAAAGGCTTCAATTTCTCCGCGATCACTTCGCGCGCGCGGAAAATGCGGCTGCGCACGGTGCCGATGGGGCATGCCATGATCTCCGATATTTCTTCGTAGCTCAGTCCCTCTATTTCGCGCAACACGATAGCCGTACGCAACTCGATGGGCAGCACATCCATGGCGGCATTGACGGTCGCCGCAATCTGCTTGCTGGCCAGCACCGATTCGGGGGTATTGTTATCGCGCAACTTATTGCCGTCATCGAAGGATTCCGCCTGCTCGGCGTCGGCGTCGCTGGACGTGGCGGCGCGCCGCCCCTGGGTGACGAGGTAATTCTTCGCCGTATTGATGCCGATGCGATACAACCACGTATAGAAGGCGGCGTCGCCGCGGAAATGCCGCAGCGCCCGATACGCCTTGATAAAGGTTTCCTGCACCACATCTTCGGCCTCCGCCGGGTCATGCACCAGGCGCGACACCAGGCGCATCAGGCGGCGCTGGTACTTCGATACCAGCACGTCAAATGCCCGCTTGTCGCCAGCCCGCACCCGCTCGACCAGTAACTGATCATACTCGCGCTCTGTCCTCACGCCCCATGTCCCCGTTGGCATGCAGCGTGGGCGCCCGTATGGATATAGAGTTGGCCCGCTGCAAGAAGTTCAGTGTTCGCCCCACTTTTATTCTTCCTTTCCCCGCGCCGCGAGCGCCCGGCAAGCCACGGCCAGCGGGCGAAACGCGGCACAGCCGCGGCCCCGCTGCGCCAGCACGGCCGTCCGCCGTCCGACATCGTCCGCCAGGCACAGCACCAGCAGCGAAGGCCACAGGGTGGAGCCGGGCAGCAGGCGCACTGCCGGTGCTGCCGGCGGCAGCGGCGCCGCGCCGCCATGCTCCAGATATACCGCCAGCCGCAGCTGGCCAACCGGCGAAATATCAAGCGCCTGCGGCTTTCTGCGCGAACGCAGCAAAAGCAGTAAAAACGCGCCGCCAGCCGCACTCAGCACGGCGCCGGCCCCGCCCAGCGCGTAGCCGCCGACGAGTTCGCCAGATACGGGCGCACGGCTCCACAGACCGCTCAAGGGCCAGGCGGCCAGCACGGCACACAGGCCCAGCGTCGCCTGCAGCCAGCGCAAACAGACAGGCGTACGGATGACCGCCGAAACAGCGATAGACATACAACATGGGAAAAAAAGGCGCGCCGGCAACATGCCGGGCAAATTCAGGCGTCAACGAACGTTGGCACCGAATCAGCGCTCACTACGGTTTGACCGCAGCGAGCGCTTGAAAGTTCCTGCTTATTTCGCTTTGCCGAAAATCAGTGTGCCATTCGTGCCGCCGAAGCCGAACGAGTTCTTCACTGCATAATCGATCTTCATTTCACGCGCCGTGTTGGCACAGAAATCGAGATCGCAAGCGGGATCCTGGTTGAAGATGTTGATGGTCGGTGGCGACACCTGATGGTGCACTGCCAGGACCGTAAACACCGCTTCCAGACCGCCCGCGCCGCCCAGCAAATGGCCCGTCATCGACTTCGTCGAGTTGACGACCAGATTCTTGGCATGCTCGCCGAAGGTGCGCTTGATGCCCATCACTTCCGCCACGTCGCCTTGCGGGGTCGACGTGCCGTGCGCGTTCAGGTACTGAATCTGATCCGCGTTCAAGCCTGCGTTGTTGAGGGCCGCGATCACCGATTTGCTGCCGCCGCTACCATCTTCCAGCGGCGAGGTCATGTGATAAGCATCTGCGCTCATCCCGAAACCATGCACTTCGGCATAGATCTTGGCACCACGGGCCACCGCGTGCTCGTACTCTTCCAGCACCATGACACCGGCGCCCTCGCCCAGCACGAAGCCGTCGCGGTCGGTATCCCACGGACGCGACGCCGTTGCCGGATCGTCGTTGCGGGTCGACAAGGCGCGTGCCGAGGCGAAACCGCCCAGGCCCAGCGGCGACACGGTCGATTCGGCGCCGCCGGCGATCATGACGTCGGCATCGCCGTACTCGATCATGCGCGCGGCGGCACCGATGCTGTGCAGACCGGTGGTGCAGGCCGTGACGATCGCCAGGTTCGGGCCCTTCAGACCATATTTGATCGAAAGGTTGCCAGAGATCATGTTAATGATCGAGGCAGGCACGAAAAATGGCGAAATACGGCGCGGACCGCGCTTTTCGTACTCGGACTTGGTTTCCTCGATCAGCGGCAAGCCGCCGATACCGGAACCGATGATGACGCCGATGCGCTCGGCGTTCTCTTCGGTCACTTCCAGACCGGAGTCCTGGATCGCCTGGATACCCGCAGCCATGCCGTAATGGATAAAGGTATCCATATGGCGGGCTTCCTTACCGGAGATATAATCTTCGATATTGAAGCCTTTGACTTCACCGGCAAAATGCGTGGTGAATGGCTGTGCATCAAACTTGGTAATCGTGGCAATGCCGGATTTACCTTCAATGATTGCGCCCCACGCCTCGGCAATAGTATTGCCGACAGGTGAAACGCAGCCCAGGCCGGTGACAACAACACGACGGTTTTTAGAACGGCTCAAGCGATTCTCCTGAAGTCGGTCAGACAGGCTTAGGCCTTGACGTGTGCGGTGGCGTAGTCGATCGCCTGTTGCACGGTGGTGATTTTTTCAGCTTGTTCGTCAGGGATTTCCATTTCGAATTCGTCTTCCAGGGCCATCACCAGTTCCACG
Organism: Janthinobacterium sp. GW821-FHT03C08; assembly: GCF_059420905.1. Classification (NCBI taxonomy): domain Bacteria; kingdom Pseudomonadati; phylum Pseudomonadota; class Betaproteobacteria; order Burkholderiales; family Oxalobacteraceae; genus Janthinobacterium; species Janthinobacterium sp. GW821-FHT03C08. Next base: position 216,556 of record NZ_JBWKUP010000004.1, on the reverse strand, counting down.
GTGTCCAGGGAATCGGCGCCCAGGTCGTCGACGAAGGAGGATTCGATTTTGATGTCTGCTTCTGCAACGCCCAGTTGCTCAGCGACGATTTTCTTAACGCGTTGTTCGATATCCGACATGTTATGGCTCCAAAGTGTGTGTTACGGAAAGTGCGCGCATTTTATCAGGTTTGCGCGTCCGAATACTAATTTCGGTGTCTGCTGCTAATTCGACCGAAGCTGCTGCTAAAAGATGCGATTATAGACAAAAACGGCCCGTGAATCATGCCACAAATGGCCACCCCGTCTAGCGCTCACATCAATTCATGTACATACCGCCATTCACGTGCAGGGTCGTGCCCGTGATATACGCCGCTTGCGGCGAGGCCAAAAAGGCCACGGCGGCCGCCACATCTTCCGGCTTGCCCAAGCGGGACAAGGGAATTTGCGTCAACAGCGCCGCGTGCTGCTCTGCGCTCAGGGCCTTGGTCATGTCGGTATCGATGAAGCCCGGCGCGATGCAGTTCACGGTAATGTTGCGGCTGCCGATTTCGCGCGCCAGCGCGCGGCTCATGCCTTCCACCCCGGCCTTGGCTGCCGCGTAGTTCATTTGCCCCGGATTGCCCGACGAGGCAACCACCGACGTGATATTAATGATACGCCCAGTTTTGGCTTTCATCATGCCGCGCAGTACGGCGCGCGACAAACGGCCGACGGCCGACAGGTTGGTGGAAATCACGCTGTCCCACTCTTCATCCTTCATGCGCATGGCCAGCTGGTCTTGCGTGATGCCCGCATTGTTGACCAGGATGGACAGGCTGCCGTAGGTCTTCTGCACTTCGTCGACGACTTGCGCGCAGCGTGCCGCATCGGTCACGTTCAGGACCAGGCCCTTGCCCGTCACGCCTTCGGCGGCCAGGTAATCGGTGATGGCTTGCGCGCCGCTTTCCGAGGTGGCGGTGCCGACGACGGTGGCGCCCTGCTTGCCCAGTTCGGTGGCGATGGCACGGCCGATGCCGCGCGAGGCGCCCGTGACCAGCACGACTTGATTTGCTAAATTCATGAGTATCCTTAAAGATGGCTGGCGGCAGGCATCGCTGCACTGCCGCGTGCTGTTTACTTGAGCTGCGTCAAAATGCGTTCCAGCGAGGCCTGGTCGACGATGGCGTCGCCCACCAGCACGGGATCGATGCGCTTGGCCAGGCCCATCAGGACCTTGCCCGGACCGCATTCGATCACTTGCGTGATGCCGTCCGCGGCCACTTTTTGCATGGTTTCCACCCAGCGCACGGGGCTGGCAGCCTGGCGCACGAGCGCATCCTTGATTCCAGCCACGTCGTTGACGATGGCCACGTCGACGTTGTTGATCAGGGCGATCTGCGGCGCGGCGAACGTCAGGCCGGCCATGTACTCGCGCAGACGGTCCGATGCGGGTTTCAGCAGCGACGAGTGGAATGGCGCGGAGACGGGCAGCTTCATGGCGCGCTTGGCGCCCTTGGCCTTGGCCAGTTCGCAGGCGCGCTCGACGGCAGCCGTGTGGCCGGCGATGACCACTTGCGCTGGCGCATTGAAATTGACGGGCTCGACCACCAGGGCCGGGTTTTCCGCCGCCGCTTCGGCACAGGCGGCGCGCACGTCGTCGTCCGACAGGCCCAGCACGACCGCCATCGTGCCCTGCCCGACGGGCACGGCTTCCTGCATGGCTTGCGCGCGGAAACGTACGAGCGGCACGGCATCCTTGAACGAGATCACGCCGGCGGCGACCAGCGCCGAATATTCACCGAGGCTGTGGCCGGCAACGACCGTCGGCACGGGACCGCCGGCCGCCAGCCAGGCGCGGTAGAAGGCCACGGCAGCCGTCAGCATCACCGGTTGCGTGTTGGTGGTCAGGTCCAGCTCTTCCTTCGGACCTTCGGCGATCAGCTTGCCCAGGTCGCATTGCAGGGCGTCCGACGCTTCGGCCACGGTCTGGGCCACGACGGGGTTGCCGGCGAAGCCGTCGAGCATCGCAATCGCTTGCGAACCTTGGCCTGGGAAAACAAATGCAAATTGTGTCATGGTGACTCCGTTTTTTAATAGTATTGCGGGATTACATGCGCGCCAGCACGGCGCCCCAGGTAAAGCCGCCGCCCACGCCTTCCATCATGACGTTGTCGCCCTTCTTGACGCGGCCATCGCGCACGGCGATGTCCAGTGCCAGCGGGATGGAGGCGGCCGAGGTATTGCCATGCTGGTCCACCGTGACGACCATCTTGTCCAGCGGCAAGCCGAGTTTCTTGGCCGTGCTGTTCATGATGCGGATATTCGCCTGGTGCGGAATCAGCCAGTCGATCTGGTCCGAGGTCATGTTGGCGTGCTCCAGCGCTTCGTGGGCGACTTTTTCCAGCACCGACACGGCCAGCTTGAACACGGCCGGGCCATCCATGTACAGGAAGGCGCTGCCGTCCAGCGCGCCGCCGGCCAGGCTGCCCGGGACGCTGAGGATGTTCGAGTGGCGGCCATCGGCGTGCAGCTTGGTGGCCAGGATGCCCGGCTCGGTGGACGCCGTCAGGACGATGGCGCCGGCGCCGTCGCCGAACAGCACGCAGGTGCCGCGGTCGTCGAAATTGAGGATGCGCGAAAACACTTCGGCGCCGATCACCAGCACGTTCTTGTGCATGCCCGACTGGATAAAGCTGTCGGCCGTGGCCACCGCATAGACAAAACCGCTGCAGACGGCTTGCACGTCGACGGCGGCGCAGTTATTCGTGATGCCCAGCTTGTTTTGCACGATGCAAGCCGTGCTGGGGAAGCTGCCGAAGAAATCGGGGGTCGAGCTGGCGACGATGATCAGGTCCAGGTCGTTGCCGCTCAGGCCAGCCATTTCCAGGGCCTTCCTGGCCGCTTCCACGCCCAGGTCCGAGGAATTTTGCGACGGCGCCGCGTAATGGCGCGCCGAGATACCGCTGCGCGAGACGATCCATTCATCCGACGTCTCGATGCCCTTGGCGGCGAGCTGTTCTGTCAAATCCTGGTTGGTGACGCGCTTCTCCGGCAAGTAGCTGCCGGTACCGATAATTTTGCTGTAGATTTTGCTAAAAACAGTCATGCAAGTACCCGTCCACTAAATGGTAGAGCTTGTTGATGTAGGTTCGTCCGGAACTGGCGTGCGCGGCATCAGCTCGGCGATCAGGCTGGCCAGGTGCGCTTGCACGTCATTTTTTGCCGCATCAAAGGCGCGGCGCAAGGCCCATTCGAAGGAATAGGCATCGGCGCTGCCATGGCTCTTGAAGACGAGTCCACGCAAGCCCAGCAGGCTGGCGCCGTTATAACGCGACGGATTCAGGCGGTTGCCGATGGCTTTCAGGGCCCCGCGGGCGATCAGCGCGCCCAGCATGGTAATCGGATTGCGCTTGAATTCGGAAGTGAGCACGTCTTTCATGAAGCGCGCCAGGCCTTCGATGGCTTTCAGGGTAACGTTGCCGACGAAACCGTCGCAGACGACGATATCGGTCGTGCCCTTGAAGATGTCGTTGCCTTCCACGTTGCCGTAGAAGTTCAGCGCGCCGCGCTCGTGGTCGGCCTGCAGCAGCTTCGAGGTGAGTTTCACCACTTCATTGCCCTTGATATCTTCCGTGCCCACGTTCAGCAAGCCGATCGTGGGACGGGCGATGCCTTCCATGGCGGACACGAGCACGGAACCCATGATGGCGAACTGGTGCAGGTGATGCGGTTCGCAATCGACGTTGGCGCCCAGGTCCAGCATGTAGGTGGGGCCGTTCTTTTGGTTCGGCAAGATGCTGCAGATGGCCGGGCGGTCGACGCCGGACATGGTTTTCAATACATAGCGCGACACGGCCATCAGGGCTGCCGTGTTACCGGCGGAGACGGAGGCTTGCGCCACGCCGCTCTTGACCTGTTCGATGGCCACGCGCATGGACGAATCCTTCTTGCGGCGCAGGGCCACTTCCAGGGGGTCGTCCATGGTAACTTGTTCGGAGGCATGTAGTACCGACAGGCGCGGGTGCGCGTCGGCTTTGTGTTTTTTCAATTCGGCACGGATCACGTCTTCCAATCCAACAAGGATCAGTTCGGCTTCAGGCTCATGTTTTACGAAGGAAATTGCTGCGGGGATAGTGACTGAGGGACCATGATCTCCGCCCATGCAGTCGATAGAAATTTTGATTGTCATTTGTTTTGATTCAGTACCGCTGCGGGCTTGCGGCAAGATGTGAATCGGACTGGAGCATACCAAGGCGGCGCATGCGACCACGGCTCTGGCAAGCTTGATTCAAAATGACGGTGTGCAAGATGAATTGCAGCCGATAAAAAAGAAGAAGCGGCGCCACGCCGAATAACCACGTAACACCGCTTTCATCTTACCCAACAAAAACGTCGATTACTCGTCGTTTTTGGTCTTCAGCACTTTACGGCCACGATAGAAGCCGTTAGGGCTGATATGGTGACGCATGTGGGTTTCGCCGGTAACTGGCTCGACGCTCAATTGCGGCGCGACCAGGAAGTCGTGCGAACGGTGCATGCCGCGCTTGGAAGGGGTTTTCTTGTTCTGTTGAACTGCCATGATGACTCCTAATACATAAGTTCTAAAATTTTAGCACAATCGATTAGCAAATACATGCGAATCGAGTATCCCAGCGGCAAAGACTACCCGAAAATAGCCCGGACCGACATCGTTTATTACAATTACATTTCACTACACTTGCCATACTCGATTACTACACGCGTTTGACACGTTCTCTAAAAGGGACCTCACAAACCTACTGCGCGTCCCACTATCGCCTCGGCGTTGCTCAGCGTACCTTCGTACGCTTGCGCTACTCAAGACGATATTGGGCCGCTCGCTACGGCTGTTGAGACCCCCTACAAACCACTACTACTTAACTTATTCTGGCTTCAAGTCTTTCAGTGCCGCGAACGGCGACTTCTTTTCAGTCTTGAGAGCATCGAGCTGCGCCGTATCGGGGCAGACGTCATGTTTGGGTACCTGCGGCAGGGCCAGCAAGGCTTCATCTTCGATCAGGGCCGAGGCATCCATGCTGCGGCTGCCGACGATCACGTCGATCGTTTCATCGTTGATGATTTCTTCGATCTCGTCTGCATGCTCGTCATCCTTGCCCAGCATCAGAACAGTCGAAGAATCAATCGCGTAAGCATACGGAGTCAGGCAGCGCTGGCAAACCAGCTGAACGGTGCCGTTGACCGACAAGGTCAGTTGCGGGTAGCCCAGCTTGCTGGTGCCGCCGACGACCTTCCAGGCGATGTCGCCGGAAGCATCTGCACAATCCTTGGTCAACCGGGTCATTTCAGCGACAGGAGTTACACCCTCGCGGCTCCCGCTGATACGACAAAAATCAAAGGCGTCGATCACAAAAGCATTCATTGGTAGAAAATTTCCCCGGAAAACCTGCGATAATAACAGGGTTTTGAGCGCCGAGTCAAAGGCTAAGCATCTTTTTTGATGCCTTGATTACAAGCCGATTGCCATTTCGTGACATCTTCATCAACATCGTCATGCCGCATGGGGCCTCAGTTATGAGGCTCCGCGCCCTGGAACCACGTGAAATTCCGCTGACATCGACCAGCGCGGCCATGCCGGCCGCCATCCATTACCGAATGATACCAACTTCCGCCCCATTGCGCTTGATTCTTGCATCGAGTTCGACCTACCGCAAGGAACTGCTGGAACGCCTGCGCCTGCCGTTCGAGGTGGCCGTGCCCGACCTCGACGAAAGCCCCCTGCCCGGTGAAAGCCCCAGCGCCACGGCCCTGCGCCTGGCGCAAGCGAAGGCACAGGCCGTGCTCGACCGCCATCCCGGCAGCCTCGTCATCGGCTCCGACCAGGTCGCCACCCTGGACGGCGCGCAGATCGGCAAGCCGGGCAACCATGCCAGCGCCCTGCTGCAGCTGCAAACCATGCGCGGGCGCCAGACCGTGTTCCACACGGCCCTGTGCCTGCTCGACGGGCGCCAGACGCCCGCCATGGCGCAGGTGGAAGACGTGCAAACCCGCGTCACCGTGCGCGACCTGCCCGATGCCGAGCTGGACGCCTACCTGCGCATCGAGCAGCCCTACGACTGCGCCGGCAGCGCCAAGAACGAGGGCCTGGGCATCGCCCTGCTCGAACGCATCGACAGCACGGACCCGACCGCCCTCACCGGCCTGCCGCTGATCGCCCTCACCGGCATGCTGCGCAAGGCGGGCGTGGCGTTTTTCACCCTTTAATTGATACATAGACAAGAACCATGACCGGCACCCTGTACCTGATCCCCAACCACCTCGGCCTGTCCGACGGCGCCATCGACCCGCTGGCCCGCATCATTCCAGAGCAGGTGCGGCACCTCACCTCGCAGCTCGATTATTTCGTTGCGGAAAATGCCAAGACGGCGCGCGCCTTCCTGAAACTGATCGGCAGCCAGCATCCGCTGGCCAGGCCCTTGCAGGAAATCACCATTTCCGAACTCAACGTCAATACCCCGGCGCAAGCACTGGCCGGCTTGCTGGCGCCGCTGCTGGCGGGACGCGACGCGGGCCTCGTGTCGGAAGCGGGCGTGCCCGCCGTGGCCGACCCCGGCGCCGACCTGGTGCGCCTGGCGCACCAGCACGGCATCAAGGTCCGCCCGCTGGTGGGACCGTCGTCGATCCTGCTGGCCGTGATGGCCAGCGGCTTGAACGGCCAGAGCTTCGCCTTCAACGGCTACCTGCCCACGGATGCGGCCCAGCGCGCCAAGCGCATCAAGGACCTGGAAAACCGCTCGCGCAATGAAAAGCAGACCCAGCTCTTCATCGAGACGCCCTACCGCAACGCCGCCATGCTCGAAGCGCTGGTGGCGCAATGCGCGCCGTCGACCCTGATCTGCGTGGCCACCGACCTGAGCCTGGACTCGGAAAGCGTGCAGACGTGGAATGGCGGACAGTGGAAGAAACAATTGGCCGCCGGCAAGGCACCGGACTTCCACAAGAAACCGACCGTGTTCCTGTTGCTGGGACAGTAACTCCTCAGCCATAAAAAAAACGCCACGGGCACATTACCCGTGGCGTTTTTTATTGCCGCACGACCAAGCAGAGCATGACTACACCCTTCTGGTGCCCGTATTTTTCTGTCCGCCCTTGCCCGTTTCCAGTACAAACTTCGCGCCATCGTCGCGGCCCAATACCTTCACCAGGTACGGCATGACTTCGCGCAACATCGGCTCCAGCGTGTATGGCGGGTTCAGGATGAACATACCGCTGCTGTGCAAGCCAAAACCGTCCGGCGACGGGGTGTTCACCGTCAGGGTCACGTGCAGCCAGTCCGAGCTGGGCAGCTGCTTGAGCTTGTCGGCAAACTGGCGCGATTCCATGCGCTGCAGCACCGGATACCAGACGGCGTACATGCCCGACGGGAAGCGCACGAGGGCGTCGGCCAGGGTGTCCTTGACCTTGCGGTAATCCATCTTGTCTTCGTACGGCGGGTCGATCAGCACCAGCGCGCGGCGCGATGGGGGCGGCAGCAGGGCTTTCAGGCTCTGGAAGCCGTCCGCCTTGGTGATGATGACGCGCTTGCCGCGCACGGTGGGACGCTCGCCCTGGGCCAGCGCATGCGCCTCGACCTTGCGGAAGTTGTCAGCCAGAATCTTTGCATCGGCGGGATGCAGCTCGAACAGGCGCAGACGGTCTTGCTCGCGGCTGACCTTGTCGGCGCAGTACGGTGAACCCGGGTAGTAGCGCATCTTGCCGCTCGGATTCATTTCCTTGATCAGCTTCATGTACTCTGCCAGCGAGGCGGGCCAGTCCGTGCGGTCCCACAGGGGCGCGATGCCCGTTTCATACTCGGCATTCTTCGAGGCATAACCGCCGTCGAGCGCATATACGCCTGCGCCGGAGTGGGTATCGATATAACTATAGGCGGTATCTTTTTGATTCAGGTACTGCAACAACTGAATCTGCACATAATGCTTCAACACATCGGCGTGATTACCCGCGTGAAAGGCGTGGCGGTAACTCAACATAAGCTGGCTAATTCCATAATAAAAATAAACAAAGGCGGGAGCGCTGACACCGGGCAGGGCATGAAACAGACTGGAGGAGTCAGGCTGCGGGGCCAGGAAACAGCATGGACCAGCGTAATCAGCGCGCAATTACCAGCATTATCCACCAGAAAGGCGGCTTGCATCAAAAAACACGGATAAACAAGCCCATGCATTCTCGGGACTGCGCTGGCCGGGCGCGGTAGAATACGCGCATCGGGCGCCCCGCGTCCACTGCCCTACTCATATAGATGACCATGCACAGCCTGACCCTCACGACCGATAACCGCAGCGACGTCGCGGCAGCCCTGGCCGGCCCGCGCTGGACGGTGGCCTGCCTGTGCGCGCTGTGGTGCGGCACGTGCGGCAGCTACCGCACCACGTTCGAGGAACTGGCCGCGCGCCACCCGGACACGCTCTTCGTCTGGATCGACATCGAAGACCAGGCCGACGTGGTGGGCGACCTCGACATCGACAACTTCCCCACCCTGCTGATCCAGCGCGAAGACCAGGTCGCCTTCTTCGGCACCGTGCTGCCCGACGGCGGCCTGGCGCACCGCATGGTGCAGGCGCAGCAGGCGCTCAGCGCAGCCGAACTGGCGGCGCTGGCCACCAGCACGCCGGAGCGGCGCGACTGGCAGCGCGACTGCAACCTGCGTCAATTACTGGCCGCCACCCTGGCCTGAGCCATCTCAGGCCAGGCGCAGCGGCAGGCTGCGCAGCCGTTTCCCCGTCAAGTTGAAGACGGCGTTGGCCACGGCCGGCGCAATCGGCGGCGTGCCCGGCTCGCCCACGCCCTCGGGGTGCTCGGCGCTGGCGATGATGATGGTCTCCACCTCGGGCGTCTGGCCCATGCGCAGCACGGGATAGTCGTGGAAGTTGCTTTGCTCGACTTTGCCATCCTTGAAGGTGATCTCGCCGCCCAGCGCCGCCGACAGGCCGAACAGCACGGCCGACTCCATCTGCTGGGCGATGATGTTCGGATTGACGGCGATGCCGCAATCGATGGCGCACACGACGCGCTGCACGCGGATCTCGCCGTTTTCCACCGACACCTGCGCCACCTGCGCGACGATGCTGCCGAAGGACTGGTGCAGGGCCACGCCGTGCGCATGGCCGGGTGGCGGACTGCCCGCCCGGGCGACCGCCGCATCGAGCACGGCCAGGTGGCGCGGGTGCTGCGCCAGCATGGCGCGGCGGAAGGCGACGCCGTCCTGCCCCGCCGCGTGCGCCAGTTCATCGATAAAACTTTCCTTGAAGAATGCGTTATGCGAGTGCCCCACGGAGCGCCAGTAGCCGATCGGCACGGGGCTGTCGGCGATCACGTGGGCGATGCGCTGGTTGGCGATCTCGTACGGCATGTCGAATTCGCCTTCGGCCGTGGTCTTGTCCGGCCCCGCGCCGGGCAAGCCGAAATTGCGCTGCAAAAACTGGTGCGTGATGGAGCCGCTGACGGACTTGTTGTCCCAGGACGCGATGCGGCCGTGCTCGTCGAGGCGGGCGGCAAAGCGGGCCAGCGCGGCGGGACGGTACATATCGTGCTGCGTATCCTGCTCGCGCGTCCACAGCAGCTGCACGGGCGCGCCATCGCACTGCAGGGCGATGGCGACGGCTTGCGCCACCATGTCCACTTCCAGGCGGCGGCCAAAACCGCCGCCGAGCAGCAGCACTTCGATCGTCACGTCCTGCGCACCGACGCCGGCAACTTTCGCCGCCACGTCGACGGCGATGCCGGGCGCCTGCGTCGACACCCACAACCTCACCTTGCCATTTTTCACCTGGGCGGTGCAGTTGACGGGTTCCATGGCGGCATGCGCGAGGAAAGGCGCGCGGTACTCGGCCTTGACGCTGCGCAAGGCCTGCACGGCCTTGCCCTCCACGTCGCCGCTGGCGTAATACGCATGGCCCGCCTCGGCATCAAGCAGGCGGGAAAACTCGGCAAGGATGCTCGCGCTGGACAGGCCCGCCTGCGGCCCGGCCGTCCACTGCACGGCCAGGGCGGCGGCCGCCGTCTTCGCGCGCCAGTACGTGTCGGCCACCACGGCCACGCAGGACACACCCCGCTGGCCAAGGGCCGGCGTCAGGTCCGCCACCTTTTTGACGCCGGGCAGCGCCAGCACGGGCACCGCATCGAATGCGGCGACGGCATCGCCCAGGCGCGGCGGCAGCTGCAGGGCCGCGTACAGCATGCCGGGCGGGCGCGCATCGATGCCGAAGCGCGCGCTGCCGTTGACTTTCGACGGCGTGTCGCGGCGCGGCGCCGGCTGGCCGATCAGCTTGAACTGCCCGGGGGATTTGAGCGCGGGCGTGCCCGGGTCCATGCCGGCGGCGCGCTGCGCCAGGCTGGCGTAGCTGGCGCGCCGGCCATCCGCATGCAGCACTTCGCCCTGTTCCGTGCGGCATTGCGCGGCCGGCACCTGCCACTGCGCGGCGGCCGCTTGCAGCAGCATGGCGCGCGCGCAGGCGCCTGCCTCGCGCATGGGGCCCCAGCCATCCTTCACGCTCGACGAGCCGCCCGTGACGATCACGCCCAGTTCGCGCGCCGCCTTGGCCACCGTCCACTGCGCCAGCGCCTTCAGCCGGCCCCGGTCGTCCGGGTGGAAGGGCAGGCTGTCCTTGAGCATGGCGACATTGCCAAAGATCTTGTCCATGGGCGCCTGGATCAGCTTGACGCTGCTCAAGGCCACGTCGAGTTCCTCGGCCACCAGCATGGGCAAGGCCGTATGCACGCCCTGCCCCATCTCGCTGCGCGGCATGGCCAGCAGCACCGTGCCGTCGGCCTGGATGGCCAGCCAGCCGTTCAGGGCCACGGCCCCGTCGGTGACGGGCAGCGGCGCGCTGCCATGCAGGCGCTGGCGCGGCGGCAGCACGCCCCAGCCCAGCACCAGGGCGCCCACGCCGGCCACGCCGAGACCGAGGCCGCCGAGCAGGAAACGGCGGCGCGACGTATTTTTTTCTCCGGCCATGGGATACCCTCTCTTTAATTAATGATCGAGCCAGCGCTCCAGCATATCCTGTGCCAGCACCGGGCGGCTATATAAATAGCCTTGCGCCAGCTTGCAGCCGTGGCGCAGCAGGAACGCCGCCTGCTCTTCCGTCTCCACGCCCTCGGCGATCACGGACAGGTGCATGCTCTTGCCCAGCTGGATGATGGCAATGGCGATGGCCTCGTCGTTGACGTCCGTCGAGATATCCTTGATGAAGGAGCGGTCGATCTTCAGCGTCTGCACGGGCAGCTGCTTCAGGTAGGCCAGCGAGGAATAGCCGGTGCCGAAATCGTCGATGGCCAGGCCCACGCCGATGGCGTGCAGGTCATTGATGAAGCCCAGCGCGTCGCCCGTGTTCATGATCACCGATTCCGTCACTTCCAGCTGCAGCCGCTGCGGCTCCAGCCCCGTTTCCTGCAAGATGTCGGCCACCATGCCGGCGATGCTGCCCCGCTCGAACTGTTTCACGGACAGGTTGACGGCCATCTTCGGCACGCGCAAGCCCTGCGCCTGCCAGTGCATCATCTGGCGGCACGCCGCGTCGAGCACCCATTTGCCCAGCTGGTTGATGAAGCCGCTGTCCTCGGCAAGCGGGATGAAGCGCGCCGGCGGCACCAGGCCCAGTTCCGGGTGGTTCCAGCGCACGAGCGCCTCGACGCCCACCAGGCGGCCCGTGTCGATTTCCACCTGCGGCTGGTAAGTGAGGAAGATTTCGTTCTTTTCGATCGAGCGTCGCAAAAAGGTTTCCAGGCGCAGGCGCTCGACGCCCTCGCCCGTCATCGACGGCGCATAGAAACGGTAGCCATTGCGCCCGCGCGCCTTGGCCTGGTACATGGCCACGTCGGCATTGCGGATCAGCATGTTCAAGTCCAGCGCATCGTCCGGATACAGGCTGATGCCCACGCTGCAGGTGACGAACAGTTCATGGTCGGCCACCGTGAACGGCTGCTCGAACATGGTCATCAGCTTTTCCGCCACTTGCGTGGCGCCATACTCGCCATCGATGCGCTCGAGCAGGACGATGAATTCGTCGCCGCCCAGGCGCGCCAGGGTGTCGCCTTCGCGCAGGCGGGCCGACAGCTGGCCCGCCACCTTTTGCAGCAATTCGTCGCCCACGTGGTGGCCCAGGGTATCGTTGACGTTCTTGAAGCGGTCCAGGTCGATGAACAGGATGGCCAGCTGCTCCTGGTCGCGCCCGGCGCGCTGCAGGGCGTGCTGCAGGCGGTCGTGGAACAGCAGCCGGTTCGGCAGCGCCGTCAGGGGGTCGTGGTGCGCCATGTGGTCGAGCTTTTCCTGCGATTCCTTGATCAGGGTGATGTCGCTGAACACGCCCACGTAATGGGTGGTGCCGGCGCGCGTGTCGCGCACGGCGCTGATGGTCAGCCATTCCAGATAGATTTCGCCGTTCTTGCGCCGGTTCCAGATCTCGCCGCGCCAGAAGCCGGAGACGGCCAGTTCCTCCCACAAGGCCTGGTAAAAGGCCGCGTCGTGGCGTTCCGAGCGCGTCAGCGACGCATGCTGCCCCAGCGCCTCGGCTTCGCTGTAGCCCGTGATCTGCGTGAAGGCGGGGTTGATGGTGACGATGATGCCGTCCGCGTCGACCACCATCACGCCGTCGGCGATGTGTTCGAGCACGGTGGCCGACAGGCGCAGCTTTTCCTCGGCCTCCTTGCGCGCCGTGATGTCGGCATACACCCAGATGCTGCCTTCGTTGGGCCGCAGCGGATCGAGCGCGCAGCCGCTCACCAGCGCCCAGAACAGGCTGCCGTCGCGGCGCTGGTACTGGCGTTCCTCGCTGAAGTCGCCCCCCAGGGCCAGGGCCGGGTACTGGCGCTCGCCCGCCTCTTCGAAATCATACGAGGAAGTGAAGACGATGGCCGTCGAATTGCCCATCATTTGACCGGGATCATAGCCGAACAGGTCTTCGCAGCGGCGGTTCACGGAAATGATGCGGCGGTGGCGCACGAACATCACGCCGAACATCACGTTGTCGAGGATGGCGCTCTGCTCCGTGAGCAGCGCCTCGATGCGCATTTCATGGTGCTTGCGCTGGCTGATGTCGGCGATGATGCCGTCGACCCAGGTCACGCCGTGCTCGCCCGCCTGCGGCTGGCCGTTCTCGGCCACCCAGCGCTCGGTGCCGAAGGCGTCGACGATGCGGTATTCCAGCGCGTACGGCTGCACCTCGAGCACGGCCTGCTTGACGGCGCGGCGGTGCTCGCGGCGGTCTTCCGGACAGATCAGGTCGGCCCAGGCATGCGTGCTGCCGCGCATGAACTGGCGCGCGGAATAGCCGGCGATTTCCTCGATGGCGTCGCTGACGAAATCGATGGGCCCGTCGGGCCGGTAGCGGAAGACGGCGCCCGGCACCTGCGTGACGATGGTGCGGAAGCGCTCCTCGCGCTGGCCCACGTCCTCGAACAGCTGGCCGATGGCGGCGCGCATCTGTTCCAGCTGGGCCGCCAGCCGGCCCAGCTCGTCATTGCTGCCCGAGTCCAGGCGCGTGTCGAAATCGCCGTGCGACAGGCGGTCGGAAAAGCGCATCAGGCGGCGCAGCGGCTTGAGCAGGCGGCGGTTCAGGAACAGCACGATCAGCGCCATCGACACGGCCAGCTGCGCGCCCAGCACGAAAATATACGCCACCTGCTTTTCGCGCAGCTCCTGCTGGCTGCGCGCATCGTCCATCTCGACCACCACGTGGCCGATGCGTTCGCCGCGCACGAGGATGTCGCGCTCGGCCCGGTACACATTGCCCACGGGCCGCTGCGGCGCCTGCAGGCGGATGAATTCCGTGTCGCCCTGCCCCACCACCTGCACCAGCAGCACGGCGCGGTCGCGCATCACCGATTCGACCAGCGAATGGGCCGACTCCGCATTCATGTTCCACAGCGATTCCTGCATGCCCAGCGCGAGGATGTCGGCATTGCGCTGCAGCGATTCATTCAGGCTGGTGCGCGCCGACTGGCGCTCGTGCACGCCCACCAGCAGGTAGCTGCCGATGATGGCGGGAATGACCAGGCCGCCAAACACGACCAGCAGCAGGGCGCCATAGATCGACGAGCCATACAGGGCGCTCAGGCGGGCACGCAGGCGTTGGTAGGGTGAATTAGACATGCAGGAACGGGGCAACAGGGATCTGGCGAGCGATCATCGAACGTTTTACGGGGGAATCCGGGTGGATGGGGCGGGAAGAAACTTTTTCAGCAGCAATTATGCATGGAAAAAGCGGGAAAAGTCACCAATAAACACGCGCCGGCGGCCGCTGCATGCCATATGGACAGGGCCGAAAAACCACAGGTGCGCCCGCAGCGTCCATGGCCGCCAGCAGAAAACCGCGCCGCTTGCTATCATCGCGCCACTTCACCTAGAGGAACCACCATGACCTTCTCCATCTATTCCGCATCGATCCCCGTCTTCAAACAGATCCTGGGCAGCCTGGCCGCCATCCTGGACAAGGCGGAAACGCACGCGCAAGACAAGAAAATCGACCCGAACGCCCTGCTGCAGTTCCGCCTGTTCCCAGACATGCTACCCTTCGTGCGCCAGATCCAGATCGCCACCGACTTCGCCAAGGGCTGCGGCGCGCGCCTGGCCGGCGTGGCCGTGCCGCCGTATGAAGACAGCGAACAGAGCTTTGCTGAACTGAAGGCGCGCATCGTGAAAACCATCGCCTTCCTGGAAAGCCTGCCGCAGGCGGACATCGACGGCAGCGAAACGCGCGCCATCACCACCGGCAGCGGCGAAAAGACCAAGCACTTCACGGGCCAGACCTATCTGTTCCACTACGCGCTGCCGCACTTCTTCTTCCACGCGACGACGGCGTACGACATCCTGCGCCACAATGGCATCGAAGTGGGCAAGAAAGACTTTATCGGCAGTTACTGAGACGCATAAGCAAATCTACTGCGCGGCGCGCCTTGCGGCCTGCGATGCTCGCCGTACTTGAGTACGGCTGCGCTTCTTAGCCACAAAGCATCGCCGCTCGCTACGATTTGCTTCAGCGTCGACGCAATAGGGGGACACTGCTCTATTGCGTCGCTATTAAGTATTCCGGCGCGGATACCCTTGAGAAAGAATCCGCACCCACACCACTTCCTTCTCCTCGTCCGTCATCGACACCCAGTGGGCCACTTCCACCACGGTGCGGCCGCAGCCGCGGCAGATTTCGTCGAAAGTGGTCGAGCACACGGCCACGCAGGGCGTGTCCGGGCGCAGCGGCAGGTCCTTGTCCGCCATCAGGACACCTTCGGCACGCCGAGCTTTTCCCAGCCTTCGACACCCAGCGCTTCCAAAGTAGCAATATTCTTGTCGAAAATCTCGGACGCTTCCGGGAACGCTTCGACGGCGCGCTCGATGCTGTCTTCGCGCAGCAGGTGCAGGGTGGGGTATGGCGAACGGTTGGTGTAGTTGCTGATGTCGTCCTCGAACGTCTCGGCAAACTGGTAGTGCGGGTGGAAGCTGGCCACCTGCAGTTCGCCGGCCAGGTGCATGTCTTCCACGGCCGCGTCGGCCACGTCGAGGAATTCGTTGTAGTCGAGGAAGTCGTTCAGGGTGTACGGGTGGATCAGCAGGGTCGTGTCGATCTGCTCGGGGTCCGCATCGGCCAGGACTTGCAGCTCGTCCATCAGCAGCGCCAGCAGATCTTCCGGATTGCTGGAATCGCAGACCACGTAGCGAATCTGCTTCTTGACGTGCACGGCCTTGGCGAACGGGCACAGGTTCAGGCCGATCACGGCTTTTTCCATCCAGGCAACGGTATTGGCGATGATGACGGCGTGGTCGTCGTCGTGGCGCGGCGGGGTGTTCATATGCGTACTCTCTATCGGTGACGTAGCCGGCGCGCAATTGGCCAGCCAAAGCCAAATTGTACGCACTCTTTGCGCAGTCTCATACCCGGCGCTTGCCAGGCTTGCGCCGGCATCATCGCCATGTATGCTATAACAGCGGCCGAATCACGCAAACGGCAAATTAAATTTGCAATAATTGCACTATTAGCGAATGGAAACTTAGCTATTTCCGCCTATGTGCTGTCATCATGCTGACATAATTCTTGACTCCGGCATGTGGATATACGTACACTCGCTGCTTAATCATGGGTCTGTCCGATGTTTCTCCGACGACAACAATGGAACACTATGCACGAAAACTCCTTTAAATCGACCGTCCTGGCGGCGTTGGCCCTGGCGCTGGCGCCCGCCCTCAGCCAGGCGTACGAAGCCGGTGTTGAGAGCGATAACGCGCCAGTCGCCGCCGCCGCACCTGCCCTGATCCCGATGACGCCCCAAGTCACGGCGAAACTCCCCACCCTCGACAACCGCCTGCAAAAGACCGACCGCCTGCTGAAAAACCTCAGCGACAGCTCCGATCCGCTGCGCGAAGCCGACGTCTGGGGCCGCATCCGCAGCGGCTATGCGATTCCCGACATTAACAACCAACTGGTGGCCAACCACGTCAACTGGTACGCCACCCGCCCCGACTACATCGCCCGCACGACGGCGCGCGCCTCGCGCTACATCTTCCACGTGGTGCAGGAACTGGAAAAGCGCGGCATGCCGACGGAACTGGCCTTGCTGCCATTCATCGAGTCCGCCTTCAACCCGCAGGCGTTCTCCAGCGCGAATGCGGCCGGCATGTGGCAATTCGTGCCCGCCACGGGGCGCGACTTCAACCTCAAGCAGAACATGTTCAAGGACGAGCGGCGCGGCGTGCTGGCCTCGACCGATGCGGCCCTGACGTACCTGCAGCGCCTGTATGACATGTTTGGCGACTGGCAACTGGCCCTGGCCGCCTACAACTGGGGCGAAGGCTCCGTGCAGCGCGCCATCAAGAAAAACCAGGCGCTGGGCAAGCCCACCGATTTCGAGAGCCTGGCCGACCTGATGCCGGCCGAGACGCGCAACTACGTGCCCAAGCTGCAGGCGGTGAAGAACATCATCGCCAATCCGGCCCAGTACGGCCTGACCCTGCCCGTCGTCGACAACCAGCCCTACTTCACGGCCATCGACAAGACGAGCGACATCGACATCACCGTCGCCGCCCAGCTGGCCGAACTGTCGATGGACGAATTCAAGGCCCTGAATCCGCAATTTAACCGCCCCGTCATCATCGGCGGCGAAAAGACGAAGATTCTGTTGCCGCAGGAAAACGCCGCCAAGTTCACCACCAACCTGGCGCAATGGGGCCATGCCTTGTCGAGCTGGACCACGCACAAGATCACCAACGCGCGCGAACGCCTGGAAACCCTGGCGTCGAAATTCGGCACCACGGCCGACGTGCTGCGCCAGGCCAACAACATCCCCCAGCGCACCCGCCTGCGTGCCGGTTCCACCATCCTCGTGCCGAAGACGTCGGCCACGATGAACAAGGACATCACCCAGGAAATCGCCGACAGCGCCACCATGCTGCTGGAAGCGGACCGTCCCGAACGGGTTGCCAAGGCCGCGCACCGCGCCGCCAAGAGCGGCAAGGTGCAAGCCGCGCCCATCTCCCTGGTGAAACCGCGCATCCAGCGCGGCAGCGGCAACAACCGTGCCAAGGCCCGCCATTGAGTACGCCCGGCATAAGCTAGTGCGCGTCGCGACGCTACTGTCAGGCGTTGCCAGGCTTCGCCACCCGCCCAGCACCTGATGCCCACCGGCCGCCACAGCCTAGCTGTCGCGGCCGGTTGTACATCCGCTCCACCCGCCCACCACCCAGACAGGAGTCGTCATGGCTTTCTTGCAAGGCAAAAAAATCCTCATCACGGGCCTGCTGTCGAACCGCTCCATCGCCTACGGCATCGCCAAGGCTTGCCACCGCGAAGGCGCGACCCTCGCCTTCACCTATGTGGGCGAGCGCTTCAAGGAGCGCATCACGGAATTTGCGGCCGAATTCGGCAGCGAACTGGTCTTCGACTGCGACGTGTCCAGCGATGAGCAGATCAGCGCCGTCTTCCGCGACCTGGCGCAGCACTGGGAACACCTCGACGGCCTCGTGCACGCCATCGGCTTCGCCCCGCGCGAAGCCATCGCCGGCGACTTCCTCGACGGCCTGTCGCGCGACAGTTTCCGCATCGCGCACGACATTTCCGCCTACAGCTTTCCCGCCATGGCCAAGGCCGCCCTGCCCCTGCTGCACCCGGGCGCCTGCGTGCTGACCCTGACCTACCTGGGCGCCGTGCGCGCCGTACCCTACTACAACACCATGGGCCTGGCCAAGGCGTCGCTGGAAGCGTCCGTGCGCTACCTGGCCGAATCGCTGGGTCCGCGCGGCATCCGTGCCAACGGCATCTCCGCCGGCCCCATCAAGACCTTGGCCGCCTCCGGCATCAAGGACTTCAGCAAACTCCTGGGCTTCGTGGCCGAGCACGCCCCGCTGCGGCGCAACGTCACCATCGAGGAAGTGGGCAACACGGCCGCCTTCTTGCTGTCCGACCTGGCCTCGGGCATCACGGGCGAAATTACCTACGTCGATGGCGGCTTTTCGCAAGTGATGGCCGTCAATCCGGAAGTAGAGTAATGCGGTGATGGCCCTTATTTTTCGGTTGTCACTTGACAACCGAAAAATAAGGACCTACCTTGGAGGCATCGCATGGCGCGCTCCCCGCACCCCAAAAAAGAAATCGAAGCGGCGCTGCGCCACGCGGAAAGCCAGGGCTGGCACGTGGAAACGGGCGGCAGCCATGCCTGGGGCAAGATCTACTGCCCCTACAACAACGACGGTTGCCGCTGCGACGAATTCTGCATTGCCTGCATCTGGAGCACGCCGAAAAATCCCGGCAACCACGCGCGGGCGATCTTGCGGGTGGTCGATCATTGCAGCGTGCACAAGCTGCTGCATGCATTCGTGCAGCGCCAGACCAGGGAATAGCCATGGACTACATCTTCACCCTCAAATACCGCCTGCCCGATGACGAAACCGACCTCGACGCGCTGGCCGGGCGCCTGGGCAGCGGCGGCTGCGACGATGCGCTCGTCGGCATCGGGCAAGCGGGCCGCCTGGCGCTGGAATTCACGCGCGAGGCCGGCAGCGCCAGCGCGGCGCTGCAAAGCGCCATGGCCGACGTGAAAGCCGTCGTGCCCGGCGCCCGCCTCGTCGAAGCCGCACCCGACTTCGTGGGACTGACGGACGTGGCCCAGGTGCTGGGCCTGTCCCGGCAAAACCTGCACAAGCTGATGAACAAACACCGCCACAGCTTTCCCGCCCCCGTGCACGAAGGCAGCGCCACCATCTGGCACCTGGCCGACGTGCTGGCCTGGCTGCATGCCAAGGGCAGTTACCAGCTGGAGCGCAGCCTGATCGACGTGGCCCAGGCGGCCCGGCAAATCAACCTGGCCCGGGAGGCGGCGCAGACGCCGCCGCTGCCCGCCGACATGAGCGCCCGGCTCGCCTGAGGAGCCGGCCTGAGGAGCCGGGAACTGCGCGAAAACTACGTATTCATACTGATTTCACATAGGAAACACGGACAAAACGTGGTAGGCCTCGCGTTTATTCCCATTTAGACAGTGCAAAATGCCGGCAAATACGGTATAGTGTCGTTGTGCGCTGCAATATGTTTCCTTGAAGCGATGGCAACACCGCAGTTACATGCACTACAAACTTAGCAGCTTCGCAAGCCTTAGCGCATCCACAGGATGCCGCTTAATAAAGCCCTCCCGCCTTGTGTGTCGCACCTGACACCGTCCCGGCGCAAAGCTTTTGTGCCGAAATTTCTTTCTAGTTGAGTCATTTCGTTTTGGTTGGCGTTGCTATTTTGCGTTCTGCTTTTTGCAAGAACGCTGATTTTCACGAAAGAAAAAGAATGACATTTGAATCCTTAGGCCTGCATCCGTCCATCCTCGCCGCTCTGACCGAATCGGGCTACACCGCGCCAACCGCGGTACAGTCGCAAGCGATTCCCGCCGCGATCGAAGGCCGTGACCTGCTGGTCTCGTCGCAGACCGGTTCGGGCAAGACCGCAGCATTCATGCTGCCGTCGCTGCACAAACTGGCCAGCGCCGAACAAAGCGCCGCCGGCAAGACGCCGAACCAGGAAATGCAAGCATCGCGCGCCCGTGGCGAGCGTCCACGCTTCAAGGCTGCCCAGCCAAAAATGCTGGTGCTGACGCCGACGCGCGAACTGGCCCTGCAAGTGACCACCAACACCGACAAGTACAGCACCGGCATCCGCCGCATCAAGGCTGTGTCGATCCTGGGCGGCATGCCTTACCCGAAACAGATGCAATTGCTGGCCAAGAATCCTGAGATCCTGGTCGCTACCCCTGGCCGTCTGATCGACCACATGGACTCGGGCAAGATCGACTTCTCGCAACTGGAAATCCTGGTACTGGACGAAGCCGACCGCATGCTGGACATGGGTTTCATCGACGACATCGAAAAAATCGTCGAAGCGACGCCGGAAGGCCGCCAAACCATGCTGTTCTCGGCAACCCTGGACGGCGTGGTCGGCAACATGGCCCGCCGCATCACGAAAAACCCGCTGGTCATCCAGGTGGCAAGCTCGAGCAACAAGCATGAAAACATCACCCAGCGCGTGCACTTCGTCGACGACCTGTCGCACAAGAATCGCCTGCTGGACCACCTGCTGCGCGACGAAACCTTGGACCAGGCTGTCGTGTTCACCGCCACCAAGCGTGACGCCGACACCATCGCCGACCGCCTGAACATCGCCGGTTTCTCGGCTGCCGCCCTGCACGGCGACATGCACCAGGGCGCGCGCAACCGCACCCTGGACGGCATGCGCCGCGGCCAGGTCAAGGTGCTGGTTGCCACCGACGTTGCCGCCCGCGGCATCGACGTGCCAACGATCACCCACGTGTTCAACTACGACCTGCCGAAGTTCCCGGAAGACTACGTCCACCGCATCGGCCGTACCGGCCGCGCTGGCCGCAATGGCCTGGCCATCTCGCTGGTGAACCACGCTGAAGGCATGAACGTCAAGCGCATCGAACGCTTCACCAAGCAATTGATCCCGGTCAATGTCATCGAAGGTTTCGAGCCGAAGAAAACGGCATCGGCACCCCGTTCGAGCGCCCGTCCAGGCGGCTGGAAACCAGGCGACAACCGTGGCGGCGCGAAGCCAGGCCAACGCACGTTCAGCAAGCCGGGCGCTCCACGCAAGGACGGCGCACCGAGCACCGGCGGCGGCTACAAGGGTTCCAACCCGCGCAGCACCGACGGCGCACGCCGCAGCTACGGCGACCGTTAATCACGGCGCCCTGCCGCCGGCAGGCGGCAGATAATAAAAAAACGGCCACCAGAGCGATCTGGCGGCCGTTTTTTCATGTCCGACACATTTACTTCTTCGACACCTTCTGGCGCGACAGCTTGCGCAGCTTGGCCTGCTCGAAGCGCTGCTGCTGTTCCGGCGTCTCGAGCACCAGCGGCGGCACGGCCACCGGCTTGCGGTTGGCATCCACCGCCACCATCGTGAAGTAGCAGCTGTTGGCGTGGCGCACCAGGCGCTGCTGGATGTTTTCCGTCACCACGCGGATACCCACTTCCATCGACGTCGTGCCCGTGTAATTGATCGAGGCGAGGAA
Organism: Janthinobacterium sp. GW821-FHT03C08; assembly: GCF_059420905.1. Lineage (NCBI taxonomy): Bacteria > Pseudomonadati > Pseudomonadota > Betaproteobacteria > Burkholderiales > Oxalobacteraceae > Janthinobacterium > Janthinobacterium sp. GW821-FHT03C08. The sequence continues at coordinate 195,065 of NZ_JBWKUP010000004.1, read as the reverse complement.
GGTCACCAGTTCGCCCACGTGGATGGGCTGCAAAAACATCACCTGGTCCACGGACAGGGTCACCACATAGCTGCCCGAATAGCGGCTGGCGCAGGCATAGGCGACGCTGTCGAGGTATTTCAGGATGGTGCCGCCGTGCACGTTGCCGGAAAAGTTGGCCATATCGGGCGTCATCAGGACCGTCATCGTCAGTTCGTGGGCCGACCAGTTCATCGCACTGTCCAAAGTGTTCTCCAAAGGGGATGGTTTATAAATGCATGGGGGATATGAAAACCGGCCCCAGGGGCCGGTTGGCGAGCCTTACAGGCCCAGCGTGTCGATGTCGGCCAGCGAGTCGCGGCCCTTGTCGGAAATGTCGTGGCCCTCGCCCTCGGCGCGCGCCACGATATGGGCTTTCTTGCCCAGGAAGTAGGCCACGTCCGTATCCAGCTTGGTCAGCGGATCGGCAGCCACGGCGCGCAAGCCCATGATGCAGCGGCGCAGGAACAGCATCTGCTGGGCTTTCTCGGTGATGGACAGGCGACCATCGCGTGCATAGCTGAGCAGCTTCAGGCCGGACAGGCGCTTGGCATTGCGGGCAACGCAAGCGCTGGGGCGCTCGGTCTTGATGCCGCATGCAACTTGCTCCAGCGCGTCATATTCATCGGTTGTTAATTTCTCGTTCTTCATTACTTTTCCATAAAAGGCCAGGTGTTCGGCCCCCATGGTACGCGCCCCGCTGCGCATCGGCAACAGGCAACGTGATTCAGCCGCCGCCCGCCCCGCAGACGGCGCACTGAAAAGACGCCAGGATAGCGCTTATTTGTAGCTGCGCAGCAGCAGCCAGGCCAAGCCGCAACCGGCCACGGCGCCTGCCAGCGCCAGTGCCACCATGTTCTTGCTGGTGATCACAGGGCGACGGCCCAGGTAAATTTTGTTATGCAAGGAATTGCCCATGATGGTCTCCTGTACAAGAATTTTTAGGATGTCTCATTATAAGAACAGAATCGTGACGGCCGCATGACACACAGCAGTTCAGCCTTGATTTGTATCCACTCGGCAACGTTTATTGGCATTTTTGTTGTTTAAATGGCGTGGCCATCCGGCCGCCCGCGCAATCCATTTCCGGCTAGAAATAAACAGCGCGTGGCGGCGGCACGGTGCCTCGCGTTCAGCCCATCTTGACGGGTGGCGGCGGTGGCGTCGGTTCCTCGACAGGCACGGGTTCCGTGCGGGGCGGCTTTTCCGCTGGCGGCACCAGCGGATCGCCTTCGGGCGGCGGCGGGATATCCGGTTCGGGCGTGCTGTGCGCACGCAGCGGGGCGTGACGGGATGATGGCTGCATGGTGTGACCTCCTTTGCCTGCAACTGTAGCCCAGGGCGGGAAAGGCTGGCGCCCGCAAGCGGCGCCCTGCCGGCAAGCCGTCCCGTGCCAAACGCGCGCCGCAGCGGCCCTGGCCTGCCCGGCCGCAGTGGACAGGCTTCGCTGAAGGCGGCGCGAAACGTCGGCTTTCTTTACACGCGCGCGCAAAACGGCTGCCCCGTTTTTGTAAGTCCTTGAATATCAATAGAAAGATGAGATGGTACGCATTCTGCTTGAAGGGCGTATGAGGTTATCTGAGGCAGACGCCACAGTGACCTGGTCCGATCAACCCTCACGCTGAAGGAAATGCCATGAAACCGCTGTCCTCATTCCTGCGTCTCGCCCTCTCCGCGGCCGTCATCGGCGCCGCGCTGATCAGCGCGCCCGCATCCGCCGGCCCTTTGTTTACCGTCAATGAAGGTTCCGTTCCCGGCGCCGCCCCCAACCTGGTGGTGGCCGACCGCATCAGCTTTGAATATCACGCGCGCATCGAACAGACCATCGTGGGCGGCCTCGGCGGCGGCAACGATCCCTTCACGGAAACGGGCTTTGTGAGCAAGGCCGCGTTCGGCACCCCCGCCAACGGCAGCATTCCATCGCAGCTGAACGCCCTCAATGGCTACGGCATGTATGGCCTGTTCACCATCACCGGCCAGGCGGACGCCTTGGCTGCCGGCATCCACGCCACCTTCCAGACCCTGACCATGACCTTGTACATCGATCCCAACCAGGACACGACGCTGTCGCTCAGCAATGTCGCAGGCTCGCCCGTGAACGTGGGCGGCATCTCCGCGGACGACTATGCGATCGTGACCTACACCCTCGATGTGGGCGAGGCGCACATTTTCGACGGCCTGGCCCAGGGCGACTTCAAGGCCTTGCTTAACGCGACGCTGACGCCGCAAGGACAATTATTCTTCGTCAACCCCAATCCGTTTTTCCCCCTGGAATCTCTCAGCGGGAATACGAACAGCTTCGTCGGCGGCAGCCTGACCGACAGTTTCGTCGCCATGGCCGATGGGGGCGGCCTGGAATTATTCCAGGGGACAGTACCCGAGCCAGGCACGATCGCCCTGCTGGGTATCGGCCTGTTTGGCCTGGGCATGACGGCGCGCCGCCAGCAAGAGGGACAGCGCAAGTCCTGACATGCGCATCATCCCGCTGAAAAGCCGCCGGCATCCCCGGCGGCTTTTTGCGCTGCGGCAGCGCCCCGGCGCACGCCGTTCACGCCGGCGGCTTTGCCTCGGCCGGCGCCACCAGCAAGTCCTGCAGCGGACGGCGCAGCGAGCGCGCACTGGCCGCCGGCCCGGCGCCGATGCGTCCGAGGAACACGGCCCGCCCGGCCGCCGCCGTCCCCAGCACGGCCTGGCATTGCGCGGCCAGGTCCTGCGCCAGTTCCTGCATGCCATCCGTGCGGGAAAAGGCCCGCCGTTCGCGCACGTAGCGGGAAAAGATCAGCGGCGTCAGTTCCGGCTGCAGTTGCAGACCCAGCTGCGTGGCCGTCAGCCAGAAGCGCTGCATGGCCCTGCCGGCCGCCACGTAGTCGTCCGTGTGGCGGGGCGGCGCCTCGGCCAGCAGCAGGAAATGCGCGCCGCAGTAAATACCTGGCAGCAAATCCATCTGCAGGCGCGGCGCGACGGTGCCGGCCAGCCAGGTATTGAAGAAGTCCACGCGGCGCCAGCTTTGCATGACCCAGCGCATCAGCCGCGCCGTCATGGGGTCCACGCCCAGTGCCTGGTCCGGGATGCGGTCGGCGCTGTAGCGCGCGCCCCACTCGATGACGTCGCGGTGCACCTTGTGCGCCTCGGGCATGGTCAGGCGCAGGCGGGCATTGTCGAACATCAGGCGCGCGCAGGCCAGGCGCGCGCGCCAGCCCTCGAACCATTGCACCTGGTAGCCCGGCGGCAGGCTGGCCGCCAGCGCCGCCTTTTCGCTGGCGCGCAGCTGGCGCGTGCTGAGCCGGCGTCGCTGCACGCTGCGCCGGGGCAGGAAGGCCGCCAGCGGGTCGGGCGCCAGGCCGGGGCTGTCGACAAAATGCACGTCGAAGGTGGGCAAGGTCTCGGGCATGCCCGCGCGCCGGCGCGCCTGCATGCGCAAACCGTGACAGCTGGCCGCCAGCGCCATGCTTTCCAGCAAGGCGCCCAGCGACAGCTGGCTGGGATGGCCGTCCAGGTCGTACACGCAATGGCTGCGCGTATCGAAGCCATGCACGACGACGTGACGCCCGTCGACGACTTCGAAACGCCACGGCTGCGTGTTGTCGCCGCTGGGCGCCCAGCGCGCCTGGTCGAGGATGTTTTCCAGGACGGGATCGATCTGCAGTGCTGGCGCCATTTATGCCCCCTGCGCCGCGCGGCGCCGCTTGATGATGGCCATCGCCAGGCGCTGCAGCGGGTGGCGGTTGCCGCCGGGACGCCAGGTATGCACGAGCTTGTTGCGGTAGGCATCGAAATGCTGGCCGTGCGGCGCCGCCAGCACCTTGCCGCGTTTCAACAAGATCTTCAACGCTTCCGTGGCGGCAGCGCCCGCGCACAGCTGGCAGCCCATGATGGTCGACGGCCCGCGCCGCTCCTTCAGGTTGATGGCGGACGGGTCCACCAGGTAGGGGCCGTGCAGGCCGGCCGGCGCCAGCCCGACGAGGAAGCGCAGGGCTTTTTCTTCCTCCGGCAAGTCGCCCCAGCCGAAGTACTCCTCGAACGTCATGCCGCCCGGCAGGAAGTTGAGCACGGCAGTGCCCATGCCCAGCGGCGCGGCCGTGATGGCGGGGATGCCCAGGCGCGCGCAGCGGGCGAACGTGGCCTGGCGCGCGGGGAAGGCGAAGAAATCGAGGCCATCCACGTACAGGTCCACGCCGTCGAAGAATTCGGCCAGGTTGCTGTCATGTATGCCATCGGGAAATTGTTTAATCTCCAGTTCCGGATTGATGTCCATCGCCATCTGCGCCAGCACGGCCACCTTGGGCTGGCCCAGGGTGGATACCATGGCGCCCGCCTGGCGGTTGAAGTTGGCGATATCGAAGGTGTCGAAGTCGGCGATGTGGAAGGCGCCGATGCCCAGCCGCGCCAGGGTCAGCAAATGCACGCCGCCCACGCCCCCCATGCCGGCGATGGCCACGCGCTTGCCGCGCAAGCTCTCCTGCTCCGCCTGCGTGACCCAGCCCAGGTTGCGGGCGAACGCCGCGTGATAGGAAAAACCGTCTGTCATGCTCACCTCTTCTCTACGTCCGCGAAGGACCAAGAAGGGTTTGACAGACGCTCAAGCGCCAAGTTCCCTTGCGCTCAAGAAAAAAGTGCCTAGCGGCCCAGCCGGCGCGGTACCGGGGCCACGCGCTGCAGCGCCGCGCCCACCTTGAACACGCTGACGATCTGCGCCAGGCCCGCCGCCTGCTCGTTCATGGCCTGCGCCGCCGCCGATGCCTGCTCGACGAGGGCCGAGTTTTGCTGCGTCATGTTGTCCATCTCGACGATGGCCTGGTTGATCTGCTCGATGCCGGCGCTCTGCTCGGCGCTGGCAGAGGAAATCTCGGCCACGATATCGGTCACGTGCTGCACGCTGGAAACGACTTTTTCCATCGTCTCGCCCGCCAGCGCGACGAGTTTTTCGCCCGCGCCCACCTGTTCGGCGGAACTGTCGATCAATTGCTTGATCTCTTTCGCGGCGGCGGCCGAGCGTTGCGCCAGGTTGCGCACTTCCGTCGCCACGACGGCGAAGCCACGGCCCTGCTCGCCCGCGCGCGCCGCTTCCACGGCCGCGTTCAGGGCCAAAATATTCGTCTGGAAGGCGATGCCGTCGATGACGGCGATGATGTCGCCGATCTTTTGCGACGAGGCATTGATGGCGCCCATGGTCTCGACCACCTGGCCCACCACGCCGCCCGCCTGACTCGCCACTTGCGAAGCGGAAATGGCCAGCTGGTTGGCCTGGCGCGCATTGTCCGCATTCTGGCGCACGGTCGAGGTCATTTCTTCCATCGTCGAGGCCGTCTCTTCCAGCGAGCCCGCCTGCTGTTCCGTGCGTGCCGACAGGTCGTGGTTGCCGGAGGCGATCTCGCCCGATGCCGTGGAGATGGCTTCCGCATCGGTGCGCACCTGGCTCACCAGGTGCGCCAGGTTGTCGCGCATGGCCTTGATTGCCATCAGCAGGCTGGACGTGTCGCCGGGGCGCGTGTCGATGTGCGTGGTCAGGTCGCCCTGGGCGATCTGCGCGACGATGGCGGCCGCATAATCGGGTTCGCCGCCCAGCTGGCCCAGGATGCGGCGCAGCATCAGGGCCGCCAGGCCGCCCACCACCAGCATCAGCGCCGCGCCGATGGCCAGCAGCACGCCCGCCTGGGCCCAGAACTTGTGGTTGATGTCATCGATGTAGGTGCCCGTGCCGATGAGCCAGTCCCACGGCGCAAATTTCACCACCGCATACATCTTTGCCACGGGCTCGGCCACGCCGGGCCGCGTGCCGTCCGCCTGCACGAGGCCGATGCGGCTGTTGGCCAGGGCCGCGCGGTAGCGGTCGCCCGACTGCTTCATGTTCTTTTGCGGCACGCCGATGCGCGACGCGTTCGGGTGCACATACAGCAGGTCCGTGCTGAAATCGCGCACGAAATAATACATCTCGTCCTTGACGAAGCTGCCGATGGCCAGCCTGGCTTGCTGCTGGGCCTGCTCACGCGTGAGCTTGCCCGACTGTTCCAGCGCATACGCCTTTTCCACCGAAGCGTTGGCCAGCTCGACGAGCACCGTCAATTGCTCGACGCGCTCGGCCATCATGGTCTGGCGCAGGGAATACAGGGAAAAGGAAGCGATGAGGACGATGCCCAGCAAGGTGCTGAAACACAATAAGAGTATGCGCGAACGGAGAGTCATGGATGCCTGGAGTCTAGGGAGAATAAGTTGCCCGATAGAAATCTTTTCAGAAAAGCAAAACGGGCGGCGCTACCGGGCTGATGCCCGGCAGGCACCGCCCGCGTTGTTGTTGATAAATCTCTGTGGCCGGTCAGGCCAAGGCTTCCTTGGCCGCCTCTTCCGGCGTCAAGCCGTCATAGAACTGGTCGGTAAACCACTCGACCTGCTCTTCGATATGCTCCTGCGCCTGCGCCACGGTGGCGCCGCCGGCCACGAGGAAGCCTTCGACCTCGATGCACCAGTTGATCAATTCCAGGGTTTCCGGATCCAGTTCTTCTTTCTTGGCCATCGTGCATTCCTTGCTTGTTAATTGGCGATATCACCTCAATAGGCGGCAGTTTAACAGCTTCGCCGCGCTGCCGCCCCGCGTGCCCACGACAAGGATTACTTTACCGCAACATTTTTACGTTCCGGATACAGCACCACCTGCACATAATTGTCCATGTTCAGGTAGCGCTGCGCCGCCTGCCGGACGGCTTGCGGCGTGATGGCCCGCACGCGCTGCTCGAAGCGCAGGATTTGCGCGGGGTCGCGTCCCTGTGTCACGGAACCCATCAGCTGGCTCATCCAGTAATTGTTTTCCCGCAAGGATTTCTGCTGGCGCGTGATCCAGTTCAGCTTGACCTTTTCCAGGTCGGCCGCCGACGGCCCGTCCGTCTTCATCTTGTTGATTTCGGCAAACGCGGCGGCGATCACCTTGTCCACGTTTTCCGGGCCCGTCGGCAGGGTCAGGGCCACGGAGTAATGGCCGTACGGGTGCTGGCCCATGGCCGTCTCGAAGCCGCCGCCGTAGATCATGCTCATCTTCTCGCGCAGCACTTCGATGACTTTCAGGTTCAGCACCTCGCCCAGCGCCTGCAGGGTCAGCTTCTGCTCGTCCGAGTACGCCGCGTCGCCATTGAAGGTGATGGAAATCGTGCTTTTCGGCTCGCTGCCCATGTAGATGTCCTTCTTGACGACCCCGCTCACGGGGCGCATGCCCACGTCGCGGTAGGCGTGCGCCACGTCGGCCACCGGCAAGGTGCCCAGGTAGCTGGCGATCAGGGGCTTGATCTTGTCGAGATCGAAACTGCCCGTGAAGATGAAGGTCATGTCGCGCGCGCTGGAAAAGCGCTGGCGGAAGATGTCCAGCGAGCGGTCCAGGCCCACCTTGTCGAAGTCGGCCACGCGGGGCACGCCGTCGACGCGGGGATTGTCGCCAAACGTGGCGTGCTGGATAGCGTCGTAGAACACGGCTTCCGGCTGGGCCATGCTGTTTTTCGCCAGGTCCTGCTGCTTGCCGATGAAGGACTGGTACAGGCCCGCATCCTTGCGCACGTCGTGGAAATACAGATACACCAGCTGCAGCATGGCTTCCACGTCGGCGCTGCTCGAGGAGCCGCCGAAGCCTTCGCTCAGTTCGCCCAGCGAGGCGCCCACGTTGACCGTCTTGCCGGCCATGACTTTTTGCAAGTCCAGCGGCGCCAGGTCTTTCAGGCCCATGCTGCCGACGATGGCGCTGGCATAACGGGCGTTATAGATGTCCGCGTCGCCAAACAGCGACTGGCCGCCAAAGCGGGTCGATCCCATCAGCACCTGGTCATTCTTGAAATCCGTCGGTTTGAGCAGCACGCGCACGCCATTGCCCAGGGTCAGCTCCGTCACGCCGATGGCGCTGTTGCGCTTTTCCGCGACGATGCTGCCACCGGCCGGCGGGCCGTCCATCAGCTTGCTGGCGAGCACTTTTTCCGTGCGCGGCTCGACCTTCTGCCGCTCCGCTTGCGCCACGGCATCGAGCAATTGCTGCTGCGTCGGCACCGTCGAGGCGGCATCGTCCGCCTTCGCTTCGGCGCCCATGAAGACGACGAGTTTCTTTTGCTGGTCGGGAATGACCTTGGCCACCGTCTCGTTGATTTCCTGCAAAGTTACCTGTGGCAAGAGTTCCTGCGCATACAGCAGCTCGTTGGCGATGCCGGGGATGGCTTCCTGCTCGAGGAAGTTGCGCGAATATTCGGCGACGAAACCGGCCGAATCGGACTTGTCGCGCTCGCTGTACGCGCGCTCGTAGTTGCGCAGCATGTTCTTGCGCGCGCGGTCCAGCTCATCCTGGCTGAAACCGAAGCGACGCGCCCGCTCGTCTTCCTGCACCAGCGCATCGACGGCCGGCTGCACGCCGCCCTTGCCCAGCAAGGCATACGCGCTGAACGATTCATAGCCGCGCACCAGCTTGCCCATGCTGCTGCCGCCCTGGATGAACGGCGGGTTGGCCTGCTGCGACAATTCCTGCATGCGCGCGCTGAGCATCTGGCCGTACAGGTTTTCGATCATCTGGCGGCGGTAGTCGGCAATGGTGACGGGCTCCTGCGCCGGACGGATGGGGTAACGGATGAAGACGGTATCGTCCGGCGCTTCCTTGTCCGTGATTACCAGCGCTTCCGTCTGCGAACGCTGCGGCACTTCCGCATACAGGCGGGGACGCGGTTTGGCGGGGTTTTTCAGCTTGCCGAAATGCTGCTGGATCAGCTTTTCGGCCTGCTTCGGCTCCACGTCGCCCACCACCATCACGGCCATCAGGTCGGGACGGTACCAATCCTTGTAGAAACGCTTGATGGCTTCCGGCTGGAAGGTCTTCAGGATGGATTCCTTGCCGATCGGCATGCGCTGCGCGTAGCGCGAACCGTTCAACAGCTTCGGATACAGCACCTTGTTCATGCGGTCGCTGGCGCCCTTGCCCAGGCGCGCCTCTTCCAGCACGATGCCGCGCTCGCTGTTGATGTCGGCCGGATTGAATTTCAAGCCGTGCGCCCAGTCTTCCAGCACGAGGAAACCCTTTTCCAGGTTGCCCTTCCTGTTCGTCGGAATCGGCAAGACATACACGGTTTCATCGAAGCTCGTGTAGGCGTTCAGGTCGGCGCCGAACTTCACGCCGATCGATTGCAGATAGGAAATGAGTTCATTGCGCTTGAAATGCGTGGAACCATTGAACGCCATGTGTTCCGTGAAATGCGCCAGGCCTTGCTGGTCGTCATCTTCGAGGATGGAGCCAGCCTTCACCACCAGGCGCAGCTCCACTTTCTGCGCGGGACGGGCATTTTTCTTGATGTAATAGGTCAAGCCATTCGGCAGTTTTCCAACAGTCACTTCCGGTGCCACAGGCAGGGGATCGCTCAAACGGATTTCCGCCTGGGCCATGCAGGCGCAGGCCAGCAGGACGGCGCCCGAGATCAGGCGTAATTTACTCAGCTTCATGTATTCTCAACGGTAAGATTCAGTAAGCATACCTTACACTGAAATCCTGTTTCCGCCATTAAAAATAGCTTAGGGAAAACTGCCTTTCCCAGGCAACTTTGCCGAATAACAAACGCATCCCTGCCCTGCCCGTTTTTTTCATCTGTGCTACAGTATTGCCGCCGGTCATGTGACCGGCACAACAACGTCTTCGGGGCGGGGTGCGATTCCCCACCGGCGGTAAGACCGGCAACGGTCAAGCCCGCGAGCGCTTTCCGGGCACCGCCTGGCGAGGTCAGCAGATCCGGTGTAATTCCGGGGCCGACGGTATAGTCCGGATGAAAGAAGATGTGCAGTAGTGTGATGTCCCATCGCCATGGCGATGCGGCCAGTTGCGTCTATTCGCTTGCCCTGCAGCGTTTTTCGCCTATGCGAGGAGCGTTTCACCATGTTAGTCAACAGCTATACCCTGCTTTCCAGCGACCTGGAAGGTCGCATCCAGTCCGCCCTGGCCGCCATGCGCGCCGGCGTGCCCGTCATCCTGCTCGACGATTTCGACCGTGAAAACGAAGCCGACCTGATCCTGTCGGCGGAAAAACTCACCAACGAAACCATGGCCCTCCTGATCCGCGAATGCAGCGGCATCGTCTGCCTGTGCCTGCCGACGGACGTCGTCAGCAAGCTGGAATTGCCGCCCATGTCGTCCGACAACGGCAGCCGCTATGGCACGCCGTTTACCGTCTCCATCGAGGCGCGCGAGGGCGTCACGACGGGCGTGTCGGCCGCCGACAGGGTCACCACCATCCGCGCCGCCATCGCGCCGAATGCCAAGCCCGCGGACCTGGTGCGTCCCGGCCACGTCTTCCCCCTGCGCGCCGCGCCCGGCGGCGTGCTCGAGCGCCGTGGCCACACGGAAGGCTCCGTCGACCTGTCGCGCCTGGCGGGCCTGAATCCGGCCGCCGTGCTGTGCGAGCTGATGAATCCGGACGGCACCATGATGCGCGGCGACGATATCGAGCGCTTCGCCGAACTGCACGGCATGCCCATTTTGACCATCGAGGAACTGGTCGAATGGCGCAGCAAGCACCAGCAATAATCCGTCAGGCCGCCGCCGCCGTCGGCATACGCACGTGGCGGTAGACGAGGCTGGCAGCCAGGGCATACGCGGCGGCGATCGTCGCGTATGCCAGCGGCAGGCGCAGCGACCAGTCTTGCACCATGTGCAGGATGCTGCCCATCAGGGCCACGCCCACCAGCGCGCCGATTTGCCGGTTCGCATTCAGGGCCGCCGCCGCGCTGTTCGCATGCTGCTTGCCGGCCACCCGCATCACGGTGGCCGTCATGGCGGGAATGGCGATGCCGATGGCCACGTTCATGACGGCCGTGCCCAGCGCCAGCAAGAGGTAGGGCGTGGCGGGACGCAAGGCCATCAGCAGCAAGGCCATGCCGGCGCCCACCAGCAAGCCGGCCAGCATGGGCCGGCGCGTGCCATGACGCGCCGCAATACTTCCCGCCATAAAATTCCCCACCGTATAGGCCGCCATCATGGGCAGCAGGCGCAAGCCCGACTGCAGGGCATCGGCGCCGCCCGACTGCTGCAAAAACAGGCTGAGTAAAAACAGCTGGCCGAAGACGCAGAAATTGATCAAAAAACCCACGCCATTGGCCGCGCCGAAGCTGCTGCTGTGAAACAGCGCGCGCGGCAGCAGCGGATGGCTGCCGCGGCGCTCGCGCCGCAGCAACAGCAAGGCCGACGCCACCGCCAGCGTCCCCGCCGCCAGCACGCCCGGCGACAGCCAGCCCAGCACGGGCCCTTCGATGAGCACGAAACTGAGGCCCGCCAGCGCCGCCACGCCGAGCGCATGGCTGAACAGCGACAGATCGCGCGGCTGGCGCGCCGGCGCCGCCAGCAGCAGCTGCGCCATGACGATGGCCAGCAGGCCCAGCGGCACATTCACCCAGAAGACGCTGCGCCATCCGAACTGGTGCACGAGGATGCCGCCAATCAAAGGACCGGACGCGCCCGCCACGCCCACCAGCGCCGACCAGGCACCGAGCATGCGCGTGCGCTCGCGCTCGTCGTCAAAGCTGTGCGTGAGCAGACTGAGCGAACTGGGCATGAACAGCGCCGCTCCCGCCCCTTGCAGCAGGCGCGCGGCCGTGAGGAAATGCCCATCGGGCGCGGCGCCGCACAACACCGAGCCGAGCAGGAAAACGCCCAGGCCGCCCTGGTACACGGTTTTCGGCCCGTAGCGGTCGGCCAGCGCGCCGCCGGCCAGCAGCAACGCGGCAAACGTCAGGGTATAGCCATCGACCACCCACACGAGTCCGGTGAGGGGGATGGCCAGGTCCAGCGCGATATCGGACAGCGCCACGTTGACGGCCGTGACGTCGAGCATGGCCATGACGAAGCCGAACGCCAGGGTCAGCAGGATCAGGCCGTTGGTGCGGCGCGCGGGAGTGACAGACATGATGGTTTCCTTGCAAAGGCAGCGGGGGCAGCCATTGTAGGAAGCTTGAGGAATGCAGTAAACAGGCATAAAATCGGCACACCGATGCAAAAATGCATCAACAAAAAGAGGACAGGAGCATGGACTGGGATAACGCGCGCATCTTTCTCGCCATCGGCCGCGCCGGCACCCTGCGCGGCGCGGCCGCCCTGCTGTGCATCGACCAGGCCACGTGCGGGCGCCGCCTGGCCGCGCTGGAAAGCACGCTGGGCGCCACCCTGTTCCTGCGCACGCCGTCCGGCTACGTGCCCACGCCGGCCGGCGAACTGGCCTTGAGCGCCGCCGAAGCCATGGAGCGGGCGGCCGACAAGCTGCAGCGCGAGATGCAGGGCGTCGACAACCGTTTAAGCGGCCTGGTGCGCGTGGCCACCACGGACACCATGGCCAGCCATTTCGTCATCCGCGCCATGCAGCGGCTGCATGCGGCCCATCCGGACATCCGCATCGTGCTCAACGTGGCGCCCGCGCTGGCCAGCCTGACGCGGCGCGAAGCGGACCTGGCCGTGCGCGGCGTGCGCCCCACCGACCCGGACCTCATCTCGCGCCACCTCGTCAAGCGCAGCCTGGGCCTGTATGCCTCAAAAAGCTACCTGGCCGAGCGGGGCGAACCCGTGCGCGGCACGGCCCTGGCCGGGCACGACATCGTCATCTACCACCAGTCCGTGACGCCGCGCCATGGGGAGAAAATCGCCGGCGAACCCGTCGCCAACGCCAGGGTGGCCATGGAAGTGAACTCGGCCATGATGCTGCAGGAAGCCACGCGGGCGGGCCTGGGCGTGGCCGAGCTGGCCACCCACCTGGGCGACATCGACCCGCAGCTCGTGCGCATCTGGCCCGAGCGGGCGGAAAGCTACGACGTGTGGCTGGTCATGCATGCCGACCTGAACCGCTCGGCCAGGGTGCGCGCGGCGGCCGACGCCATCATCGCCAGCGTGGGCACCGCCAGCGCCGCCTGACAGGCCGCGCACAATAGTGCCGAAAAGAAACTTTCTTTTTGATAAGTCTGATAAAATCCGCAACCCCGCCGCGCGCAGCCGCCGCCACCCGCCGCGGGATCCCTCAATCCCCTGGAGAATTCTTATGCTTATCTGGCAAGGCTTCGGCATACTCGCCCCCCTCATCTGTTTGATCGTTGTCATGGCCGCACAGGCGCTGTTTGGCGCCACCCTGGGCGAGGCATATACGAAAAGCCACGCCTGGCCCCTGGCGCTGGCTTTCCTGCTGGCAGCAGCGGCCAGCTGGTATGCGGGCGTGCGCCTGAACAGCGCGCCAGGACGCGAACTGATCGACCCGGCCACGCAGGAAAGAGTGATCCTGCGCAAGCGCCACACCCTGTTCTGGATCCCGATGCAATACATCGCCGTGCTGATGGTCGTCATGGCCGGCTTCGCCCTGTTCGAATAAGTAGGCCGGCTCAGGCGCGCACGCCTGACGTGCCCGGCGGGCGGGCTGATGTTAAGATGCCATGATGACCCTTTCCGTCTCCCTCATCATCAGCCTGCGCCGCCTGCACCGGGCCACCATGGCCTGGCTGGGCAGCTGGTGGCGGCTGCTGCATTTCGCCATCCTGGTGTTTTCGCTGGCCCTGTCGCCGTCGAGCTATAACCGCGCCAACCGCCCCATCCTGGCGCACCGGCTGGTGACGAACACGGCGCCCAACCTCGTCTGGTTCAGCGTCGCCTGCGCCCTCGTCAGCCTGGTGCTCATCCGCATCGTCGTCGTCAGCGCGCAAAGCTACGGCCTGTCGCGCTATGCACTGGAAATGGTGGTGCGCGTGCTGGTGCTGGAACTCATACCGCTGACGGCTGCCCTCTTCGTCGCCCTGCGCCTGACCTTGCCCGACGGCATTGCGTTTGCGCAAATGCGCTCTTCCGGCGTGCTCGACACCATGCAGCGCCAGGGCGTCGACCTGCTGCGCCGCGAATACTTTCCGCGCGTCATGTCCGGCATCTTCGCCGTGTGGATGCTGGCCATCGTCAGCTGCGTCACCTCGCTGGTGCTCGCCTACCTCACCATCTACGGTTTTACCCCGTGGGCGCTGCAGGGCTACACGCGCGTGGTGGGACAGATCTTCAATCCCGCCGTGGCCCTGATCCTGATGCTCAAGGTCATCTTCTTCAGCTTTGCCGTGGCCCTGATCCCGCTGGCCTCCTCGTACTACCCGGAAGACCCGCACAGCCGGCGCAACCGCCTGTGGGCCGCGCACGGCCTGTCCGAGATGCTGCGCCTGTTTTCCGTCATCCTGCTGATCGAAGTGGCCTCGCTGATGGGCAATTACTACTGATGCCCCGCGCCCGCCACCGCCAGCGATCCACGATCCACCCATACGAGAGCCCGAAGCCATGAGCCAGCCCCAGCCACCCACTCCCGACCAGGTCGACGTCACGGCGCCCGCCGGTCTCACGCAAGAAACTGTCCTGCCCGCGCCGCCGCCCGTGCGCCACGCCGAACTGAAGGCGGCCATCCTGCTCGTCTTCATGTTCGTGCTGGTGGTCGGCTCCGTCGTCTACCTGATGTACGCGCGCGGCGCCTTCGAAGCCACGCAGACGCTGGTGCTGACGACGGACGATTCGGACGGCGTGGGCGTGGGCGCCGACCTGACCTTCTCCGGCTTTCCCATCGGCCGCGTGCAGCGCATCGAGCTGGCGCCAGACGGCAAGGCCCGCGTCATCGTCGACGTGCCGCGCAAGGATGCGCACTGGCTGCGCACCAGCTCCATCTTCACCCTGGAACGGGGCATCGTGGGCGGCGCCAAGCTGCGCGCCTACAGCGGCATCCTGACGGACCCGCCCCTGCCCGACGACGCCACGCGCGACCTGCTGGTAGGCGACATGGCGGCGGAAATCCCGCGCCTGCTGTCGGCCGCGAAGGACTTGCTGAACAACCTGGGCAGCCTGACGGGCACCGATTCCGCGCTCGACACCACCATGCGCAACGTGCAGGCCGTCACTGGCAAGCTCAGCGGCCCGGGCGGCGCCATGGGCTTGCTGACGGGCGACGACAAGCAGTCGCGCCTGCTCGTCGAGCGGGCCAACGCCCTGCTGGCCACGGCCGACCAGCTGGCGCGCCGCACGGATGCCCTGGTGGGCAACGCGGACCGGCGCGTGTTCGGCGAGCAAGGCGTCATGACGGATGCGCAAGCCACCATCGTGCAGCTGAACGCCCTGCTGGCCGACACGCGCGCCAGCCTGAAAAAGGTCGATGCCGTGCTGGTCGAGGCACAGGCCGTGGGCGCCAACGCCAAAGCGGCGACGGCGGACCTGGGTCCGCTGCGCGCCGACGTGGAAAGCAACCTGCGCAAGGTCGAGCAGCTGGTCAATGACATCAACCGCAAGTGGCCATTCAAGCGCAACCCGGAGATCAAGCTGCCATGAGAAAAATCAATCTCGCCCTGTCCGCCCTGGCCTTGGCGGCCCTCGCCGCCTGCGCCAGTGGCCCGCCCGTGCCGGACTGGAAGATGAATGCGCAAGGCTCGATCGAGCGCTTCCAGGCCGCCTACCTGGGCGGCAACACCCTGGTGGAACAGACGGAATTCCAGCGCGCGCGCGAGCAGGTGGGCGCCACCGGCAAGCTCGCCCTGATCGCCAGGGTCGAGCTGCTGCGCTGCGCCGCACGCGTGGCCAGCCTGGCCTTCGACGACTGCCCGGGCTTTGAAGCGCTGCGCGCCGACGCCGATGCGCCCGACCGCGCGTATGCGGCCTACCTGGCCGGCAAGGCGCAGGCGGCCGACATCGCCCTGCTGCCCGAGGCGCAGCGGGCAGCGGCGGCGGCGACGCAGGACACGGCGGCAGCGGGCGCCGTGGCCGCCATCACCGACCCGCTGTCGCAACTGGTGGCGGCCGGCGTGCTGCTGCGCTCGGGCCGCGCCACTCCCGCCCTGCTGGAAACGGCCGTGGCGACGGCCTCGGACCAGGGCTGGCGCCGTCCCCTGCTGGCCTGGCTGGGCGTGCAGCGCCTGCGCGCGGAACAGGCGGGCGATGCGCAGGAAGCCGAACGCCTGCGGCGGCGCATGGATATCGTGGACAGGAGCGGCAAGCCGCTCACCTCCTGAGCCGGCGCGCGGCGTGCCAGCCGCCCCCGCTTCAGGCATAATCGCGACAGGCCTACAGCAAGGCCGCGCAGGCAGCGAGGTGTGACGATGCAATTCGAGGACTTCGACTTCTTTTCTTCCGATGCCAGGGTGGCGGACGGCGGCACGCCGGCGGCCTCGGCCGGGCGCCTGCAGTACCTGCTCGACAACACCCCTTCCATCATCTATTGCACCGTGCCCAGCGGCGACTTCAAGATGACGTTCGTCAGCAACAATGCCTTGAACGTGCTGGGCTACCATCCCGACGAGATGGTGGCCGACCCCAACTTCTGGTTCGACCACATCCACCCCGACGACGCGCCCGGCATCTTTTCCAGCCTGGCGCAGATCTTCGTCGAAGGCGCGCGCGCCTATGAATACCGCTTCCGCGTGCGCGACGGCAGCTACCTGTGGATGCACGACAGCCTGCGCCTCGTGCGCGACGAGCACGGCGTGCCGTTCGAAGTGATCGGCTCGCTGACGGACATCACGGAGCGCAAGCGCATGGAAGCGATGCTGCAGGCGCGCGGCGAAGAGCAGCAACTACTGATCAGCAAGCTGCAGGAAGCGCACGACCAGCTGCTGCAATCGGAAAAGATGGCGTCCATCGGCCAGCTGGCGGCCGGCATCGCGCATGAAATCAATAACCCGATCGGCTTCGTCAACTCCAACATGAGTTCGCTGCAAGCCTACGTGGCCACCCTGTTCGACGTGATCGGCCAGTACGAGGCGGCGATGCGCCAGCCAGCCGACGCGGCCGCCCTGGCCGCGCGCGTGGCCAGCGTGCGCGAACGGGCCGACCTGGCCTACCTGCAGGCCGACATGGTCGACCTCGTCAACGAATCGATGGATGGCCTCAAGCGCGTGCGCGACATCGTCCAGGCGCTGAAGGATTTCTCGCACGTGGGCGAGACGGACTGGCAGATCGCCAGCCTGCACGCGGGCCTGGACAGCACCCTGAACATCGTCGCCAACGAATTAAAATACAAGGCGCGCATCGAGAAGCAGTATGGCGAACTGCCGCCGATACTGTGCCTGGCCTCGCAGCTGAACCAGGTGTTCATGAACCTGCTCGTCAACGCGGGCCAGGCCATCAGCGGCGACGGCGTGATCAGCATCCGCACGGGCCACGCGGACGGCTGGGTGTGGGTGGAAATCGGCGACACGGGCGCCGGCATCGCGCCCGAGCACCTGCACCGCATCTTCGAGCCCTTCTTCACCACCAAGGCCGTGGGCAGCGGCACGGGCCTGGGCCTGTCGCTGTCGTACGGCATCATCAGCAAGCATGGCGGGCGCATCGAGGTGGCCTCGGAAGTGGGACGCGGCACGCGCTTTACCGTGCACCTGCCCGTGGCGCCGCCGGCGGCCCAGGCAGCGCCCTAGGCTTCCTTCACGGGCGCATACACGCGGATGCCGAGGCGCCCGCCATTCTTGCCCTCGAAGTCGAGCAGCTGGGCAATCACGCGGGCCGTCAGCACGTGCTCGGCCGCCAGCAGCATGAGGCCGTCGCGGCTGATCAGGTCGCGCGACAGCACCATGCCCGGCTCCAGCTGGCCCGACAGCACGGTCAGGTCGCGCGGCGGCGGCTCCGTCTCGTCCATGATGCTGCGGAAGGCGGTCACCACGGCCGGGTCGTAGCGCTTGCCGACGCTGTCGTAGATCAAGGTGCGGGCTTCCTCGGCGCGCAGGCTGCGCTGCACCATGGCGCCGATCTGCAAGCCGTCGTAGTCGGACGCCAGCGCCAGGATGCGCGCCCCCAGCGGAATGGCCAGGCCCACGAGGCCGTCGGGAAAGCCGCCGCCGTCGAAGCGCTCCAGCTGCGAGCGCAGGATCACGGAGACGGCGCGCAGCTCGTCGAGCGCCATCAGCAACTGCTCGGCGCGCAGCGGATGCTTGCGGAAGGCGGCCAGCTGTTCGCCCGTCCAGGCGCTGGCGGGCAGTTCCAGCAGCTCGTCGCTCAGGCTGAGCTTGCCGATATCCTTGAGCAGGGCCGCGATGAACACGTCGCGCGCCTCCTGCGCTTCCAGGCCCAGCGCCTGCGCCAGCTTGCGCGCCAGCTCCGCCACCCGCCGCGCATGGCCGGCCAGCTTGCCGCCACGCATTTCGATCAGGTTGGAAAATACTTTGATCGTCGTCACGAACGTGGCCTTCAGGCGCTCGTTGGCCGCCTGCACCTCGTCGTGCGACTGTTTCAGCTGCTGCGTGCGCGTGGCCACCTTCGCTTCCAGGCTGGCGTTGAGCGCCTGCAGCTGCACGTTCTGGCTGGCCGTCAGCGCTTCCAGGCGCCGCTTTTCCTGCTCCAGCGCGCGCCGTTCCAGCGCATGGCGCACCACCAGCACGATATCGTTCTCGTCCCACGGCTTGGTCACGTAGCGGTAGATCTCGCCCTCGTTGATGGCGTCGAGGATGGACTGGATGTCCGCGTAGCCTGTCAGCAGCAAACGCATGGTGGCGGGCCAGCGCTGGCGCACCTGGGCCAGGAACTGCGCGCCATCCATGTGCGGCATGCGCATGTCGGAAATGACCAGGTCCACCGCCTCGGCTTCCAGCAGGGCCAGGCCGGCCGCGCCGCTCTCGGCCGTCAGCACGCGGTAGCCGTGCGGGCGGAACAGGCGCCGCAGCGCCGACAGGATATTCGGTTCATCATCCACGCACAGGATGGTGGGCGGCGCGGCCGCGGTGCTGGTGCTCATGTTGTCCTGTTCAGTCATGGGGCGACGGCCTGCGCCTGGCGCACGGGCAAGGTGATGCGGAAGGTGGTACCGCAGCCGGGCGTGCTGCGCACGTCGATGCGGCCATGGTGCTTCTGCACCGTGCTGTAGGCCAGCGACAGGCCCAGGCCCGTGCCCTTGCCGACGGCCTTGGTGGTAAAGAAGGGGTCGAAGATGCGCGACAGGTGCTCGGGCGCGATGCCGCCGCCGTTGTCCTCCACCTCGATCCACACCTCCGCCGCGCTGTCGCTGCCCGTGCGCAGGGTGATGCGGCCCCGCTGCTCGCCCATGGCGTGGGCCGCATTGACGACCAGGTTCATGATCACCTGGTTCAGCTCGGAGGGCTGGCATTCGATGTCGGGGATGTCGCCATACTGCCGCACCACGTCCGCCTTGTACTTGACCTCGTTATTCACGATGTTGAGCGTCGTATCCATGCCTTGGCGCAAGTCGGCCCACACCCATTCCTGGTGCGCGTCCGTACGGGAAAAGTCCTTCAAGTCCTGCACGATGCGGCGCACGCGCACGATGCCCTCCTTCGACTCGTCCATCAGCAGGGGAATGTCGGTGCGCAGGAATGCCAGGTCGATCTGTTCGCGCAGGGCGCGCAGGCGCTGCGCCACCTCGGGCACGGCAATGCCGGGCTCGGCCTCCTGGTAGGCGTCGAGCATGGAAAACAGGTCGGCCAGGTAGCCTTCCAGGGTGCCGAAATTGGAAAACACGTAGCCGATGGGGTTGTTGATCTCGTGCGCCACGCCAGCCGCCAGCTGGCCGATGGAGGCGAGCTTTTCCGACTGCAGCAGCTTTTGCTGGGCCAGCGACAGCTTGTTGTTCAGTTCCGTCAGGGCCAGGTTGCGTTCGCGCAATTCCGTGTCGGCCAGTTCGCGCTGGCGGATGTCGTCGGCCAGGCGCTCGTTCATCTCGGCCAGCTGGGCCGTGCGCCTGGCCACCAGGTGTTCCAGGTTGGCGTGCGCCTTGCGCAGGGCGCTTTCCGCATGGTGCCGTTCCGTCACGTCGCGCAGGGTTTCGATGGCGCCCACCAGGCGACCCTGCCGGTCGCGCAGGGGCGCGGCCGTGAAGTGCAGCCAGTGGCCCTCGAGGCCGATATTCGCGAAGAAATCCTCGGCCTCGTAGGCGCCGGGAATGACGGCGGAGCGTTTCAGCTTGCCCTGGTACAACTCGTTTTCGCCCAGCGCGATGTCGTCGGCCACCAGCAGGTCGGCCAGGCAGGCGCGGGGCTGGCGATAAAACGCCTTCCAGTGGTTGCGCGTGCCCACCATGTCGGCGGCGGAATAGCCCAGCAGCTGCTCGCAGGCGCTGTTCCAGTGGGTTACCACGTGGTCCGTGTCGATGGCGAAGGTGGCCACGGGATGGCCGTCGAAAAACGCCGACAGCGCGATCGCGTCGGGCGGCGGCGCGGCGGCGCCGGGCGGGCTTGCGGGCAGGTGCGGAGCGTCGCTCATGCCAGCATGATCCGCGACATTTCATCGAAGGTGCGCTCGATGCGGGCGAACAGCGCGAACCAGGCCGCATCGTCCGACGCGAAGCGCTCCCAGCCCGTGGGCGACAGGGGCGGCACGAGGGCATCGTCCTGGCCGGACAGGTCCAGCCCGTGGGCAATGGCATTGGCCACGTGCACCACCAGCGCCAGGCCGCCGCCGTCCAGCCGGTCGATGGCGTGGTGGTCGGCCACGGCCTGCTGTATGGTCAGCGGAAATTTCCAGTAGGCGGCCAGGGCGCTGCCCACCTGCGCATGGTCCATGCCGATGACGGCCTGCTCTGCCGCGGCCATCTGGCAGTCGTGCGCCGCGCGGTAGCTGCGGATCTGCGCGTGTTCGGCGGGAAAGCGCGTGGCCAGCACGAGGGTGCCCAGGTCGTGCAGCAGGCCGGCCGTAAATGCCGTTTCCGGATTGACCTGCAGCTGCGGCGCCAGCACGCGTGCCGCCACGGCCGTGGCCAGCGAATGGCGCCAGAAGGCGGCAAAATCGAAGCCGCCGCCGACCGGCGCGAAGCTGCCCGTCAGGGCGCAGGCCGTGACGAGGGTGCGGATGGTGTGAAAGCCCAGCACGGAAACGGCTTGCGGAATGCTGGTGACCTTGGACTGCATGCCGTAGAACGAGGAATTGGCGATGCGCAAGGTTTTTGCCGCTAGCGCCTGGTCCAGCTCGATCTTTTGCGCCAGCACATGCACGTCCGTGTCTTCCTGGTCTATGCTCGACAGCAGTTCCAGCACCACGGCCGGCAGCGCGGGCAATTCCTGGATCTGGCGCACCAGTTGTTCAAAGCTGGGCTGCGTCATGCCTGGCCTCCCTGCCGGTAGCGTTGCAGCAAGGCCAGCAGCTGCGCGCCCGGCCCGTCCGGCGGCGTGGCGCGGAACAGCACGGCCAGCCGTTCGACGCGGCGCGCCCGCTCCTGTTCGGCATGCGCCTGCGCGGCCGGGTCCGGCTCTTCCCCGGCGACAATCCAGCAGCGCTCCACGCCGCGCCGCCGCAGCGCGGCCAGGTTGGCCGCCGTCAGGGTGGCGCCCTGCGCCAGCAGCACCGCGCCGCCGGCATCGCTGAGCGCCTGCGCCAGCAGCATGCCTTCCTGCGCCTGCTCCAGCACGATCTCGCGGCTGCCGGGCTGGTTTTCGCTGCTCATGCCGAGCCTCCATGACGCGTCAGCGTGACCAGGCTGCCGCGCGACCGGGAGTTGGCGCCCATGGGATGAATCGCCACCGCGTACGGCTGGCCGTCGATGGCGGCCAGGCCGGGCGCGCCCTGGCCATCGAACAGCTGCGGCAGGACCAGGGCCGCCTCGTTGCCCAGCAGGGCCGCGCCCCGCTCGAACAGGCCGGCGGCGGCCGCATTGATGAAGGCGATCATGCCATCCTCGTCGAGGCCGATCACGGCCAGCGGCAGGAATTGCAGCAGTTCGCGGGCAATGCCCAGGCTCACCTCGTCGCGGCTGATCTGGTGCTGCTGCTGGCGCACGAGCACCTGCATCGCGGCATTTGCCGCCGCCAGGGCCTGGTTGGCATCGCGCAACTGGGCATTCAAGCGCGCGTTGTCGTCATCGATGCCCTTCAGGCGGAACGCTTCGGCGATATGCTCGCGCAACTGGTGGTCTTCCCACGGCTTGGTGAGGAACTTGAAGATGGCGCCCTCGTTGACGGCGTCCGTGACGGCCTGCAGCTCCGTGTAGCCCGACAGCATGATGCGTATCGTCTGCGGGTACAGCAGCTTGGCCTTGCGCAGGAAATCGGCGCCCAGCATGCCGGGCATGCGCTGGTCCGAGACGATCACGTCGACGGCATGGCTGGCCAGCACGTCCAGCCCTTCCTGCCCGCTGCCGGCCGTGAGGATATGGTACTGGTCGCGCCGCAGCAGGCGCCGGAGCGAGGCGAGGATATTCTGCTCGTCGTCGACCAGCAGCAAGGTGCGCGGGCGCGCCTCGGGCGGCGCGGCGGCGCCGGCAGCCACCGCGCCGGCCTCCGCCATCCTGTGCTCGTCGTGCAAATCCATCGGACCATCCTGTCGCCGCCGCAGCGGCATCGGAGCTTGCCTGGTAGGGAACAACGCCGCGCGCCACAGCCGCGCGCGGCAGCTTATTTGCCTGAAACTGCTTTGCCTAAAATTATACGACTAATTATTCCCGTGCGGCACCAATCTCGGGCCGCGCCGCCATTCTTCATGCGCGGGCCGGACACGGCATGTCGCGATAGAACAGGAAGCCGCCCAGGCCGATGGCATCCGTGTCCGCTTTCACGCCGTACACCAGGGTGTTTTTCTTGCCGTCGATGCGCAGCAGATTCTTGTGCAGGACAATCTGCGCATGCGACAACTCCAGCGAGGGCGTGGGCGCCAGTTGCAGGCTCAGCTCGGCCGTGGCGGGATCATAGCTCCAGCGGCCCGGATTGAAGAAGGCGAAGCCGCCGTCGAAGCGCAGGCTGCCATCCTTGAACTGGGTCAGGCAAATGCCGGGAAATTCGCTGGGCGGGTTGTACCAGGTGGCGGCCACGGCGGCATTCGCCGGCGTCTTGCCCGGCATCTGCATGCCGGCGTTCTCGCCCGGCTTGTCAGCTTTGCCGCCCAGGCCGGCGCAAGCGGCCAGCGCCAGCGCGCAAGCCATGGCGCCCGCGCGCGTGATGATCTTCATGTGCATACCGTCCCCTTGCTTTATAGAAACACAATCTTACGGCGGGACGGCTGGCCGTTCAAGCGGCCAGCGCACATAAGGGCAATTTAGTTGTCGCCGCTGCCCTCGGCAGACTGGGCCGCCCTGGCCGCCGCTTCGCGCAATTTGTCCTTCTTGCTCTTGCGCGCGCCCTTCACGCCGCCGTTCACTGCATCCGTGGCGGGGTTGGCGGGGGTGGGCAGTTCCGTCGGCTCGAAGCCGGCCACCACTTCGCGCACGATGCGCAAGTCGTTGCGGTTTTCGATCAGGCGGAAATGCGCTTCCGTGTCGGCCGTCACGAAGCTGACCGCCATGCCGCTCTCGCCGGCGCGGCCCGTGCGGCCGATGCGGTGCGTGTAATCGACGGCGGAACGGGGCAAGTCGTAGTTGACGACGGCCGGCAGGCCGGCGATGTCGATGCCGCGCGCGGCCACGTCGGTGGCCACCAGCACCTGCAGGCGGCCCGCCTTGAAGTCGGCCAGCAGCTGGCTGCGCGTGCCCTGGCTGAATTCGCCATGGAAGGCGCCCACGTGCAGGCCCGCGCGCTGCAGCTTGTCGGCCACGTGCTCGGCCGCGTACTTGGTGGCGACAAAGACCAGCACGCGCTCCCACTGCTGCTGCAGGATCAGATAGCGCAGCAGCTGCGTGCGGCGCGGCACGTCCACCGTGATGGCGCGCTGGGCGATGTCGGGCTTGTCCTGCGGCTCGGACGCCACCTCGATGCGCACGGGGTCCGCCAGCAGGCTGTCGGCCAGCGCCTGCACGCTGTCGGGGAAGGTGGCGGAAAAGAACAGGTTTTGCCGCCGCTTGGGCAGCAGGGCCAGGATGGCGTTGATTTCTTCGCTGAAGCCCATGTCCAGCAGGCGGTCGGCTTCATCCAGGACGAAGAGCGACACGCCGCCCAGTTTCACGGCGTTCTGGCGCACCAGGTCCAGCAAACGGCCCGGCGTGGCGACGACGATGTCGGCGCCGCCGCGCAAGTCCATCATCTGCGGATTGATCGACACGCCGCCGAACAGCACGGAAATCTTCAGTTTGACGGGCAGCGGCTTGGCCAGCGCGTGCACCGTCTGCCCCACCTGCGCCGCCAGCTCGCGCGTGGGCACGAGGATCAGCGCGCGCACCTGGCGCGGGCCGGCGGCGGGCGCCATCAGCGCCTGCAGCAGCGGCAGCGCGTAGGCGGCCGTCTTGCCGGAACCCGTCTGCGCGGCGCCCAGCACGTCGCTGCCGCGCAGGATAGCGGGAATGGCGGCCGCCTGGATGGCCGTCGGCGCGGCATAGCCGGCCTTGTCGACGGCACGGACCAGGGCGGGAATCAGACCCAGGGAGGAAAATGGCATAGCGGGCCTTTATTCATGCGTAAAGTGAGACCGGCCGCGAAAGGCGGCCGGTCGGAATATGGCGACAGTATAAAGCAGACGGCTACTGCCGGGGCATTTGCAGCTTCGGGTAGCCGGCTTCATCGTAGCCCGGCATGCCGCGGCGGATCGCGTGCGAAAAGTCGGGGTCCTCGTTGGCCGCCCGCGCGCGCGCCGTGATGTGGCCGCCGTCGCGCAGCTGCTGGAAGGCCAGGCCGGGCACCAGTCCCTTCACGTCGTACAGGTAGCGGTCCAGGTAGCCGGAAACGAGCAGGCGGTAATCGACGGGCAGGCCCGGCACGATGCGGCGCACCATCTCGAAGACGATGGTGGTGCAGTTGGCCGTCAGGGTGTTGTAGAACTGCGGCTGGGCCTTCAGCGATTCCGCCTCGTCCAGGTAGGCGAGGAACAGCGAACGCATGGCCGCCTTGGGCATCATGACGCGGTACAGGTGCATGTCCTCGCCGCGCGCATTCGTGCGCACGCGCAGGATGTCGCGCTCGTCGGCGGCCACCAGGCTCATCTCGAAATGCTTGAAGAAGCCGCCGATGGCGGAAAAGCTCTCGCCCTTTTCCTTGCGGATCTCGATGGAAAACGTCAAAAATCGCCCGTCCGCAAAGCCGAACGAGATCAGCGTGTGCGCGATCAATGGCCCCGTCCAGTACGACAGGGCCGCATCCACCGTGCGCAGCTCGTCGAGGTTGTAGCTGCGCTGTTCCCACTTGACCGCGTAGTCGTCGTCGCTGCGCCAGTCGAAGTTGCGCACATTGTCCAGGGTGACGATGCTGCCCTTGACGCTGCCCGTGACAGTGCGCGCCACATCGTCGGCCCACACGCGCTGCTGTTTCGGCGTGATGAAACTCCACCACACGAGCAGCAGGAGAAAACCGGCCGCATATGGCAGCAGCACGCGCGCATCGCCGCGCGTCCACCACAATGCGATGCTGGCCACGCCCAGCGCGGCCCACAGCAGGGCGCCGATGCCTTGCGCGGCCGTGCCGCCGGACAGCTGGTACCACAGCGCCAGCGCGCCCCACAGTGCGGTCAACAGGAGAATCAGGGAAACGGCCATTTTGCCGACGGTGGCCAGCACGGAGCGGGCACGCAGTGATAAGAAAGTCATGCCCCGATTATAAGGGCAAGCGCAGGAAGAGGTGCGTCCGGGCAAGTGCAGCTGCAACAGGTCCGGCCGTGAAATCATTGCTTGCCTGACAACTTACTTCATGAGAGCATGTTGCAAAAATAAAATGTATAGACAAGGCGGACTGTCACGGCAGCGATGCTTTGGCCATTCCAGGAGCTACCTTGCCGCCCCCTTCCCTCTACGCCCTCGCCGGCAGCCTCAACTCCCTGCTCATCGTCGTCAGCCTGTATGGTTTATGGTCGCAGCTGCAAAAAATCTGGCGGCGCCAAGCGCGATGCCGGCATCGGCGCCGGCCAGACGACAGACATTTTGTCGATCAACCAGTTCACCGTCAGCTTTCTCGCCTACTGCGCCTTCTTCGTGTACGGCTATGCGATCACGCCGTTCAACCATTACATCGTCTGGCCCCGTTTGCTCGCCTCCTTGATTGCGCTGGCCATCCTGTATGAAATCGACCGCGACCGCCGCAGCCTGGCCTCGCGCCATGCGCTGCTGGCCTGCGCGCTGCTGCTGGGCGCGGGCGTGGCGGGGCTGGCCTTCGGCCCCACGTTCAGCGATGAAAAGCGCGTGATCTCGCAAAGCCTGATCGTCGCCGTCACCGTGCTGCTGGCGCAGCGCTATGCGCACCAGATCCGCCTGATCTGGCGCTCGGGCAGGACGGGCGCCGTGTCCCTGAAAATGAGCCAGTTCATCCTCGCCATGGATGCCAGCACCACCTTCTTTGCCTGCGTCATGGGATTACCGACAGGCTGGCCCCTGCTGCTGCTCGCCTGCGTCAGCGCGACGACCAAGCTGGTCATCATGTGGCTGTTCCGCTGGGAGCAGACCAGCCCCGCCGCGCGCGTGAAGCGGCAGGCGCCGGCCTGACGCTAGAATGGCGCTATCGCCACCTTCCTGAAAGGCCCGCCATGCAACTGTCCCCTGCCATCCCCATCCTGCGCAGCTTTTCCGAAGAAAAAGCGCGCGAGTTCTACCTCGGTTTCCTCGGTTTTACCCTCGACTGGGAACATCGCTTCGCGCCCACGGCGCCGCTGTACCTGCAAGTGACGCGGGGCGATCTCGTGCTGCACCTCAGTGAGCACTACGGCGACGCCACGCCCGGCGCGGCGCTGCTGCTCCCTGTCGACGACATCGCCGCCCTGCACGCGGAACTGCAGGCGAAGGATTACCCGTTTGCGCGGCCCGGCATCCGCGACGAGGACTGGGGCCGCATCATGGAAGTGGCGGACCCGTTCGGCAACCGGCTACGCTTCTGGCAGCGCAACGCCTAGCCCTTACTGCCCGCTCAGCGCGCGCATTTCTGCATACAGATTCGCCTTGCCCTCGAAGCCGATGCCGACCAGTTCCGGCATGGTGATGTGGCCGTTTTCCACCCGCACGCCGTCGGGGAAGCCGCCGAAGGGCTGGAATAAATCCGGGTACGACTCATTGCCGCCCAGGCCCAGGCCCGCCGCGATGTTCAAGGACATCTGGTGGCCGCCGTGCGGGATGCAGCGGCTGCGCGACCAGCCATGCTGGTGCAGCATGTCCAGCGTGCGCAAATATTCCACCAGGCCGTAGCTGAGGGCGCAGTCGAACTGCAGCCAGTCGCGGTCGGCGCGCATGCCGCCGTAGCGGATCAGGTTGCGCGCATCCTGCATGGAAAACAGGTTTTCGCCCGTCGCCATGGGCTTGTCGTAATAGCTGCGCAGGGTGGCTTGCAGCTCGAAGTCGAGCGGGTCGCCTGCCTCTTCATACCAGAACAGGTCGTACTGGCGCAGCGCCTTGGCGTAGGCGATCGAGGTGTCCAGGTCGAAGCGCCCGTTGGCGTCCACGCACAGCTTCTGGCCATCCTGCAGCACCTCCATGATGGCGTCGATGCGGCGCAAGTCCTCGTCCAGCGAAGCGCCGCCGATCTTCTTCTTGACCACCGTGTAGCCGCGATCGACATAGCTGCGCATCTCGTCCTGCAGGGCGGACAGGCTCTGGCCCGGGTAGTAATAGCCGCCGGCGGCGTACACAAAGACTTTTTTGTCGGCCACGCCCGTGCCATGGCGCTCGGCCAGCAGCTGGAACAATGGCTTGCGCTCGATCTTCGCCACGGCATCCCAGATGGCCATGTCGATGGTGCCGATGGCCACCGAGCGCTCGCCGTGGCCGCCCGGCTTTTCATTGGTGTACATGCAATCCCACACCTTGTGCGGGTCGAGGTTGCTGCCGTCGTCCGTGACGAGGCTGGCGGGATCGGCATCGAGGATGCGCGGGATGAAACGCTCGCGCATCAGCATGCCCTGGCCGTAGCGGCCGTTCGAATTGAAGCCGTAGCCGACGACGGGCTTGCCGTCGCGCATCACGTCCGTGATGACGGCCACCAGGCTCAGGGTCATCTTCGTGAAATCGATGTAGGCGTTGCGGATGGGAGAGGAAATGGGAATGGTCTTTTCTCGGATTTCAACGATTTTCATGGGGGTCTCCTGGGGATGAAAACAAGGACACCAGCTTACCCGCGAATGGGAGTCGTATAATCAACTGGAATTTAAACCATTCTTCACTTCAGGTTAATAATGAAAAGCGACGCCACCACGGAAATGGCTTTCTTTGTGCTGCTGGCCAAGCTGGGCAGCCTGTCGGCCACGGCGCGCGAACTGGGCATCACGCCGCCCGCCGTCAGCAAGCGATTGCTACTGATGGAGCAGCGCCTGGGCGTGCGCCTGCTGAACCGCAGCACGCGGCGCATCAGCCTGACGGGCGACGGCGAAAGCTATCTGCAGCAGGCGCGGCAGATCCTCGACGATATCCGCGCCATGGAAGAGTCCCTGGCCAGCGGCAGCGCGGAACCGAAGGGTTTGCTGCGCGTGAATGCCACCCTTGGCTTCGGGCGCACGGTGATCGCGCCCCTGCTGTCGCAATTCGCCCTGCGCCACCCGCAGCTGGAAGTGCAGCTGCAGCTGACGGACAGCCCCATCAACCTCGTCGAGCAGGCGTACGACCTGGGCATCCGCTTCGGCGACTTGCCCGACACGCGGCTATCGGCGCGCAAGATCATGTCGAACCGCCGCTTCCTGTGCGCCTCGCCCGCCTACCTGCAGGCGCACGGCACGCCGCAGTCCCCCGACGAGCTGGCCCGCCACCGCTGCATCGTGCACCGGCAGAACGACGACGCCTACGGCATCTGGCGTTTGAGCCGTGGCCGCGCCACGCACACGGTGAAGGTGCGCGGCACGGTGGCCAGCAACGATGGCGACGTGGTGCTGGGCTGGGCCCTGGACGGCCACGGCATCCTGCTGCGCTCGGAATGGGACCTGGCCCGCTACCTCGACAGCGGCCGCCTGCGCGTGGTGCTGGCCGACTACACCCTGGCGCCGGCCGACCTGTACGCCTACTACCCCAGCCGCCATCAATTGCCCGCCAAAGTGCGCGCTTTTATCAATTTTCTCGGCCAGCGGCTGCAGCCGGACGGCGCCACGGGGAGCGAATCAGGTTAAACTATAATATTGCGATATGGCAATATTATGAGGGAGTAAGTTTTGCTAGTCATACTCGGATTTATCGTCGTGCTGTTTTCCGTCTTCGGCGGCTTCGCCATGCAGGGGGGCCATTTGGGCGCCCTGTTCCAGCCGCTGGAGCTGCTGATGATCGGCGGCGCCGCGCTGGGCACCTTCTTTGTCGGCAATGACGCCAAGGCCATCCGCGCCACCTTCGCCGCCATTCCCACCCTGTTCCACGGCGCGCAATACACGAAGGCCCGCTATATGGAACTGATGGGGCTGATGTATGAAATCCTCAGCAAGATCCGCAAGGAAGGCTTGATGTCGGTCGAGGACGATATCGACGACCCTTACCGCAGCCCCATCTTCGTGAAATACCCGTACACGCTCGGCGACGAGCACATCCTGGAATTCATCACCGATTATCTGCGCCTGATGGTGTCGGGCAATATGGACGCCTACCAGATCGAAAACCTGATGGATAACGAGATCGAGACGCACCACGAAGATGCGGAAATGCCGATCCAGACGATTTCGCAGCTGGCCGACGCCATGCCCGCCTTCGGCATCGTCGCCGCCGTGATGGGCGTGGTGCATACCATGGCGTCCGTGGGCTTGCCGCCCGCCGAGCTGGGCGTGCTGATCGCGCAGGCGCTGGTGGGTACCTTCATCGGCATCTTGCTGGCCTACGGCTTCATCGCGCCGCTGGCCAGCTTGCTGCGCCGCAAGCACCATGAAACGGCGAAAATGTACCAGTGCGTGAAAGTCACCCTGCTCGCCAGCCTGAACGGCTACGCGCCGGCGCTGGCCGTGGAATTCGGCCGCAAGGTCATTTCCGCCACGGAACGCCCCTCGTTCAGCGAACTGGAAAACCACGTGCGCCAGGTGCGCACGAAGAACTGATACGGCCAGTTGCCCTTGCGCGGCGCGTCAGGCTTCCGGCGCCGTCCAGACCAGGTTCCACAGGTGGCCATCGATATCCTCGAAGCCCTGGTCATACATGAAGCCATGGTCCTCGGGCGGATGCGGGATGCGGCCACCGGCGGCCGCGGCCCTGGCGATCAGACTGTCCACCTCTTCCCGGCTTTCGCAGCTGAGGCAAATGACGACTTCATTGCCTTCCTTCGCATTCGCGACCGGCTTGCCGATCAGGGACTGGAAGAAGGCTTCGGTCGTCAGCATGGCCTGGATGCTGCCGTCGACGATGTTCATGAACGCCGCGTTCTCGCCGCTGAAGCGGGTATCGAAGGTAAAGCCGAGAGCGGAAAAGAAGGCCCTGGATGTCTCCAGGTCCTTCACGGGCAGGTTGAGGATGATCTGTTTATTCATGGCGCTTCCTTGCTTCCCTGGTGAAGGTGGAATGGGCAACCGGTGCGCCCGCCCCCTGCAGCGGGGACGGCATACCAAATTGACACGCTGACGAAAAAATCGCTCCTCTAGAATATCAACAAATTGTGCAAACGTCGCCAAAAGCGCGCTGGATGGCGTGACGCCGTGGCATGGCTGAAGAGCTGCCTGCCGACAGTTTTTTGCGCCCTGCCGAGCGGGTGCCTGTTTGTGCATGCCGCACAAATAATTTCTAGCAACGCCATCTTTCAGATACAGTTGTCATTCTGATCAATATGACAAGGATGACGGTATGCACAACAATACACAGCGGGATCCCGATGCCGCTGCAGCGGTGCTGGGCGCGCCGAGTTTGCAACTGAACTCCTTGTCATGGGCAGCGGCGGGCAGTTTGACCAAGTGGGTCGGCAAGAATGCCGCCAGCGGGATCGTCGGGGCGGCCGCTGGCATGCTGTTCCAGGAATTCCTGGGAGCGGTCGGCATGGGCGGCCCGGACCTGGCTGGCAAGCTGGACGTAATCAGTGACAAGCTGACTGAAGTCCAACGCTCGCTGGACCGGGTCACGTCCATGACCTCGGAAATTCTGTTGAAACTGGACGAGTTGCACAATTTCATGGAAAAGAGCCTGAAGGTGGAAACCTTGCTGACGGCCATGGGACGCATCGATGTCGCCTATGGCTACGCCGACGCCAGCCTGCTGAAGGCCGATGCCACTGGCGGCGCCATCTCTTTGCGGCTACTGACGGAAAATATGCCGCACTTTCCAGGCATGACGCCGGATTATCTGACGAAAGCGGCCCATGAGTTCGCGTCGTACGTAGCCGATATGCCGGATTGCATCGATACCATCCGCCGGGTCTTGGCGAAAGCGGCGTTTGGGCAAGATTCATTGCTCGATCATTGGGCCAAGGAGCTGGCTCAGCAGGTGCGCAACAAGAAGATCAGCCGCGAAGCGGCGTATCTGGTGCTCGAGGGATATTTCCTCCAGGCCGTCTCTGTGCAGCTGAAGGGCCTGTGCGTGCATTGCCTGGCACTCAGTACCGCCCCATTCGCTGCCAAGCGCATCGAGCAATATCTGCAGCAAAACTTCGGATTGTTGATGCGCGAACAGACTGAGGCTTATACCGCCGCAGTTGAGGATTTGGTTTTCCTGTCGCTCGATCCCATCATGCGCGCCGGCATGAGGGACATGGGCATGAGCGCACGCGAGTTTCCTGTGCATGTAGACGAGATACTGCTGCGTAGCGACTTGCTGTGCGCCGCATTGAATCTGGTGGGCCGAAAGTCGACAGGGCCGCTGGCGGCATCCCCGCAAGCGGCGATCCAAGGCATATATGCCCGTTCCCTGTTCCGTCCTTCTGATTTGCGCGATGGCAAAGTCCCGCCCATGGAGGTGAATGGCTACGCACCGGCCCAGGCCGGGCAGCAGCGTCAGGCGCCGTTCGGCTGCCTGGATCTGATCGCCTCCGATGACAGGGCCGTGCTGAGCGATGCAGCGACGACACGCGTGACGGTCGCGCGCTACAGATGGCACTTCCCGGCGACTGCGCCCGCAGTTGACGTATCGATCGATAGCAGGTTCCGTAGCGCCACGCCAGCGCTGTACCCGGTGTTTGGTGCCGACGAGCCGGTGCTGGCTGTGGGCATCTTTAACGGCAGCCCGCTGTGTCGCGGCGTTCCTGCCAGTGTCCCGCAAAGCCGCAAGTACACGCCATTCCCTACAGGCAATCCGCATGTCACGTATTTTAACGAAGCGCACACGCCCGGCAGACACCCGCTGACCAATGGCGAGGGCGAGGTTACTGAGACGTATTTTCAGGTCCAGAATGCCTACAAGGCAGACGCGCAGGAGCACAGTCTGGTAATGCAGCATCTGTTCAGCTACACAGGCCAGGAAATCGACGTCAGGATGCATGCGCAAGTGCTCACCCGATTGCAGGTCGGCCCCCGGGCGGATATGCATCTGGGCGCGGGCAGGCATCACTACTCGGTCTTTCACCGCTTGCTGGTACGTTTTCCCGACGGCACAGACAGGGCAATTTACAATTCGGAAATTGATTTTGATCACGCTGTCGATATACAGCGGGTCCATCATTCCTTCAATAACTTCGTCGATGTGGCGCGCTCGGGCTTGTTCGCCATGGACTTCAAGCTGATTCCAGGCCACTATCACCTGATACTCGACAACGAAACTTACTTTCCACGCGCGGCCAACAAATACAACGGCTGGAATTTAGCCAACCTGGTTTTCAAACTTGGCGGCGTGGCGCTGGAAATGCGCTACCCGACCAGTTAGTTATCACGGGGCAACGAACTGCAATGGGCGGCCATGGCGGTGGCTGGCGTGGAGGGCCGGAACAGCTCGCCGCACGGAGTCATTGCCGTCACCGAAGGCAAGCGTCTGGGCCGGCGCGCCAAGTCCTCCCACCGCCATTTACGGACCCGGAGCCGTTTCCTCCGGGCAGCTGACCTCTTCCTCCTGCGTGTACAGGGTCATCGGCACGCGCTGGCCATCGACTTCCAGTTCGCGCACCTTCGGCGGCACCAGCTGGAATTCGCCCGCCTGCAGCTTTTCGCGCAGGGGCTTGCAGCGCAGGGCGTCTGTGGGGATTTGCCCCCGCGCATACCAGCTGCCATCGTCCTTTTCCGCCAGCAAGACCGACGAGGCGCGCGGATCATTACTGATCAGCAACACTTCCTGCTTGCCGTCGCCGTCGAAATCGAGCAGGTAGGCGTCGCACTGCTGCCCTGCCCGTTTCAGGCAGGCGGGCAGGCGCCAGGCGGGACCGACTTGCGTCCAGTCCTGGCGCAGGAAGCTTTCCGGCAGTTTCGCCGTCGCCGGGCGCAGGGTCAGGTTGATGGACACGTCGCTCAGGGCACCCGTTTCGTCGAGGCGGTTCTGGCGCTTGAGCATCGCTTCGGCGCGGGCCCGCACGATGGCCGCGTCCGGCCCCGTCGTGCGTTTCGTCAATTCCTGCAGGGCCGCCTGGCCGTAGCGCGCCCCTTCGAAGCGCAGGTATTCGAAGTCGAACTTGTCCACGCCCACCTTGCCGCTGTCCAGGCGCGCCATCTGGCTGGCCACGGAGATGCGCGCCGGGTCGGCCAGCGGCGAGAACAGGGCGAACAGCACCAGCAGGGTGACGAAGGCCGTGGCCACGTTGACGTTGGCGATCAGGTGCAGCCAGTCGCCATACTTGCTGGCCGCCCAGGCATAGCCGACGGCGTAGCAGGTGGCGATCAGGAGGCAGGCGGCCGCGATCAGGCGGTCGGCCGTCCAGCCATGCGACATCACGCGCAGGGTCAGGGCATAGATGGCGATGCCCACCACCCACGGCAGCAGCAGGCAGGCCAGGCGCGTGCCCAGGCGGATGCCGCGCGCCACGCCATGCCCCACTTCGCCATTCTGGAAGGCGGCATTGATCAGCACCACCA
Organism: Janthinobacterium sp. GW821-FHT03C08; assembly: GCF_059420905.1. Classification (NCBI taxonomy): domain Bacteria; kingdom Pseudomonadati; phylum Pseudomonadota; class Betaproteobacteria; order Burkholderiales; family Oxalobacteraceae; genus Janthinobacterium; species Janthinobacterium sp. GW821-FHT03C08. The sequence goes on along the minus strand of NZ_JBWKUP010000004.1, from coordinate 161,425 downwards.
GCACGCCGGCCATGCCCAGCAGCACGGACGCCGCATGGCGCGTGGCCCACAGGCGCTCAAAGCCGATGAATGGCAGGGTCAGCAGGAAACCAGAAACGAGCACGGCGGCAATCGGCATCAGCCACGACAGCAGCACCAGCAGCAGGGTGCGGATGCCGCGCACGATGGACGGACGCACGTCCGTGATATGGATGGCGAAGGAAAAGGCGAAGCAGATGACGGGAATCACGAACCACGCCTGGCCCAGCAGTTTCTTCAGGAAACCGAGCTTGATCAGCAGGAACAGCTGCCCGCCCAGCCACAGCACCAGCCACAGGCCCAGCACGAACAGCAGGGAGAACAGCAGCTGGATGCCCAGCTTCCAGGCGATTTCAAAATAGGTCGGATAGCGCGCGATGCGCTGGCCGTCCTGGGCGCTGGCCAGCACCAGCGCGTGGGCGATATAAAAGCCCACCACGCTGAAACCGAACAGCTGCGCGGAAATGACGCGCAGCGGCGCGCCCGGCTTGTAGTTGCCCCAGATGACGTGTTCGGCGCCGCGCGCCACGTCGTGCCAGGCCAGCACGGCCATCACGACGCCGGCGCCCGCCATCCACAGGGCGATGCGCTTGGCCGACATGTGGCCCAGGCTGGACACGAGCAGGATGGGCAGCAGCAGGCTGACCAGCATCAGCGGCCCCAGCAGGTAGGCTTCCGTTGCGGGCCACACCTTGTCCTGCGCCGTGCTATACAGCCAGTACAGCAGCAAGCCTTGCAGCAGGCCCGTCACCAGGCGCGTCACCGCGATGCGCGGCGCCACCACCGGATCGAGCAACGCCATGTTTTTTCCAGCGGCATCCTGCTGCATAGTCATTCCCTTAATAGTCGTTCATTGCAGCCATTGTTGCACTGCGAGCACGAGCATTATTGCATTTCGTTATCGTCATCTCAACAACGATTCGCGCGCCTGCCCTGCCCCCGCGCCTGCGCTGCGGCGCAGCGGCAGGCTCTGCGCCACGCCCCAGGCCAGCTCCGGCACGAGGAACAGCCACAGCAGGGGCTGGCCCGTCACCAGCAGCGCCCATGCCATCCAGGTGGAAAACAGGTAGCGGGCCGCCGCGTCGTAGCGGCCGAAGCGCGGCTGCGGGTCGCGCAGGCGCAGCACCGACCAGACCATCACCACGCTGCCAAACAAGCTGCTGATCAGCAAATGCAAGGGCTCGAAGAGCGGCAGCGGCGCGCCACCCAGGCCCACGTTGAGGTCGTTCAAGTGTTCGCGCAGGAGCAAAAAGGTCCACGGCGTGACAAACGGGACCGTCATGAGCACATCGTAAATGGCGCTGGCGCGCACCAGGCGGCGGAAAGCGGAAACGGACAACATGGGAACTCCTGTCGAATGGAAAGCGCCCATTCTCAAGCCTGGAGTACACTCCATGGTCAAGCATTTTATGAAGGAAATCCATGCAGATCGGCGAGATGGCGCAGGCGACGGGCTTGAGCCGCGATACCCTGCGCTTCTATGAAAAACGGGGCTTGCTGCGCGCGCGGCGCGGCGCGAACGGCTACCGCGATTACCCGCCCGAAGCGGCGGAATGGCTGCGCTACCTGCGCACGGCGCAGCAGCTGGGTTTTACGCTGGCCGAAATCGAGGCCGACATGCCGCTGCTGGCGGCCGCCGGCGATCCCGCCACGGCGGCACAGCTGCGCGCGGCGCTGGCGCGCAAGCTGGGCGATATCGATGCGCGCATCGCGGGATTGACGCAGTTGCGCGGCGAACTGGTGCGACGGATGGCGCCGGCGGCGGCGGCCGACTGTCCCTTGCGTGGCGATGCCGATGCTGTCCGCTAAATGGCTGCTGTGGCTATTGCTGCTGGGAGCGGGCGGCGCGCAGGGCGCGCCCCTGGCCTGCGGCGACTTCCTGTCCCGGCTGGGCAAGAAGCCCCCGTATCTAGTCTACCAGGGCTGCCAGCAAAACAGGGAGCGCCAGGACCAGCCCTTCGAAGCCCGCTACGCCGTCGATGGCAAGCATGCGCGGCAGGCGGAAGCGTACCTGCGGCGCGCGTATGGCTTGCCCAGGCTGCAGCGTTATTGCTGCATGTGGGACAGTACGCGGCACTCCTGGCGCGACCGCCGCACGGGCTACGCTTACGCCATGTTCATGGCCACGGGGGAAACGCCGGTGCGCACGCGGGCCGACTGGCCGCGGATCGAGCGCTTTGTGATCCAGGTCGACGGCTACGCGCACGATCCCTGAACGGCTAAAAACCGCCCGTGCGACGCAGCAGGCGGTTTGATCCCGGACAAAAACAGGCTTACTTGGCGGCCTTGCGGCGGCGCAGGAAACCCATCAGGCCCAGGCCGGCCAGCAGCATGGCATAGGTTTCCGGTTCCGGCACGGCAGCCAGGACGGCCACGTTGTCGATCACGGCGCCCGAGTAATTGTCGAACGGCGTGCCGGCCTTGGCGGCGCTGGCAAACGACAGGGTCGCCAGGCCCGTGGAGGCGGCCGTGAAGCTCAGGGTGTTGCTGTACAAGGTGTTCGAGGCGGCAGCCGTCGAATAGAAGTTCTGCGCCACGCCGCCGAAGTTGACGGCCACGCCCTGGCCTGCCGGGCCGCCCGGATTGCGCGCCATGTCAAAGCTCAGGTTATAGGTCTGGCCGGCAACGACGTTGAAACTTTGCGACAGGAAACCAGGACCAGGCGTGCCCAGCATGTCGATGCTGTAGCCGTTGATGGCATTGTAGGCATTGCGGATCAGGTCGACGGACGTGGCGCCCACGGTCCAGCCCGTAATCGCGGACGAGCCATTGTTGACCACTTGAAAGCCGCTGGAAAACGTGGAGCCCGGCGCGACGGCTTCAAAATCGCCATTCGTGATCAGGTTGACGGGGCTGGCGCTGGCGGTGGCGGCAGCAAACAGGGCGACAACTGCGGCGATGGTGGCGATTTTCATGATCAGTTTTCCTTGCCTGATTGATATTAAAGTTACCTTAAGTGAAATGATATCGTAGCTTTGACGGAAATCAAAGAACTTTGCAAAAATATATTGAATGTGGACGATTTGTAACGTTCAAGCGTGGTGGCGTAGCAAAAAAAACGCGCCGGGCGGCGCGTTGCATGGGGTGCTAGCGGCGGTCAGTCGAGTTCCTGGCGCGCCACCAGGATGCCGTCCGCGTCCGCATAGATCCAGTCACCGGGCTGCACGGCCACGCCGCTGATGTCCACGCGCACGTCGCGCTGGCCGGCCCCCGTCTTGCCGCTCTTGCGCGGGTGCGTGGCCAGGGCGCGCACGCCGATCTGGCAGACATTGATTTCCTCGCTGTCGCGGATGCAGCCGTGCACGACGATGCCGGCCCAGCCATTGCTTTCCGCCAGCACGCCCAGCTGGCCGCCCACCAGCGCGCGGCGCAGGCTGCCGCCGCCGTCGATCACCAGCACGTGGCCCTGTCCCGGCGCTTCCAGGGTGCGGCGCACGAGGGCATTGTCTTCAAACACTTGCAAGGTGGTGGCGGGGCCGCTGAAACGCGCGCGCTGGCCAAAGGCACGGTACACGGGCGGCAACACGGCCAGCGTGCCATCGTCCAGCATGGCTGCATAGTCGTCGCACAGGTCGGTGGTGGCAAAAGTCATGCTCGCTCCCTTCAGTAAGATGGTATCCGATGGCAACGATTCTATGCCTTTTGCAGCGCCGCGGCACGCGTTTTACCGCCCACGCCCACGGCCGTGGCGATCGCCAGCGCCTGGAACACGCCGATGAAGACGAACAGCAGGGCCGGATGGTCGCCATCCATCAGCGCGCCAAAGAACAGGGGGCCGACGGCCAGGCCGCTGTCGAGGCCCGAATACACGACGCCGTACACGCGCCCGGTGGCATTCTTCGGCGCCGCCGCCCGTATCATCAGGTCGCGCGACGGTCCGGCCACGCCGGAGGTCAGGCCGATGGCGCCCATCAGCAGCACCGCGCCCCAGACCGGCACGACGGCCATGCCCAGCAGCACGGCCAGCAGCGCGGCGGCGGAAAAGGCGATGGCCACGTTGCGGTCCGGCTGCTGGCTGCGCGCCCCCACCACGCCGCCGGCCAGCATGCCCACGGCCGAGGCCAGCATGTAGGCCGTGTAGGCGCTGGTGGCCAGCGCCAGGCTCATGCCGTACAGCTTGACGAGGGCCACGCTGGCGAAGCTCTGGATGCCGCCCAGGGCGATGGCGGTGATGAAGAAGAAGGCAAAGCACATCCACACGGCCGGCAGGCGCAAAAAGTCCAAGGTGCCTTCGCCGCCGCCCGCCTGGCCCGGCGCGGCCCGTTTCACGGGCTCGGGGCGGATGGCGTGGCGGTTCAGGTACAGCACCAGCAGCACGCCGAACGGCAGCACGGCCGCGCACTGCAGGGCCACCCGCCAGTCGTACTGGGTGGCGACATAGGTCATGAACAGGGGCGACAGGGCCCAGCCGATGTTGCCGCTGATGCCATGCACGGAAAAGCCGTAGGCCACGCGCGCGGCCGAGACGCGCTGGTTGAGGATGGTGTAGTCGGCCGGATGAAAGACGCTGTTGCCCATGCCGGCCAGCATGGCGCCCAGCATCAGGGCCGTGTAGCTGTGGGCGGTGGACAGGGCCAGCGCCGACACGCCCAGCAAGAAGACGCCGGAAAACAGCACGGCGCGCGCGCCGAAGCGGTCAACGACGAAGCCGGCCAGCGCCTGGCCCACGCCCGAAATGATGAAAAACACCGTCATCAGCAAGCCCAGTTCCGCATACGACAGGTTGAAGGCGGGCTTCAGCCAGACGAACAGGGCCGCCAGGATCAAATGATAGAAGTGCGACACGCCATGCGCCAGGCCCACCAGGCCGATGACGCGGGCATCGCTGCGCAAGGAGGGGCGCGGCGGCAGATGCGCGGGGGAGTTAGTTGTTATCATGTCATACCCTGTCTTATACTGGTGAAGCTCAAGTGTATGCAAAATACCATCGTCCGTTTTCCGACAGAACGACATAATTTATCGAATTAAGGCCAAGCTGATGGGTGTACCTATCCTCCACCATACCCGCATGTGTCCGCCACGGGAAGCGCCCAGCGCGACCATACCCGTGACCATGATCGCGCGCGACCTGCAACCCGATGAATTTTTATTACCGCACAGCCACCCCTGGGGCCAGGTCACCATGGCCCTCGAAGGCGTGCTGCGCATCACGGCCAACAACAGCAGCTGGGTGCTGCCGCCCATGCGCGCCATCTGGATCGCGCCCAACGTGGAGCATGCCGTCACGATACTGGAAAAAACCCGCTTGCGCCCCCTGTGCATCCATGCCGCGCGCGCGCCGTTCGCGGGCCGCGACTGCAAGGTGCTGGAAGTGTCGGGACTGCTGCGCCAGCTGATCATGGCGCTGGAACAGCTCGATCCGGGCCAGGAACCGGCGCGCGAGGCGCTGCTGGCCGAGCTGATCCTCGATGAATTGAAGCGCTCGGCCACGCGCCCCATCCGCGTTCCCCTGCCGGGCGACAAACGGCTGAAAAGCCTGTGCGACAGCCTCATCGACAAGCCCGGCTCGAACCTGACCCTGGACCACTGGGCGCAGCAGGTCGGCGCCTCGGAGCGGACCCTGGCGCGGCTGTTCGAACGGGAATTGGGCATGAGTTTTGGCCAGTGGCGCCAGCAGGTGCGCCTGGCCCACGCGGCGCCCATGATCGCGCGCGGCGTGCCGCTGTCGCAGGTGGCCGACGAGCTGGGCTACGCCAGCCAGTCGGCCTTTTCCGCCATGTTCAAGAAGACCTTCGGCAGCTCGCCGTCCGCGTTTTTTGCGCAGGGCAACAGAATGTAAGCAACTGCAAAGCGCGCCGATACGGCGCTCAGGGCAAGGCGGTGCAACGCCGCCATGGGCGCTTTAGCGGTGCGCCCTTAGGCCATGAAGTCGAAGAGGGAATTCTTGCCGGTATACCCCGGCAAGGCCGAATTCGTGCCCATCTGTTCCTGCGCGGAATAGGCTTTCACCAGCGCCTGCGCCTGCGCCGTCAGCGCCTTCGCCAGCACGGCCTTCTTGCTCGTCAGGGTGGTGATGTCCTTGCCCACCGTCTGCACTTCCTTGCGGATGATGCTCGTTTCGCCCGTCAGCTCGCCGATCTTGCTGGCGAACTGGTCCGCCACGCCCTTGCCGTTATTCGTAAACAGCTTGCTGACGGCGTCGGGATCGGCCGCGATGGCGGCCTTGAGTTTTTTCTCGTCCAGCACCAGCTCGCCGCTCTTGCCCAGGGTCACGCCTGCGCTGCCCAGTACCGACGATGGCACGCCCGTGCTGGCCGTACGCAGCACCTGTTCCATCTGCGAGCGCACCTGGCCCAGGGCTGTGTCGGACTTCAAGTCGCCCTGCTGCAGGCTCTGCAGCTTGCTGTTGAGTTCATTGTAGGCCGTGACGAAGCTGGCCACGTTGCTGGCGATCTGGCTGCTGTCCTTGGCGATGACGAGGTCGGTCGTGCCCTTTTTCTTCAGTTCGATGGTGGCGCCCTCGATGGCCGTCGTCAGAGTATTCGTGGCGCTCTTGATGTCCTTGCCGTCGACGGTCAGCAGCGCGTCCTGCGCGGCGGCCGTCTGCTGCATGCCCTTGCCGGCGCCGGGCGCGTAGGCCAGCAGGTTGCTGACGGCCGCATCGCCGGAGACGCTGATGCGCATGCTGCTGTCGGCGCCGCTCTTGCCATTGATCGCCAGCGCATAGCCGTCGGCGCCCTTCACCACGCTGGCGTCGACGCCCTGCTGCTTGAGCGCGGCGGCGATGCCGTCCAGGCTATTGTTGCTGCTGTCGATGGTCAGCGAGATGATCTTGCCGCTGCCGGGCGTAAATTGCTTGCCGTCGGCCGTGCCCACTTCGATCTTCACCAGCGCGGGCGCGCCCGTGCCGACCGGCGTGCTGGACGACTTCTGCGCGCCGCTCAGCAGGGTTTGTCCCTGCGCCAGTTGCTTGACGTTCAGTTCATGGCTGCCGCTGGCGGCCTTGTCGGTGGTGGTGGCGCTGAGCACGTCCTTGCTGCTCGACGTGGCCGAGGTGGCCAGGCCGCTGCCGGCCATGTTCTTGGCCACGGTCTGGAATTTCGCCAGCGCCGATTGCAGCTGGCCCAGGCCCGAAAACTTGGCCTGGCCGCGCGCCAGCGTGGCATTGAGCTTGACGACGCCCGTGTTTTGCGACTGCATCTGGCGCTCGACCTTGGCATACACGTCGGCCGAGATATTGCCCTGTGTGGTCTGCTGCGTATTGTTGGTATAGGTCTTGCTGCTGATGGTCGAATTAAACATGGTGGCTTTTCATCCGGTGAGAGTGTGGACCCACGGTTCAGGCTGGACCGTGCGCCGCGTCTGCAAGAGATGAGGCGGCAAGCGCTCAAGGCGCGGCAGCGTCGTCTCCACTGATTGATAATTATGCAGCATGGCTAAAAGATCAAAACAGCGAGCAAAGCCATGTTTACCGTCGTGCAAACCTGTTTGCACCATTTTAGCGCATTTCAAGGCATGCGCCAGGTCCACGACGGCAGCGGCGCTCCTAGCGCATGAACTTGGCAATGGCGCTGCTGACGGCCATGTCCAGCTGCTGGAAAGTGAGTCCCACCTTGAAACCGGCGCTGCTGAAAATGCAGTGCGACACGGCCGTGCGCGCTTCGATGATGTGTGCCTTGCCATCGTAAAAGAGCTCGAACAGCACCTTGCCCTGCTTGCCCGCCGGTACCGGATCGGCGATCACGGCCGACATCCCGCCTGGCCCCACATCGAGGGTGCGCGCCGCCACTGGCCCCGCGCCATCGATCACCAACATTGCCTTGGCACGCAAAATCTTGCGTGCGCCTTGCCTTTGTTCAACTGACACTGTATTCCGCTTCTCTATCAATTCATGGTCGACACGGATGCGCAAGGCGCATCCATCGGACAAATATTATAGTTCCAAACGGAAATTCTGTTTGACTTGTCTCAAACTTGGCATTTACACCATGCCAACTACTACTCGTGGTCGCGCAGCTTGTTGAACGCCTCGTCGATGCGCTCGACGCCGATGACCTTGATGCCCTCGATGGTTTGCTTGGGCAGGTTGGACTTGGGCACGACGGCCAGGGTAAAGCCCAGCTTGGCGGCCTCGCGCAAGCGCTCCTGGCCCCGTGGCGCGGGGCGGATTTCGCCCGCCAGCCCCACTTCGCCGAACACGACCAGCCCGCGCGGCAGCGGCTTGTTGCGCATCGACGAGTTAATCGCCAGCAACACGGCCAGGTCGGCCGCCGGTTCCGTGATCTTGACGCCGCCGACGGCATTGATGAAGACGTCCTGGTCGAAGGCGGCGATGCCCGCGTGGCGGTGTGCCACGGCCAGCAGCATGGCCAGGCGGTTCTGCTCCAGGCCGACGGACAGCCGGCGCGCATTCGGCAGGTGGCTGGTGTCGACGAGAGCCTGGATTTCCACCAGCAGCGGACGCGTACCCTCCTGCGTCACCATCACGCAGGAACCGGGCACCTGGTTGTCGTGCTGCGACAGGAACAGGGCCGACGGATTCGACACGCCCTTCAAGCCCTTTTCCGTCATGGCAAACACGCCCAGTTCATTGACGGCACCGAAACGGTTCTTGATGGCGCGCACGAGGCGGAAGCTGGAATGGGCGTCGCCCTCGAAATACAGCACCGTGTCGACGATGTGTTCCAGCACGCGGGGGCCGGCCAGCGCGCCCTCCTTCGTCACGTGGCCCACCAGGATGATGGTCACGCCCGTCTGCTTGGCCGCCCGCGTCAGCTGCGCCGCGCATTCGCGCACTTGCGCCACGGAACCGGGCGCCGAGCTGAGCGCGTCCGAATACACGGTCTGGATGGAATCGATCACCACCACTTCCGGCTTGAGGTCGTTCAGGGTGGAGAGGATCTTTTCCAGCTGGATCTCGGCCTGCAATTTGAGTTCCTTGGCGTCGATGACGAGGCGCTTGGCGCGCAGGGCGATCTGCGCCCCCGATTCCTCGCCGCTGACGTACAGCACGCGCTTGTGGTGCGACATGTTGGCCAGCGCCTGCAGCAGCAGGGTCGACTTGCCGATGCCGGGGTCGCCGCCGATCAGCACGACGCCGCCCGCCACCATGCCGCCGCCCAGCACGCGGTCGAATTCCTCGATGCCCGTGCCGAAGCGGGGCACGTCGATGGCGTCGATGTCGTCCAGCGACAGCACGGGCGCCGTCTGCGCCAGCGACATGTGCTGCGGATTCGAATAGCGGTTGTTGCCGCCCGTCTCGGGCAGGGTTTCCACCATGGTATTCCACTGGTTGCACGAGGTGCACTGTCCCATCCATTTATTACTGATGGCGCCGCAATCGCTGCACGTGTAGATGGTCTTGACTTTTGCCATGGTGTTTTTGCCCGGGTAAGGAATAATGCTGTCTATATATACAGTGGATTCACAGTATATACAAACCGCGCTGCCGCGTCACCTAGGCTTCAGCCACGGGCACGCGGGGCGCCAGTGCGCACATCAGCTCGTAGCCGATGGTGCCGGCGGCCAGCGCCACCTCGTCGACCGGCATGCCCTGGCCCCACAGGGTGACGCTGCTGCCGACTTGGGCGCCGGGCACGTGCGTCAGGTCCACCATCAGCATGTCCATCGACACCCTGCCGATGAGTCCCGTGCGCACGCCGCCCACGAGCACGGGCGTGCCTTCCGGGGCGTGGCGCGGGTAGCCGTCCGCATAGCCGCAGGCCACCACGCCCACCTTGACGTTGCCGGCCGCTTCATAGCGGCTGCCGTAGCCCACCACTTCGCCGGCGGCGATGTCCTGGATGCCGATAATCTGGCTGCGCAAGGTCATGGTGGGCAGCAAGCCGAAGGCCTGCGCCGACGTGCCGCCGGGGGCGCCGCTGGGCGTGCCGCCGTACAGCATGATGCCGGGACGCACCCAGTCGCTGTCCAGGTGATGCAGCAGCAGGCCGGCCGAATTGCACAGGCTGCGCGGCAAGCTTGTCCCGATGCTGGCGGCGCCGGCCTCGAAGCGCAGCATCTGCTGCTCCAGGGGCAGGCGCGTGGGGGCCGCCTCGTCCGCATTGGCGAAGTGCGTCATCAGGGTGATCGTGCCGACATGGGCAATGGCGCGCAGGCGCGCATAGGCGGCGGCCACGGCATCCGGCGTAAAGCCCAGGCGGTTCATGCCCGTGTTCATCTTCAGGTGCACGTCGATGGCGTGCGGCAGGCGCGCCGCTTCCAGCATGGCGATCTGCTCCACGCAATGCACGCTGCCATTCAAATGATGCCGCGCCATGACGGGCAAGTCGCTGGCGTCGAAAAAGCCTTCCAGCAGCAGGATGGGCTTGGTCCAGCCCAGTTCGCGCAAGCGCACGGCGTAATCGACCTCGACCAGCGCCAGGCCATCGGCCTCGGCGAAGCCCCGCATGGCCCGCTCCAGGCCGTGGCCATAGGCATTCGCCTTGACGACGGCCCACACCCTGGCGCCGCGGGCACAGGCACGGGCGCGCGCCAGATTGTGTTGCATGGCATCGAGATGGATGATGGCGATGAGGGGCCTGGGCATATGCGTGATTCACGGCGGGTGGGAAAGCCGTATTTTACCGGATGGGCAGGCCACGGATGCGGCGCACGCTCAAGGTCGTGTACAGAGGACAGCATTTACAAAATGCTCACATGTATGTGTATTTTTCTACGGCAGAATAATTAAGTGCGCCTTAGGCAAGCGGATGTGAAGCAGGCCCGTCCAAACTTGGGGTTTGCCGTTTTTTCGTGGTATAAAGCAAGCCAGATATGATTTCAGGCATTCCAGAATGAATCGTGGTTTTTATACCATCATGGCGGCGCAGTTCTTTTCCTCGCTGGCAGATAACGCCCTCTTTTTTGTCGCCGTCGATTTATTGGTGTCCATGAAATCCCCGGCGTGGATCACGCCACTGCTCAAACTGTCGTTCGTGCTGTTTTACGTGCTGTTGGCCGCTTTTGTCGGCGCCTTCGCCGATGCTCTGCCCAAAGGCAAGGTCATGTTCATCGCCAACATGGTCAAGATCTTCGGCTGCGCCCTCGTCTTCTTCCACGTGCATCCCCTGCTGGCCTACGCCGTCGTCGGCTTTGGCGCGGCCGTGTACTCGCCCGCCAAGTACGGCATCCTGACGGAACTGCTGCCGCCGGAAAAGCTCGTGGCGGCGAATGGCTGGATCGAAGGCTTGACCGTCACCTCCATCATCCTCGGCACCGTCATGGGTGGCGCGCTCGTCAGCGGCCATGTGTCCGACCTGCTGCTCTCCATCGACATCCCCCTGATCGACACGGGCATCACCAGCAAGACGGAAGCAGCCTTGTGCGTGGTGGTGGGCATCTATGCGCTGGCGACCCTGGCCAACCTGAAGATTCCCGACACGGGCTGCGTGTATCCGCACCAGGAACGCAATCCTATCAAACTGATCACCGATTTTGCCAATTGCTATTCCATCCTGTGGAAAGACAAGCTGGGCCAGATCACCCTGGCCGTGACGACCCTGTTCTGGGGCGCCGGCGCCACCTTGCAGCTGATCGTGCTGGAATGGGCCAAGCAATCGCTGAACATGCCGTTCGACAAGGCCACCAGCCTGGTGGGCGTGGTCGCCATCGGCGTGGCGGGCGGCGCCGTGCTATCGGCCCGCTTCATTCCGCTGCGCAAGTCGCTGACCGTGATTCCATTGGGCATCGCCATGGGCGTGATCGTGATGATGATGACGCAGGTGCACTCCGTGTGGATCGCCTACCCGCTGCTGATATTGATCGGCGCCCTGTCCGGTTTCTTCGTCGTGCCCATGAATGCCCTGCTGCAACACCGTGGCCACGTGCTGATGAGCGCAGGCCATTCCATCGCCGTACAGAATTTCAATGAAAACCTGTCCATTCTGACCATGCTGGCCGTGTACTCCATCATGATCCGCCTGCACCTGCCGCTGAACATCATCATCACCCTGTTCGGCCTGTTCGTCGCCGGCACCATGTACATGATCATGCGCAGGCACAAGCTGAACCAGCTGGAACATGACAATCTGTCACTGATTGGCGAGCAAAAACACTAACCCCAAGCAAGGACTGGGGTCAGACTTGACAGTCTGACCGTGGATTCCGTTTGGGGCCCGGCGTCTTAAATCGGTAAGGCACCCGCCAGCCGCCGCGCGGCAGCCTGCTCCGTCCAGTCAGGCGGCACGACAAAACCGCGCGTGCGCTCCACTTCCCAGCCTTCGATAGTATCCACCATGGCCACCATCACCGGTTGCGCCAGATCAAACAACTGCGCGCGCAAGGCAGCCACGTCGAGCACTTCCACCTCGCGCCCCTTGAACGGCGCCAGCCATTGCAGGCGGGGCAAGATGACGTAACGCTGCCCGGGCAACTGCGCGGGCGTGCACCAGAAACCGTGTCCATGTTCGTGAGAAATACCGTCCATGCCCGGCATCGTGCCGATGGCATAGAACAGCCAGCCCTTGACGAGCGCCTGCGCCGCCCGCACGGGCTGCGCCAGCAAGCCTTGCGCGGCCGGATGGCGGGCCAGGGCTAGTTGCTTGTCGAGAATCTTGCGCATCTTCAAGCCCAAGGTATCGGCCAGGTTGGGGCCGATCAAGTGGTGGAAGACGCCGGGATCGGGCGTGCCTTCGAGCAGGTAGAACTTGGTGGCAAACTCCCAGTGCAGCAGATCGTCGCCGTCACGCAGGAGGAAATCGAATTCGCCCACCGTGTCGTTGCGGTTGACCTGCACCTGCAAGCCATGCGCCTGCAGCAATCCCTGCTGCTCAAAATAAAAGGCCAGCAGCTTTTCAGCGTACAGGCCCAGGCGGGAATAGAACTTGGGGCCCAGCGCCGCATCGAGCGGCGCAGGATCGCGCTGCAAGGCGTCCAGCCAGGCGGCCACGGCAGGCGTGACGGCCGGCAGGCTGGCGATGCGCCCGCCCCAGTGGCCGCTGGCCGGGTCGAGCAAGTCGGGCGAGTCGAGCAGCCAGGCCAGCGCCCGCACGCGGGGGTGCGTCAGATGCCCCCAGCGGCGTTCGAAGCGGGCCTGGAAAGTCTCGCCGGCCCCGTCAGCCGCCCGCATGCGTACTTTTCGCCAGGCACAAATCGGCCCAGGCGCGCGCCTTGGCCTTGCCCGTCTCGTCCTGCAGCAACATTTCCGGATGGAAGGTGGCGACGACGGCCGCGCCGCCCAGCTGGCGCACCGTGCCGCGCACGGGCTTTTCGCCGGGATTGATGCCGGCGGCGGCCATCGAACCCAAGGTGACGATGGTGCGCGGCTGCAGCAGGGCCAGCTCGCGGTCAAAATACGGACGGCAAGCGGCGGACTCGGCCTCTGTCGGCAGGCGCTCCTGGCCCGCCTCGTCGAGCGGACGGCATTTCAGCAAGTGCGTGATGTAGACATCGCTAGCCGCATCGACTTCGATGGCTTTGAGCATATTGTCGAGCAATTTTCCCTGCTCGCCCGGCAAGGCGCGCCCTTCCCGCTCTTCCAGGCGCGAGGGACTGCTGGCCAGCATCAGCCAGCTTGCCTGGCGGTCGCCGCGGCCCATGACGACGCCCTTGCGCGTCTTGCACAAGTCGCAGCGCGCACACTTGGCGACGGCGGCCGCCAGGCCATCCCAGTCGAGGGCGGCGATGTCGGCGTCGCTCAACTGCTTCACGGGCGGCGGTGGCGGCGCATCGTCGAACCAGGCCGTGTCGTCGGACGGGGCGGCGGGCATTGACGCTGCGGCAACGGCGACGGGCGCCGCGGCTTGCACCTCAGCAAGAACTTCGGGCACGGGGGCGGGTGCGGGTACCGCGACCGGAACCGTAACGGGCGCAGGCGCAGCGGCTACAGGCTCGACAGGCTCCGCCGGCGCGGCTTCGGCCGCTTCAACGGCCTCGGCTGCGGCGCCCTGGCGCAAGCGCCACAATGGCCCCACGCCCATTTCATCGAGGAAAACGGCGCTACGGCTCATAAGGTATAACGCATCACGATGGCGTCCTCACGTTGCGAGTTGCTGGCCGGATAGTATCCCTTGCGCCGGCCGATCTGGGCAAATCCGTAGCGCTGGTAAATGTCGAGCGCGCGCACGTTCGACGGACGCACTTCCAGCAGCATCGATTCCATGCCCAGCTGGCGCGCGCAGGCGCAGGACCGGTTCAGCAGGAAGCGGCCCAGGCCCTGGCCCTGGATGGCGCCGTCGACGGCCACGTTGAGCAAGTGCGCCTCGTCGACGACGAGCATCAGCAGGAAATAGCCAAGCAGGGTGCCGTCCGTATCGCGCAGTACCCAGGCCGGGTAGCCGCTCTTGAGCGAATCGACAAAGTTGCCATGCGTCCAGGGATACGGATACACGCGCTGCTCCAGCGCCAGCACCTCGGCCAGGTCCGCTTCGACCATCGGCTGGTAGTCGAGGCGCAGCAAGTCCCAGCCTGCCCCGTCGTCGCGCACCTTGCCCGCCTCGCTCATTGCGCGGACTCCGCAGCGGCCTTGGCGGCCTGCATGTCGAGCCGCTCGGCGCTCGTGTAGGCGATCTTGTTGCGCAAATACAAAGGCTGTGCCTCGGCCGCCGTCACGACATGACCGGCCGCAAAGGCGATGCGCGCCAGTTGCCCCACCTGCACGGCGTGCGGCATGATGGCGGCGTCGGCCGTGGCGGCGCACGGCAGCGCGGCCAGTGCCTCGGCATAGGCGGCAAAGCCGTTGCCGCAAGCAATGACGTCGCCATGCGGCGCCACGCCGGCCGGCGCGCTCAGGACGGGCGGCAATACGGCTTGCAAGCCATCCTGGTAATCATATTGCGCCCAGTACACTTCGCCCATGCGCGCGTCGAGCACGGTCACGATGCGCTGCGCGCCATGCTGCTGGTGGCAGGCCAGCGCCATGGCATCGAGCGTGACGATGGGCACGACGGGAAGGCTGGCGCCATAGGCCAGGCCTTGGGCGATGCCGCAAGCCGTGCGCACGCCCGTAAACGAGCCGGGGCCGGAGCCGTAGGCGATGGCGTCCACGTCGGCCAGGGTCACGCCCGCTTCGGCCAGCAATTCCTGCACCATCGGCAGGATGGACTGGGAATGCGTGCGCACGCCCGACGAGGCGCGGGACAGGACGACGTCGCCGCGCAGCAAGGCGCAAGAGGCGAGTTCGGACGAGGTTTCGATAGCGAGGAGAGTGGGTAATAAGGTAGACATAGCGTATTTTACCCTGCCGCGCCATGCTGCGGCACTCCCCGCCCGGGCCTGGCTTGCGCGGGAACGCCATCGCCCGCGGCATGGCGCCCGCACAGCGCCGGCGCGAGGGCGGCTATAATGCAAGGCTCAGCGGCCTTGCCTGGCATGCGTCATGGCGGCGCCGAGTGCCAGCGCGATGCCAGCGCCGCCCAGGCGCCCGGCGATCGTCGCGCAATGAAACGCTGAGCAATACCGTCTTCCACTCTTGCCCTGGTCCGTTCCGTGAATCCACTTCTTGCTAAACTGCAACCATATCCATTTGAAAAGCTGCGCCAGTTGTTTGCTGGCGTGACGGTCAATCCCGAGTATGCGCCCATCAGCCTGGGCATGGGCGAACCCAAGCACCCGACGCCGGCCTTCATCGAGCAGGCCCTGGTCGACAATATCCATGGCCTGGCCAGCTATCCGACCACCATCGGCTCGGAAGCCTTGCGCGGCGCCATTGCCGGCTGGCTGGAGCGCCGCTACGGCATCCCCACGCTCAATCCTGCCACGCAAATCCTGCCCGTGAACGGTTCGCGCGAAGCGCTGTTTGCGCTGGCGCAAACGGTGATCGATCCGGCGGCCGGTTCGCTCGTGATCAGCCCGAATCCGTTTTACCAGATCTATGAAGGCGCGGCTTACCTGGCCGGCGCCGAACCGTATTTCGTCAATTCCGACCCGGCGCGCAATTTCGGCTGCGACTACGACAGCGTACCGGCCAGCGTGTGGGAAAAGGTCAAGCTGCTGTTCCTGTGCTCGCCCGGCAACCCCACGGGCGCCGTGCTCACCCTGACGGACTGGGAACACCTGTTCGCCCTGTCCGAGCGCTACGATTTCGTCATCGCCGCCGACGAGTGCTATTCCGAGATCTACCACGGCGACACGCCCCCGCTGGGCGCGCTGCAGGCGGCGCACATGCTGGGCCTGTCCACGGTCGAGCGCCCGTATGCGCGCCTGGTGGTGTTTTCCAGCCTGTCGAAGCGCTCGAACGTGCCGGGCATGCGCTCGGGCTTCGTCGCCGGCGACGCGGAAGTATTGAAAAAATTCCTGCTCTACCGAACCTACCACGGCGGCGCCATGAGCCCCGCCGTGCAGGCGGCCTCCGTCGCGGCCTGGAACGACGAAACCCATGTCGAGGAAAATCGCGCCAAGTACCGCGCCAAGTTCGACGCCATCACGCCGCTGCTGCAATCGGTGATGGACGTGCAATTGCCGGACGCCGGCTTCTACCTGTGGGCCGACGTCAGCCGCACGGGCCTGTCCGACACCGAATTCGCGCAACGCCTGTACGCCGAATATAATGTCACGGTATTGCCTGGCAGCTACCTGGCGCGCGACGCGCACGGCATCAATCCGGGCCGCAACCGCATCCGCATGGCCCTCGTGGCCGAAACGGCCGAAGGGCTGGAAGCGGCCTTGCGCATAGTAAAATTCTGCCAGCAGCTTTCCGCATCCGCATCAACCCACTAAACAAGACATCATCATGAGCCAACAACTGCAAACCATCATCGACCAGGCCTGGGAAAACCGCGCCGAGATCAATCCGCGCAACGGCACGGCCGAACTGCGCGACGCCGTCTCCCACGTCATCAATGGCCTGGACAACGGCAGCATCCGCGTGGCGGAAAAAACCTCGGGCGACTGGGTCGTCAACCAGTGGGTCAAGAAAGCCGTGCTGCTGTCGTTCCGCCTGGAAGACAACGTCGTCCTGCCGTCCGACGGCACGATGCAGTTCTACGACAAGGTGCCGACCAAGTTCGCCAACTACACGGCCGAAGACTTCGCCAAGGGCGGTTTCCGCGTGGTGCCGCCCGCCGTCGCCCGCCGCGGCAGCTTCATCGCCAAGAACGTCGTGCTGATGCCGTCCTACGTCAATATCGGCGCCTACGTCGATGAAGGCGCCATGGTCGACACCTGGGCCACCGTCGGCTCCTGCGCGCAGATCGGCAAGAACGTCCACCTGTCCGGCGGCGTCGGCATCGGCGGCGTGCTGGAGCCGATGCAGGCAAACCCGACCATCATCGAAGACAACTGCTTCATCGGCGCCCGCTCGGAAATCGTCGAAGGCGTGATCGTCGAGGAAAACTCCGTCATCTCGATGGGCGTGTACATCGGCCAGTCGACCAAGATCTACGACCGCGCCACGGGCGAAGTCACCTACGGCCGCGTGCCGGCCGGTTCCGTCGTGGTCTCGGGCAACCTGCCTTCGGAAGATGGCAAGTACTCGCTGTACTGCGCCGTGATCGTCAAGCGCGTGGATGCAAAGACCCGCGCAAAAACGGGTATCAACGAGTTGCTGCGCGGTATCTGATGACTGCGCCGCAAGGCGCGCGCAACACTCCGAATGTCCCGCCCCGGCGGGACATTTTCATTTCCGACTAGCAACTTCAATCGTCCCGCTGTCCTCTCCCATCCTGTCCTATACTGGATGGCATGAATACTCCTCCCGTATTGATCGTCGGCGCCGGTCCTACCGGCCTCATGCTTGCCTTGCGCCTGGCGCGCCATGGCGTCGATTGCCGCATCATCGACAAGAACAGCGGGCCGGGCCAGGCGTCGCGGGCCATGGCCGTGCATGCGCGCACGCTGGAGTTTTACCAGCAGCTGGGCTTTGCGGACGAGCTGGTGCACCTGGGCATCAAGATCAATGCCATGCACATCCATGAAGGGGGCGAGGAGCTGGTCAAGCTGGCGCTGGGCGAGATCGGCGAAGGCCTGAGCCCCTACCCTTTCGTGCTGAGCCTGCCCCAGGACGAGCATGAACGCTTTCTGATCAGCAAGCTGGCGGCGGCCGGCGTGCACGTGGAATGGAACGTCACCCTCGACTTGTGGACGCAGGACGATAGCGAAGTGCAAGCCATCCTGCTCAAGGATGGCGAACGACAATATTGCACGTTTGACTATATCTGCGGCTGCGACGGCGCCCGCAGCGCCGTGCGCGAGATCGCCGGCTTTGACTTTTCCGGCGGCACCTACGACCACCTGTACTACGTGGCGGACGCGCAAGTCGCCGGCAGCAATACGGATCTGCACGCCCACCTGGGCGCCAACACCTTTGCCCTGATGTTGCCCGTGCGCACCAGCGGCATGCAGCGCCTGATCGGCATCCTGCCCGACCGTCCGGAAGGCGCCCCCGCGCCCGTGTTCGACGACGTGCGGGAACAGGTGCAAGCCCTGCTGGGCATCGAGGTCGAGCACGTGAACTGGTTTTCCACCTACAAGGTGCACCACCGGGTGGCCGGGCAATTCCGTGAGCGGCGCTGTTTCATCCTCGGCGACGCGGCCCATCTGCACAGTCCCGTGGGCGGCCAGGGCATGAACACGGGCCTGGGCGACGCCGTCAACCTGGCGTGGAAGCTGGCGCAAAAACTGCGGGGCCAAAGCAACGACGCCCTGCTCGACACCTATGAAAGCGAGCGCATCGTGTTTGCCCGCAAGCTCGTCGCCACCACCGACCGCGCCTTCCAGGCCATCGTCGCGCAGGGCATCGCCGGGCAATTCCTGCGCCGATGGCTGGTGCCGCACGCCCTGCCCTTCCTGTCCGGCTTCGCGCGGGCGCGCCGCTTGCTGTTCAAGACCGTGTCGCAAATCCAGATCAGCTATGAAGACAGCGCCCTGTCCGCCGGCTATGCGGAACACTTGCGCGGCGGCGACCGCCTGCCGTGGTTTTCCGACGGCACGCAAGACAATTTTATCGCCCTGCGCAGCATGGATTGGCAATTGCACATCTATGGCGAGCCTGCGCCGGAACTGCTGGACGAGGCCCGCGTGCTGAAACTGCCCGTGCATTGCTACACCTTCAACGTGGCCGCCAAGCTGGCCGGCCTGGGCCGCGACGCCGCCTACCTCGTGCGCCCGGACGGCCACATCGCGCTGGCCCTGCACCTGCAGGAAAGCGGCGCCCTGCGCGCCCTGGCCCTGCGGCTTGGGCTACATTTCGGCCCTGCGGAAGCCGGCAAGGCGGTGCCCCGCCCTGTGTAGTCCGCTGCACTCAAGGTTTGTGCTGCATCAACGCGTTGAGATTTAATTTACTTGCTTTGTTTGCTTTGTTTGACTTCGTGTCCTATGCTGAACTATGCGTTTCAAGGATATAGCCATGTCAAACACATCAAACACTCGCCCCCCTGCCGGCAATGGCGACACCGGCACAATTGATGAGGCAGCCACCGAAGCCGCGCATGCTCCAGCCGCGCCCTCGCTGGCCAGACAGCTGGCCGATACGCTGGCTGCCAGCGCCACAGGCTTGCGCTTCAACATTGCGCAAGACACCTTCCAGGAAGCCTATGCATCGCTGCTCGATGCCGTGCCGCGCGATGATCGCCCCGCACTGCTGGCGCAAATGCGGCGCGACCTCGATATCGTGGCCGAGCGCGAACTGAACCTGGCTTCAGGCAGCGACGCACAGACAGGCCGCGTCAGTACCCGGCAATTCATGCGCGGCCTGGAAGAACAGGAACGGCAGCAGCGTGAAAAAGACCTGGCCTCGCACAGCTTGCTATCCGGCCCCGAATTGCGTGCCCGGCTGGAAGTCACGCCGCAGGCACTCAGTGCTGCATTGAAAGCCAGGCGCCTGTTCGCCTTGCGCGGCGCCTCCGGCGAATATGTTTATCCGGCATTTTTCGCCGATCCCCGCCACGACCGCCACACCCTGGAAAAAGTCAGCAAGATTCTCGGCGACTTGCCCGGCGCCGCCAAATGGGACTTTTTTACCGTCCCGCGCCTGTCGCTGGGCGGCAAATCACCGCTGGAAGCCTTGGCCAAAGGAAAACTCGATGCCGTGATGGCGGCCGCCCGCGCCTACGCCGACGAATAGCGGCGCGACCGTGGCAACCTTGCTGCGCCTGCCCAAGCTGGCGATGGCATCCGCCACGCCGCTATCGACCCATCCGGATTTCGGCCAGGTGGCCACGCAACTGGGCATCCGCAGCGCCTGGCCCTGAACCTGCCCGTAACATGCAACAGTGTTGCACTGCCGCATCGGCTGCGCATCGACTGTATAATGACGGCTACCATCGCATTTTTCTCTGGCGCAAGCGCCGCGATCAAGCGAACCGCATTCATTCCCCCTTAGCCCGACCACTATGACCATTACACTCTACGGTATCCCCAATTGCGATACCGTCAAAAAGGCCCGCACCTGGCTGGCCGCGCAGCAGCTCGACTTTACCTTCCACGACTTCAAGAAGCAGGGCCTGGAACGCGCCACCGTCGAGGCTTGGCTGGCGCAATTGCCATGGGATGTGCTGGTCAACAAGAAAGGCACGACCTGGCGCGCCCTGTCCGACGAGCGCAAGGCGTCGATTACCGATGCGGCCAGCGCCCTGGACCTGATGCTGGAAAACCCGTCCATCATCAAGCGCCCCGTGCTGGACAAGGATGGAAAGTATAGCGTGGCGTTTTCGGATGCGCAGTACAAGAACATTTTTTCAGTTTAAACCCGACACCTGCAAGGCTGGGGTCGTACGGGGACGCCGAGTCCCAAAGGTACGACCCCGCTCCACACCATGACCACCTCCAAAACCCTCGCCCTGACCGAAAAACTGATCGCCCGGTCCTCCGTCACGCCGGACGACAAGGGCTGCCAGCAGCACCTGATCGATATCCTCACGCCGCTGGGCTTCGTCTGCGAGACGATACAGTCGAACGACGTCACCAACCTGTGGGCGCGCCGCGGCACCACCTCGCCCGTATTCGTCTTTGCCGGCCACACGGACGTGGTGCCCACGGGCCCCGTCGAGCAGTGGCGCTCGGAACCGTTCATTCCCACGCAGCGCGACGGCAAGCTGTACGGCCGTGGCGCAGCCGACATGAAGACCTCGATCGCCGCCATGGTGGTTGCTTGCGAGGAATTTATTGCCGCCACGCCCGAGCATACGGGCTCGATCGCTTTCCTGATCACGAGCGACGAGGAAGGCCCGGCTACGGACGGCACCGTCATCGTCTGCGACAAGTTGAAGGAACGGGGCGAGCAGATCGACTATTGCCTCGTGGGTGAGCCGACCTCGAGCGCACAGTTGGGCGACATGATCAAGAACGGCCGCCGCGGTTCCCTGTCGGGCCGCCTGACGATCAAGGGTGTGCAGGGCCACATCGCCTATCCGCACCTGGCGAAAAACCCCATCCACGAAGCGGCGCAGGCGCTGGCCGACCTGGTCGAGGAACAATGGGACGCGGGCAACGAGTATTACCTGCCGACCACGTGGCAAATGTCCAACATCAACGCGGGCACGGGCGCGAATAACGTCATTCCCGGCGACATGGTAATCGACTTCAATTTCCGCTTTTCCACGGCCAGCACGGCGGAAAGCCTGCAGGCGCGGGTGCACGCCATCCTCGACCGGCATGACTTGCAGTATGACTTGCAGTGGACCCTGAGCGGCCTGCCCTTCCTCACGCCGCGCGGCACGCTCTCCGATGCGCTGTCGTCCGCCATTCTGGAAGAAACGGGCCTGGCGACGGAGCTGTCGACCACGGGCGGCACCTCGGATGGCCGGTTTATCGCGCAAATCTGCCCCCAAGTGATAGAATTCGGGCCGCCCAATGCCAGTATTCACAAGATCGACGAGCACATCGAACTGCGCCACATCGATCCCCTGAAGAATATTTACCGGCGCACGCTGGAGCATTTGCTGCCCGCCTGAACCTGACATACCGAGGCCCGTCACGGCGGGCCAGAACACCGTCTTTTCGAGAATGCCATGACCCCGAACCCGTTTTCCACGCCACGCGACCTGCTGCGCTACGCCGTCACCCGTTTCAATACCGCCAAGCTGTTTTTCGGCCACGGCAGCGCCGAAGCGTTCGATGAAGCCGCCTACCTGGTCCTGCACACCCTGAAATTGCCGCTCGACCGCCTGGAACCCTTCCTCGACGCCAAATTGCTGCCGTCGGAAATCGCCAGCGTAATGAGCGTCATCGACCGCCGCAGCATCGACCGCGTGCCGGCCGCCTACATCACCAAGGAAGCATGGCTGGGCACGTATAACTTCTACGTCGACGAGCGCGTGATCGTGCCCCGCTCCTTCATTGCCGAGCTGATCCCGGAATACTTCGCGCCATGGGTGCCGGAACCGGACGCCGTGGAAAACATCCTGGAACTGTGCACCGGCTCGGGTTGCCTGGCTATCATGATGGCCGATGCCTTCCCGAACGCCAGCGTCGATGCCGTGGACATTTCCGCCGACGCGCTGGCCGTGGCCAAGCGCAACGTCGACACGTATAAACTGCAGGACCGCGTGCACCTGATCGAATCGGACCTGTACGCCAACGTGCCGGCCAAGAAATATGATTTGATCATCAGCAACCCGCCGTACGTAAATTCCGCGTCGATGGGCGCGCTGCCCCAGGAATACCTGGCCGAACCGCAGATCGCCCTCGACGGCGGCAGCGACGGCATGGACCTGGTGCGCAAGATCATCGCCGGCGCGGCCGAGCGCCTGACGGACGACGGCATCCTGATGATTGAAATCGGCAACGAGCGCGCCTACGCAGAAGCGGCCTTCGGCGAGCTGGGCCTGACCTGGCTGACGACGAGCGCCGGCGACGACATGGTGTTCCTGCTGACGGCCGAGCAGCTCAAGCTGGCATAAACGCTGGCGCAAGCGGCGCACTGCCTTAATTTACAACACAAAGAAAATAATGATACGTTTCCTACAAGTAAGCCTGATGCGCGGCATCAAACCGTTGCTCGAACAAGTCGATGTCACCCTCAATCCGGGCGACAAGATCGGCCTGATCGGCGCCAATGGCGCGGGCAAATCGAGCCTGTTCGCCATGATGCGTGGCGAATTGCACCCTGACCAGGGCGAGATCGATTTCCCGGCCAAATGGCGCGTGGCTTACGTGGCGCAGGAAACCCCGCCGCTGGACCGCGCCGCGCTCGACTACGCCATCGACGGCGACGTCACCCTGCGTAAACTGGAAGCGGAACTGGCGCGCCTGGAATCGGAACCGGCGACGTCAGAAAACGGCATCGCCATCGGCGAAATCTACAGCGCGCTGGCCGATGCCGACGCGTACACGGTGCAGTCGCGCGGCGAGCAATTGCTGCTGGGCCTGGGCTTTACCCTGGACCAGATGCAGCAACCTGTCGCCAGCTTCTCCGGCGGCTGGCGCATGCGTCTGAACCTGGCGCAAGCGCTGATGTGCCCGTCCGACCTGCTGCTGCTCGATGAACCGACCAACCACCTGGACCTGGACGCCATCATCTGGCTGGAAGACTGGCTGAAGCGTTACGCCGGTACCTTGCTGATCATTTCCCATGACCGCGACTTCCTCGATGAAGTGGTCAACGTCGTCGTGCACATCGACGAGCGCAAGCTGAAGCGCTATTCGGGCAACTATTCGAGCTTCGAGCGCCAGCGCGCAGCGCAGATGATCCTGGCCGCCGGCGCGCTGGAAAAGCAGCAGCGCAAGCGCGCCCACCTGGAGTCCTTCGTGAACCGCTTCAAGGCGCAAGCTTCCAAGGCCCGCCAGGCACAGAGCCGCATGAAGGCACTGGCGAAGATGGAAGAGCTGGCGCCGCTGCGCGCCGCCGCCGAATTCTCGTTCGAATTCCGCGAGCCGCTGTCGGCTCCGAATCCGCTGCTGGTGATGGAAGACGTCGATGCGGGCTACAAGATCGAGAACGAAGCGACGGGCGAGATCACGCACAAGACCATCGTCAACGGCATCAAGTTTTCGCTGCAGATCGGCCAGCGCATCGGCCTGCTGGGCCAGAACGGCGCCGGTAAATCCACCCTGATCAAGACCATCGCGGGCGAACTGATGCCTTTGACGGGCGACGCCACCCTGGGCAAGGGCCTCAACATCGGCTACTTCGCCCAGCACCAGGTGGAAATGCTGCGCCACGACGAGTCGCCACTGTGGCACTTGTCGAAGATCGCGCCGACCACGCGCGAGCAGGAATTGCGCAACTTCCTGGGCGGCTTCAACTTCCCCGGCAACATGGTGACCAGCTCGATCGCGCCGTTCTCGGGCGGCGAGAAAGCCCGCCTGGCGCTGGCCCTGATCGTCTGGCAGCGTCCGAATTTGCTGCTGCTCGATGAACCGACCAACCATCTGGACCTGGAAACGCGCGAAGCGCTGACGGAAGCGCTGGCGCAGTTCGAAGGCACGCTGGTCGTCGTTTCCCATGACCGCCATTTGCTGCGCGCCACCACGGACGAATTCATCATCGTTGCCGACGGCAAGCTGCAGCCGTTCGACGGCGACCTGGACGACTACAAGGACTGGCTGTTCAAGACCAAGCTGGGCAAGGGCACGGACGTGCTGCCGGCCGCCGGCAAGGCCAACAAGACGGACTTCCCCGTAACGTCGTCCGTCCCTGCGCCGGCCGCCGCCCCTGCCGCGCCCGTGCGCGACAAGCGCAAGGAAGCGGAAGAGCGCCAGAAGACGGCCGCCCTGCGCAAGCCGATCGAAAACAAGATCAAGCGCCAGGAAGAACAGATCGCCAAGCGCAACGCGCAAAAGGCGGAAACGGACGTCAAGCTGGGCGAGCCGAGCATCTACGACGCCGCCAACAAGGCCAAGCTGAAGCAGTTGCTGGCCGACCAGACCTTCTTCACCAAGGACCTGGCCGAACTGGAAGCGGAATGGCTCGATTTGCAGGATCAGCTGGAAAAACTCGGTTAATCAAGCAGCGACACAAGACGACCTTCGGGTCGTCTTTTTTTTAGGCGACCTGCATGGGACGGGGGCTGCGGATCGCCATCAGGCGGTCGATGTCGACGAGGATCAGGCGGCGCCCCGCTACCGTGCCCAGGCCCAGCAGGTAATCGGCCTCCGTCTCGCCCAGGCCCGGCACGGCGGCGATGTCGCCGGGCGCCAGGGTGACGATATCGGTGACGCCGTCGACCACCATGCCCATCACGCCATTGCTCAGCTGCAAGATGATGACGTCCGTGGACGGATCTGGCGCGCCGCGGGCGCTGCCGAACGCGGCGCGCATGTCGACGATGGGGATGATCACGCCGCGCGAGACGGCCACGCTGTGCAGCACTTCCCCTTCCGAGGAAAAACGGTCGAGCTCCTTCAGGGGCCGCAATTCCCGCACGCAGCGGTAATCGAGGCCGTACTCCAGGCCGCCCAGCCGGAAGCTCAGGTACTGCGTCAGGGATGGCGCGGTGCCGCGCTCCGCCGTTCCAGCGGCGCCGGGTGGTGTCATGGGCTGCATGGTCTTCCTTTCATCCGGTAAGCGCTGCCTGGATGCGCAGTGGCGCAATGCTGCAAAAGTGCAACTTTGGCCCCATGCTAACGGGCATCGCCGCGGCCGACGTTGAGAAACATCAACTTTCCAGGAAGACATCGGCGCATGGGCACACGGCCTTGCGCGGGCGCAGTGCCGTCCGTCTTGGCTTACAATACCACCATGTTTTTTCCACAGGCCGGCCATGCAACACCTCGTCAATCCCGCTGAAGTCGAGTTTTCCGCCATCCGCGCCCAGGGCCCGGGCGGGCAAAACGTCAACAAGGTGTCCAGCGCCATCCACCTGCGCTTCCCCATCGCCGCCTCATCGCTGCCGGAAGCCTACAAGGAACGCCTGCTGGCCCTGCGCGACAGCCGCATCAGCAAGGATGGCGTGCTGGTGCTCAAGGCGCAGCAGTCGCGCAGCCAGGAGCAGAACAAGGAGGAAGCCTTGCGGCGCCTGCAGGAAATCATCGACAGCGTGACCTTTTTGCCCGCCGTGCGCCGCGCCACCAAGCCCACGCGCAGCTCGCAGCGGCGCCGCCTCGACAGCAAAAGCACGCACAGCATCCTGAAACAGTCGCGCGGCAAGGTGACGGATTAGGCGGATGCGCTACGGCGGCGGCGCGTAGGTCCAGTCCAGGCTGCCGCTGCTGTCCGCAAACACCAGCTGCGCGGACGGCGTGGCGCTGCGCAGCAGCGCCTTGATCTCCTTCGGCGGCCGGTCGTAGACCTTGGCCGGCCCGGGCGGCACCACCATGGCGCGCACCGTCGTTTCGCCGTCGACCAGGCCCAGGGTGCAGCGCGACTGGCCGGCCGTCGCCTGCCGCGACTGGCGCAGCTGCTGCACCAGCGCCAGCATCTGCGCCTGCAGGATTTCCGACTGCTTCACTTCCAGCCGCAGGCGCGCCACCTCCTTCAGGACGGGGGCGATGCGCGCAGCCAGCTTGTCGTACTGCACTTGCTGCGCCGGCTGCAGCTGCAGCTCGCCGCGCCGCAGCTGGCCCGCCAGGGTCAGGTAGTTGCGCACCTCGGGCAATTGCGCGATGGCGTCGATTTCCTGCTGCCGCTTGGCCTGCATGCGTGCATGCTGCTCGCCCTTGGCCAGGCTGTCGGCGATCCGCTGCTCCAGCGCGCTCAGATCGGGCACCAGCGGAAACAGCAGCATCTCCACCTGCCGGCGCGGGCCGGCGCTGCCGATGCGGATGGTGCGCGCCGCCACGGCGCAGCCTTCGGCCAGTTCAATGACGACCTCGTCGGCGATGATCTCGCAATTGCTGGCATGGTCGATCACCACGCGCGTGCCGGCGATGACGCAGCTTTCCGCGCGCTTCAGGTGCACCTCGCCGCTCAGGGCCTGCACCACGGAGCCGGACGCCACGCCCGCGATGCGCACGTCGCCGTGCTCGTTGAAGGCCGTGCCGCCCACGAGGTTGCGTTGCAACAGGATCAGTCCGCCGTGCGAATGCAGGTGGCCATACACGTCGCCGTGGATGGTGATGTCGCTACCATCCACCTGGCGCTGCTCCTGCACTTCGCCATATTCCTCGTAGGCGGCGCGCAGCTTCAGGTTGCCCGTGGTGCGGCTGCTGACGCCGTCGCGGCTGACGATCTTGTTTTCGACGGAAATCTTGCCGTGTTCATCGACATTCACGTAGCCATCCTGCGTGGCCACGACGAAGTCGCCTTCGCTGTAGCGCTCGACGGCCGTGCCATTGCCGGCTACGGCCGCCGGGTCCAGTTCCAGCGGCGCGGGCGGCGGCAGCACATTGCCGGCCAGGTCGTAGCCAGGCAGGCCGGGCACGCCCGGCAGCAAACGCAGCAGGCGCGCATGCTTCTTGACCTGCGGGAAGCGGTTCTTGAAGCTGAGCAAGTCGAGCCGGCCGTCGGGGCGCTCGCGCGGCGCATCGTCGCGGTGGATGCCCTGCGACACTTCGACCAGCTGGGCATCGCGCCCCGGCTGCGGCGGCAGCACGCGCGCCACCGTGATGCGCTCGGCCTTGCCGGCGTCGAGTATGGCGCGCACGGCCGCGCTGTCGAGGCCATAGCGCACGCCCTTGCCCCACAGGTCGGCCACCAGCTCGTCGAACTCGCGCCGCGCCGGCACCTGGCCGTCCGCGTCGGGCGGCAGCGCCTCGAAGTAGAACTCGGCGCTGTCGCCGCGGATCTTGACTTGCTTGTAGAGCAGGAGCCGCAGGGGCGGGAAAGGCGCCACGCGGGCAGCGATGCGCAGCAGGGCCTCGCCCCTGGGCGGACTGCCCGGCACGGGCGCATGGAACAGGGTCAGCAGGAACAGGGCGTAATCGAGTCCGGCCAGCATCTGCCCCGACTGGAACAGCTGGTCGACGGCGGCGCGCAGCTGCGCGGGCGCCAGCGCCAGGTCGAGAAACACGCCATCGTGGCGCTGGACCAGGCCGCGCGGCAAGCCGCCAGCGGGAACCGCCTCCGGAACGGGCCTTGCTTCGTCGCTCACCACTTGCCTCCAGAATGAAAAATTCAGGGAATTGCCTCAGTGCACTAGAACAATATCACGGGGCGTGGCGCTGTGCCTGACTCGGCAACAATGTGCCTGCCAGATGCGGACAGGGCCATGTCTTGCGACATGGCCCTGCGGGATGGGATGCGGGAAGCCTAGCGGCGCGGCGGGTTGGAGTAAATGTCCTGGCCCACTTCATTGATCTGGCGGCGCAGGTCGCGGCGCTCGTCGGGCGTCATGCGGCCCGTGCGACGCGACGCATCGGCCCCTTCGCTGGCGCGGCGCTGCTCTTCCACGCGCGTGTCGAAGCTGCGTGCGTCACGCTGCTCGCGCACTCGCGTATCATTGCTATTGCTGCGCTGTACCTGCTCATAGCGCTGGGCCTGCATTTGCTGCTGCTCGTCACGGCGGGGCGGCGGCTGGTTCTGTGCCTGCGCCAGGCTGGCGCCCAGGATGGAACAGGCGACAAACGCGGACAGCACGGACGAGGAAGTGCGCGCTGCGAAAGCTGCGCTGGGAGCGGCGTGAATGTTTTTAGTAAAGATATTCATTGAGTTCCTCTTCCGCGATGCCGTATAAACTAAAGCTGATTTCCACTGTGGCCCCAGTGTATGATGCTTTACACGGTGCAGTAAGAGTAATTGGGTAAAGTTTGTAACAGTTTGTAATGGGTCGCCACAGCCCCTTGTGAGCGCCGCGCGAGGCGTTACTATAGCAACCAATATAAGATAACACGACACCTTAAATGACCACAACCTCCACTTCCGGCAGCAATACAACAACGCAATCCGTCCACGGCCACCAGGCCAAGATCATGGTGGTGGATGACGATGTGCGCCTGCGCGATCTGCTGCGCCGCTACCTGACCGAACAGGGATTCAACGTCTTTACGGCCGAGAGCGCCACCGCCATGAACAAGCTGTGGCTGCGCGAGCGCTACGACCTGCTGGTGCTCGACCTGATGCTGCCGGGCGAAGACGGCCTGTCCATCTGCCGCCGCCTGCGCGGCGCGGGCGACCAGACGCCCATCATCATGCTGACGGCCAAGGGCGAGGACGTGGACCGCATCGTGGGCCTGGAAATGGGTGCCGACGACTACCTGCCGAAGCCGTTCAATCCGCGCGAACTGGTGGCCCGCATCGGCGCCGTGCTGCGCCGCAAGGGTCCCGATGAAATCCCGGGCGCGCCGTCGGAAACGCCGCAAACCTTCGAATTCGGCGACTTCGTGCTGGACCTGGGCACGCGCACCCTGAAAAAGAATGGCGAAACGGTGCCCCTGACAACAGGCGAATTTTCCGTGCTGAAAGTGTTTGCCCGCCATGCGCGCCAGCCCCTGTCGCGCGAAAAACTCATGGAACTGGCGCGCGGCCGCGAATACGAAGTGTTCGACCGCAGCCTGGACGTGCAGATTTCGCGCCTGCGCAAGCTGATCGAACCCGATCCGTCGAGCCCGCTGTTCATCCAGACCGTGTGGGGCCTCGGCTACGTCTTCATCCCGGACGGACAGCCGCGCTGATCGCTGGCGAGGCATGATGAAGCTTGTTCCCGATATCAGCCTGGCGCGGCTGAAAAGCGGCCTGTTCTGGCGCACCTTTTTGCTGCTGGGTACTTTGACCACCGTCAGCATGATCACCTGGATCGGCATGATTTCCGTCATCCAGCGCGAGCCGCAGGCGCAGCAGATTTCCGCCCAGATCATTTCCGTCGTCACCATCACGCATGCGGCGCTGACGCACTCGGCCCCCGAGCTGCGTCGCGAGCTGCTGTTCGACCTCGTCAGCAATGAAGGCATCCGCATCTTCTCGCTGGAAGAGGACGACCGCATCGAGCCGCCGCCCGACAATTACCTGATGCCCGACATCGAGGCGCTGGTGAAGGCCAAGCTGGGCAAGGACACGCGCTTTTCCGCGCGCGTCAACGGCGTGGCCGGCTTCTGGGTCAGCTTCAAGATCGACGACGACGAATACTGGCTGATGCTGGACCGCGAGCGCCTGCGCGGCCTGACAGGCTTCCAGTGGCTGGGCTGGGCCAGCCTGGTGTCCCTGCTGTCGCTGCTGGGCGCGGCCATCATTTCCAGCCTGATCAACCTGCCCCTGTCGCGCCTGACGGCGGCCGCGCGCGACATCGCCAAGGGCAAGCAGCCGGCGCCGCTGCCGGAAAAAGGCCCGATCGAGATCATCGAGGCGAACCGCAGCTTCAACCAGATGGTCGACGATTTGAAGCAGGTGGAATCGGACCGCGCCGTCATTTTGGCGGGCATCTCGCACGACTTGCGCACGCCGCTGGCGCGCATGCAGCTGGAAGTGGAAATGGCGAATCTGTCGGACGAGGCGCGCGAAGGCATCCAGTCCGATATCGGGCAGATGGACGCCATCATCGGCCAGTTCCTCGACTACGCCAAGCCGACGGAAGCGTCGAGCTTCACGGATGTGGACCTGAGCGGCCTGCTGGCCGACATGACGCGCGAAGCGATGCGTCTGCCGGACGTGAAGATCAACGCCACCATCGCCGAAGGCGCGCACGCGATGGGCAACCCCACCGACCTGCGCCGCGTGCTGAACAACCTAATCGAGAATGCGCGCCGCTACGGCAAGACGCCGGGCAGCGACGTGACGGAAATCGACATCGCCTGCCACGTGCGCACCAGCCATGGCGCGAAAAAGGTGATCATCGAGGTGCAGGACCATGGCACGGGCGTGCCGGCGGAAAAGATCGAGCAGCTGATGAAGCCGTTCACCCGCCTCGATACCGCGCGCGGGCAGGCCAACGGCGCCGGACTCGGCCTGGCCATCGTCGACCGGGTGCTGCTGCGCCACGGCGCCGAACTGCAGGTGCGCAACCGCGAAGGCGGCGGCCTGGCGTTCCAGATCAGCTTGCCGGCGGTGTAGGAGACACCCGGCGCAGGCAGGTGGACGATCGTCTAGGCCTGGCCATCGTCGACCGCGTCCTGCTGCGCCATGGCGCCGAACTGCAGGTGCGCAACCGCGAAGGCGGCGGCCTGGCGTTCCAGATCAGCTTGCCGGCGGTGTAAGCCGGCATGCCGGGGTCAGTCCCGTCGGGCTTGACCCCGCGCAATCAAGCGGACGCCTGCTCCTGCGCCAGCAATTTATTCATCAACAATTCCGTTGCCCCGTAGCCGTACAGGGAATCGCTTTCCATGCCGGGCGTGTCGAAGGGGATCGATTCCTCGCGATTCAGCTTGGCAGGGTCGGCGTCCGCATAGCTGGCGCGCCAGGCGCGCTGCAGGGATTCATTGCGGCGGATGAAGGCCGGCATGGGCCAGTCGTCGCGCTCCCAGCGGCGGCTGTCGCCCAGCAGGGGCCAGCGCTCGTTGAGCAGGGCCATGTCGCCCGTGCGCAGGCGGCGCACGGCCTGTTCCGGCCGCAAGCCTTCCACCTCTTCCAGCGTGGGCAGGCTGTCGCGCTTCGGCCCGAACATATACGCCAGCATGATGCGCCCGGCAGGCGCCCTGCGCGCCACCACGCCGACGGCATAGCCGCCGCCCGGCAGGGGCACGGCAAACCAGCTGCCTTCTCGGTATGGTAATGATTTCATTTCTGCAAACTCCCCCAAAATCGTGATCGGGGCACAGTCTACGCGAAACGGCGCCGGAGTGGCGTATGGTACGCCACAGCAACAAACCAATAGTTACAGCACGTTCTGATCGTAATGGTACTGCGCCACGATGGGACCCGCCTTGAACAGCGCTTCCTTCATTTCCTTGTCCAGGCGGGCGTCGCGGCGGCGCATCCATTCGAGCAGCATGGCCACTTCCTTGCGGCTGGTGTCGCCCGCATGCGCCAGCACGCGGCGCAGTTCCGGGTCCGTGCAGGCCTCGAAGCGCTGGCTGTTCAAGTCCAGCACCTGCAGCGCGGCGATGGCGGCGCCGATGGCGCGGTGCATGTCCAGCGCCGTGGCGGGCAGGTCGGATTCTTCCAGTGGGAGGGTGGTCATGCGCATTCCTTTTCGCGTGGTGGGTGACATCGGCTGCATTCTCCGCCGCGCGGGCGAAAAGCTCAAGCGTCCACGACACGATTCCACCCGTTCGGCCATAATCATGGCTCGGCAGCAGCCTACCCTACACATCCGCAGCGGGAGCCCCATGTTCAATTTCGACTTTTACAATCCGACGCAAATCCTCTTCGGCCAGGGCCAGATCGCCGCCATCACGGCGCTGATCCCGCCGCAGGCCCGAGTGCTCATGACCTACGGCGGCGGCAGCATCAAGCAGAACGGCGTCTACGATGAAGTACGGGCGGCGCTGGCCGGCCACACGGTGCTGGAATTTGCCGGCATCGAACCCAATCCCGGCTATGAAACGCTGATGCAGGCCGTCGCCCTCGTGAAAAGCGAGCGCATCGATTTCCTGCTGGCTGTCGGCGGCGGTTCCGTGGTCGACGGCACCAAGTTCATCGCCGCCGCCGCCCTGCATGAGGGCGAAGCCTGGGACATCCTGGCCAGGGGCGGCAAGATCGTCGAAGCGGCCCTGCCCTTCGGCACGGTCCTGACCTTGCCGGCCACGGGTTCGGAAATGAATGGCTCGGCCGTGATCACGCGCAAGGCCACGCAGGAAAAGCGCTCCTTCATGAGCCGCAAGGTGTATCCTAAATTTTCCGTGCTGGACCCCACGAAAACGTTTACCTTGCCGCTCCGCCAGGTGGGCAACGGCGTCGTCGATGCGTTTGCGCACGTGATGGAGCAATACCTGACCTACCCTGTGAATGCTTCCGTGCAGGACCGCTTCGCCGAAGGCATTTTGCTGACCCTGATCGAGGAAGGACCGAAAGCCCTGTCGCAGCCGGACGACTATGACGTGCGCGCCAACGTGATGTGGAGCGCCA
The DNA here is from genome assembly GCF_059420905.1 of Janthinobacterium sp. GW821-FHT03C08. NCBI lineage: Bacteria > Pseudomonadati > Pseudomonadota > Betaproteobacteria > Burkholderiales > Oxalobacteraceae > Janthinobacterium > Janthinobacterium sp. GW821-FHT03C08. The sequence goes on along the minus strand of NZ_JBWKUP010000004.1, from coordinate 128,778 downwards.
CCCTGGCCTTGAACGGCCTGATCGGCGTGGGCGTGCCGCAAGACTGGTCCACGCACGCCATCGGCCACGAATTGACGGCCCTGTACGAACTCGACCACGCGCAGACCTTGGCCATCATCCTGCCCAGCATGCTGCGCGTGCGCAAGCAGGCCAAGCGCGCCAAGCTGCTGCAGTACGCGGCGCGCGTGTGGGGCCTCGATGGCGGCGACGAGGATGGCCGCATCGAGGCCGCCATCGCCCGCACGGAATTCTTTTTCCGCCACATGGGCGTCAAGACGCGCCTGGCCGACTACGGCCTGAACCATGCCAGCGTGGACGCCGTCGTGGCCGCCCTGGAAGCGCACGGCATGACGGCCCTGGGCGAGCAGCGCGAGGTGACGCCGGAAGTCAGCCGCAAGGTGCTGGAGCTGAGTCTGTAGTTTCGACCTGCAGTGTTGTAAAACGGTCGGCAGGGTGGGACAGCGGGCCGTGGTTCATGCTAAGCTATCAATTCGCTAGGGGTCCTGGAGTAGTCATCCGGGTGAGAGATACCCTTCGTACCTGATCTGGATAATGCCAGCGAAGGAAAGCGCAAAGTACCTCCCTCCTTTGATAGCTCCTGCGTTGGCGCCAGCCGAACAAGCAGCCTGCCGTGCTCTTTCCCGAGACGGCTTGAACCACGAGCAATCTATGTCCACACCGAATTTATCTATTTCCGCTTTGACCCTGGCCATCCTGCACGCGTTTGCCGCGCCTGCCCTGGCCGCCGGCGACACCGCCGATGCCGCCGATGCCGCCGAAGCACCAGCCCAGAACATGGCCGAAGTGGTCGTCACGGCCAGCAAGGCCCCGGCCGCCAAGCGCGCCTCCGTCGGCGGCTTTTCCGATGCGCCGCTGCTGCAGACGCCGGCCGCCGTCACCGTGATCGGGCAAAAAGAGCTGCAAGACTTGCAAATCCGCAACCTCAGCGATGCCGTCAAGCTGGACGCCAGCATCAACGATTCCTACAACGCCGTCGGCTACGCGGAGCAATTCACCATCCGCGGCTTTGAACTCGACAACAACTCCAGCTACCGCAAGGATGGCGTGGCCATTCCCGGCGACACGCAGATTCCGCTGGAAAACAAGGAACGCATCGAAGTGCTGAAAGGCCTGGCCGGCTTGCAGGCAGGCATGGCCGCGCCGGGCGGCGTGATCGACTTCATCGTCAAGCGCCCCACCGCCGCGCCGCTGCGCACCGTCACCGTGGAAACGCGCGAGCGGGGCACCCTGTACGGCGCCGTCGACCTGGGCGGCCGCCTGGAAGACCGGCGCTTCGGCTACCGGATCAACGTGGCGGCCGAACGCCTGCGCTCCTACATCCAGGGCGCCGACGGCAACCGCAAGTTCATTTCCGGCGCCTTCGACTGGCAGATGTCACCCCAGGCCCTGCTGCAGCTCGATGCCGACTACCAGGACAAGGCGCAGGTGACGGCGCCCGGCTTCCAGCTGCTGAGCAATGGCAGCCTGCCCGCGAACGTCAGCGCCGACACCATGCTCAACAAGCAGCCGTGGACGCACCCGGTGGAAACCGTCACCAGCAACCTGGGCCTGCGCTTCCAGTACGCCTTCAATGACGACTGGCATGCCACCCTGTCGGCCAACCAGCACTCGTTCAAGCGCGACGACTACACGGCGTATCCGTATGGCTGCAGCCCGGAAGGCTGGAACCCCGTGTTCTGCAGCAATGGCGATTTTTCCGTGTGGGACTACCGCAGCCTCGGCGAAACGAAGAAGCCCCTGAGCGCGCAAGCCATGCTCCAGGGCAAGTTTGCCACGGGCAGCCTGCGCCATGAATTCACGGCCGGCGTGTCGTATTTCAACCGCAAGGACCGCGCCGGCCTGTACGTCTATGATGAAGTGGGCATCAGCAACATCTACCACCCCGTCGTCGTGGCTCCGTCCGATGGCGTCACGGGCCCCGTGCGCCTGGTGCGCAACGACAAGGAAAAATCCGTCTTCGTGCAGGACATCGTCAGCCTGGGCCAGAACTGGAAACTGCATGGCGGCTTGCGCCATATCGATGTCGACGGCTACCAGTACGTGCTTAAGGCCGCCACGGAAATCCGCGCCAAACATGACTTCCTGCTGCCCAACGTGGCGCTGGTGTACAACCCGCAAGACAATATCGCCGTGTATGCATCCTACTCGCACGGCATGGAACATGGCGGCACGGCCGACCGCTATGCCAACAATGCCAACGTGGAACTGACGCCGAGCCGCTCGAAACAGCTCGAGTTCGGCGTGAAGGCCGATGTGACGCCGGACTTCATGGTCGCGGCCAGCCTGTTCCAGATCCGCAAGGGCCTGGAATTCAACCAGTACCTCGACAGCAGCATGAGCACCTACAACTTCGTGCGCGCAGGCCAGGCCCAGCACCGGGGCCTGGAACTGTCGGCCCAGGGCAAGGCCAGTGCCAACCTGAGCCTGGGCGCCTCGCTCACGGCCTTGAACAGCCAGCAGTCCGGCACGGGCAATGCGGACCTGGACGGCAAGCGCGTGCCCAACGTGCCGGCCCTGAAGGCGGCCGTGCGCGCCGACTATGCCGTGCCGCAAGTGGCAGGCCTGAACGTGAACGGCAGCTGGGAATATGCGGGCAAGAAGGCCTTTGAATTCAGCAACACCACCTTCGTGCCGTCGTACAGCGTGTTCAACCTCGGTGCCGCCTATGCCACGCGCCTGGCGGGCACGTCGGCCGTGCTGCGCGCCACCATCAATAACGTGACGGACAAGTTCTACTGGCGCGACGTGACGCCGGACGCGGGCGGCTATCTGTTCCCGGGCGCCAGCCGCACGTTCAAGGTCTCGGCGCAGTTCGACTTTTAAACACCTAACCAAACCTACTGCGCGTCGCGATTTGCGGCTTCCGATGCTCACTGTGCATTCGCACAGCTCCGCTTCTCGGCCACAACTCGCTGCCGCTCGCTACGGTTTTGTTAGGCGTTGTAGGGAAAGGAAATGGCAGGCGCCGCAGCGAGCGCCTGCAGCAGGGGCGCCGCCTGGGCCAGGCGCGCCTCCAGGCTGTCGTGCAGCACGTGGTAGGCGATGCCGCGCGTGTCAAGCTCGTCGAGCAGCAGGCGGTAGATCAGCTGGCGCACGGCTTCCGACTCGCGCTGCAGGCCATCGGCTACCCACGGGCTGTCGGGCGCCGTCACCAGCGTCAGGTCGTAATGCGTGGCAGCGGCCAGGGCCGCCAGCGGCGCATCGGCGCCGGCAAAGTAATGGCGGCTGTAGACCACCGTCATCAAGGGCGTCGTGTCGCAAAACAGGAAGCGCTTCGCTTGCGCGGCGGCGGCCGCCTCGCGCTCGACTTGCGTTAGCGCAATCCCATACTGGTCTTCCGCGACGGGCACCCTGCCCTGGCTTTCCACGAATTCACGCAGGTATTCCGGTACCCAGACGCTGCCGTAACGCTCCGCCAGCGCGGCCGCCAGGGTCGACTTGCCCGACGATTCCGCCCCCAGGATGGCCACGCGCATGCAGTGCGCCGTCACTTGAGGACCATCGCGCCGGGCGCGGCCGGCGCCGACTTGCGCCACGCCAGCAGGCCGATGACGGCCATCACGACAAAGAAGGCATACAGCACGGCCGTCAGGGCCAGGCCCTTGTGCACGTACAGCCACACGTACAGCACATCGACGATGATCCAGGCGACCCAGTTTTCCAGCTTCTTGCGCGACAGCAAGAATTGCCCCACCAGGCTGCCCGCCGTGAGGAAGCCGTCCGCGTGCGGCACGTCCGTGTCCGTCGTCGTCAGCAGCCAGGCGATGAGCAGAAAGCCCACGAGCCAGCCCGCGGCGCAGGCTAGCCAGCCGCGGCCATCGAGGCGCGTCACGGGCAGGGTCGTGCCGCCGCTGGACGGGTGCAGCCACTGGTACCAGCCCCAGAACGAGACGCTGATGAACAGCAGTTGCAAGGCCATGTCGCCATACAGGCGCGACTCGAAAAACACGAAACCGTAGGCGGCCGAGGAAATGATGGCGAACAGCCACGCCCAGTGATTCTGGCGGATGTTCAGCGCAACGGTTGTCAGTGCCAGGACAAAGGAAATCAGTTCAAGCGGCGTGGTGGCAAAACCCAGCAGGAGAAGCGTATCGTTCATGGGAATCGTGATGAGGCTGGTGGTGCAGTATGCAATACCGGCCATGAATAAGCAAGATTGCCCTTGCCGCTCGCCACTCCCCGCCTCAGGCGAAGCCCGTCCTGGCCGCCCGCGCCAGCGAATGGCGCACGATCAGCTTGTGAAACGGACGGATCAGCAGGATGTAGGCACGCCCCACCCGGTTATGGCAATGCACGACGCTGGAGACGGTCACGCTGCCATGGCGCCCCGCGTCCCTGTTGCGCAGCACGGACAGGCGAAAGTCCAGGTGGCTGTCATCCTCGCCCAGGATGATTTCGTCGTCGCTGACGGCATAGATGCGGAAGATGCCGATGCGCTTGCCGGGCCGCGCTTCCATCTGTTTTGCCGTCCGGATGCCGAAACGCGCCACGATGGCGTCGCGCAGCACCATCAGCTTGCGCGCCCAGCCCGGCTGCTTGCCCAGCAGCTGGCGCGCCAGGCTCTGCATGTCCATCTGGCGCGCCTGCGCGGTGGGCAAGTCGACGGCGTAGGCGTCGGCCAGGTTGCTGCCGGGATACAGCGGGGCGATGCTGGCGCCTGGCGGCAAGTCCACGGTGCGGACGGCAATGTTCATCTCATGCATGTGCTCTCCATGTTTTCAGTGATAACATGCCCATCATACACGACAATGTGAACAGCGATAACATCGAATGACAACCGCAATGACCACTTACCATCACGGCAACCTGCGCGACACCCTGGTCGCCGCCACCATCGCGCAACTGGCGCAGCAGCATGACGCCGCCCTGTCGCTGCGCGAACTGGCGCGCACGGTGGGCGTGTCGGTCGCCGCCGTGTACCGCCACTTCCCCAGCAAGGAAGCCCTGCTGGCCGAGGTGGCGGCCGCCGGCTTTGCCAGCCTGATACGGAAATGGGAAACGCAGCTGCCGCCGCCGGGCAGCTTGCCCGCCGAACAGCGCTTTCAATTGCTAGGCCAGCAATACATCGAATTCGCCCTGACCGCGCCAGCCCACTACCGGCTGATGTTCGAACACCAGGACGTGCGCCAGTTCCCCGTCCTGCAGGAGGCGGCGCAAGCGTGCTTCCAGTATGTGCTGCAGACGGCGGGCGCCGCCGTGCGCGAGGCGGGCCTCGACCCGCGCTGGGACAAGGCCGCCGCCAGCGCCGGCTGGTCGCTGGGCCACGGCTACGTGATGCTGCTGTTGAGCGGCCGCCTGGCCATGGCGGACGGCGGCGACGCGCTGTCGCCGGCCATGGTGCCGCGCTTTTTTCAATTGCCGGTGAAGGCGCTGCGGCAAGCGCATCAGCAAGCGGAAGAAAAGCCGTTATGACTGCAGAAATGGACATTGCCAGAGGAGACGACTGATAATGCAGGAAATGCAGGATCCCATGGACTCATCTACTGTCCCGGGCACCGAGGGCTATGCAGAAAACGCAGGGCAGCTCATTGCACGATACGACAACGTTACATTCCTTGATAAATACCGGCCCGTCAGTCATCTCTTGCCGACGATATCAAGCGCCGTGCTCGACATCGGCGCCGGGACAGGCGGCGACGCGGCGTGGCTTGCAAGCTCAGGCCACAAAGTGACCGCGCTTGAGCCCGTTGCAGCCTTCCGCGAGGCGGGCATGAAGGCACATGCCCTGGCCAACATAGAATGGGTGAACGACAGCCTCCCCGCTCTTTCCACGCTAGGAGCGCGTCCTGCCAAGTATGACCTTATTGTCGTCGCGGCCGTCTGGATGCATCTGGCAACGGAAGAAAGGATCGAGGCGATGGACAATATCAGCAAGTTGCTCAAGCCCGGCGCCATACTCGTCATGTCCCTGAGGCATGGCCCAGCCCCTGAAGGCCGTCGCATCTTTGATGTCTCTGCCAATGAAACAATAAACCTCGCGATGCAATATCAGCTCAAATTGATGTTGAGTACGCAGGCGCCATCCGTTCAGCAGCAGAATCGCCAGGCGGGGGTAAGCTGGTCCTGGATTGTCTTTGAGAAATGATTCGAGCTGAAGCAGCGTGCGCCAGGGCGTTGACAAGGCGCGCATTCAGCCGAGGCTAGCCGTTATTTTTTTGAAACACCATTATTTATGCATGACATATCGATAGATACGCTCTCCGTAATCGCCAAGCAATGCCTTGCCGTCACCTGCCTGCAACGCTTTTGCCGGCGCTTTGATATGGATCATCCCGCCCTGTCCGCGTTCGCCGCTCACGTGTGGAAAGTGGCGCAGCTCGGGCCAGGGGATTTTGCGGCCTGGGAACGGGGCTTTGCATCCCTGGCTGTGACGGGCATGGGCGATCCCTGGCCGGACGAGGTACGCATGGCCATGCCCGGGCACCTGCTGGGCACGCTGGAAACACTGGTGCAGCATGTGCTGGAAACGAGCGCCTGCACCTGGCATGGCGATGACCTTGCGGCAAGCCGGCGCCAGCTGGAAGCCGTCTTTGACATCTGCGCCCGGCATGACGTGGCCGTGCCGCAGCTGGAGCACTACGTGCAGCACGATGCGGCGCTGCGCGGCGGCTGGGGGCCGGCGCTCACGGACGAAGAAGTCAGGGCCTGGCAAGCCCTGATATAGCGCTTACGCCAGAAGGCCTTGGCGCACCTGCTCGAGCAGGCGCTCCTCTTCATCCGTATCGGCATCGATTTGCGTGACCACGGTCCAGAACGGCGCACACGTCTTGATCTGCTGGAAAGCACGGCTCGTTTCCAGCCGCACCATGGTTTTCCTGAGGCTATGCAGATAGCCTTCCTCAATGGCGCAGAGCAACTCGTCATCGGCAGCGTCGATCAGCTCGCTTAAAGCATCTTCGATCCTTGCGTGGCCCTCCTCCCATAATTGCCCGATTTCCGGCATATCGGCTTCCATGCACGCGTTCGACCAGTCCGGAGGATAGTAATCGCGCGCCCTGTTACCGGGATCGGTGTCAAAGCTCAGCGAAATGGACGGGAACGATACGGCGTTAAAGGCGAAGGCTGAAAATGCCTGATCCTTGAAAGCGGACGCGCCCAGCAGCGCCAGCGATGCGCTGGCCAGCCTGAACCAGGTAGCCTCAACGTCATATGTCGTTTCAAACGCGTGCCAATCCGGCGGCAAATCGGTAGTCTGGGGCATGGGGGGCCTGTCGAAAAAGAATAGCGGTGGATAGTGCGGGAAATTATACGTGGCGCAGGCAATATGGCAGGCGATGGCCGCGCGTACTGTGCGGGCGGATGCAGGAACCGCAAACCGGAGAACGGGAGCCGCGGATCCTCCCTTGTATTGCCGCAAAAAAGCCGCATCGGCCCTGCGGCGGATGCGGCTTTGTGCCAGCGCAAGCTGACGCTTACTTCTTCGCGGCCTTGGCGGCCTTCGGATACTTGATCGTCATTTCCTGCAGCAAGTTATCCGCGTGGTCCACTTCCTTCATCACCCACAGCATGTAGCGGATGTCGAGGTGGATGGCGCGCGTGATGGCCGTGTCGAAATACCAGTCCTTGGTGATCGATTCATACGTGGAATCGAAGTTCAGGCCGATCAGTTCGCCGCGCTTGTTCATCACGGCCGAGCCGGAATTGCCGCCCGTGGTGTCGGCGCTGGTGAGGAAGTTGACGGGTACCGTGCCCAGGGCCGGATCGCGGAACTGGCCGTAGCGTTTTTCCTTCACGGCGTCGATCAAGCCTTGCGGCGCCTCGAACGGGGCCTTGCCCGTGACTTTCTCGACGATGCCTTCCACGGTCGTGAACGGTCCCTTGGTGATGCCGTCGCGCGGCGAGTACGGCGAGACGGTGCCGTAGGTCACGCGCAGGGTCGAGTTGGCGTCAGGATACACCGGCTTGCCTTGCGATTTCTTCCAGGCAATCACGGCTTGCATATATTGCGGAATCACGCGCTCCAGGTTTCCGTCGACTTCCTTGCGGCGCTCTTCCAGCGCCAGTTCCACGGGCTGCAGCTTGACGGCCAGTTGCATGAAGGCATCGTCAGACTGGGTAACGGCAGCCTGGTCCTTTTCCAGCCAGGCCAGGCGCTTGGCCGTGTCGGCCAGCTGGGTCTGCTGGTACAGGGCCGCTACGGCGGCGGGTGCCGGCAGCAGCGCGTCCAGTCCTTGCGGATGGGTCTTGGCCGCCAGCTGGGCGTAGCGCTTCAGGCCCGCTTCGAAGCGCGCCTGGTCGACCTTGTTGACGTACGACTGTTCCAGGCGCGCCAGGCGTGCCTTGATGAAGGCCAGGTCGCGCTGCTGGAAGCCCGATTCGCGCTCGGCGTCCGCCTTCTGGCGCTCCTGCGACAGGCGGTAGACGGTGCGCGCGCTTTTCAGCAGGTCGCTGTTGGTGGCCACCGTCCAGGCGAACTCTTCTTCGCTGAGGGCCATGTCGGTGGCAATCGCCGCGTCCAGTTCGGCCAGCAGGGTCGGCGACACGTTCGGCTGCTTCGCGTACCAGGCGCGGAATTCGGCGTCCTGCACGTCCTTGATGGCGGCGATGTCCTTGCGGGCGAAACCGTCGAGCAAGCCCTGGGTTTTCTTCAGCACGTTATTGATGCTTTTCACCACGCTGGCATAGCGCACGGCAGCGGCCGCGTCGCCCTGCGTGGCGTCGGCCATCACGGCCAGGTCCGCTTGCAGTTCCGCCACTTTCAGGGGGAAGCCCGTATCGCGCGCGAAGCGGATTTCCGCCGGCAGCTTGTAGCGGCTGGTGCGGCCGGGGTAGCCCGCCAGCAAGATGCCGTCACCGGCCTTCAAGCCTTCGGCCGAGACGACGAGGAAGTCCTTCGAGTGGTACGGCACGTTGTCCGGCGACGGGTCGGCCGGACGGCCATCCTTGCCCACGTAGGCGCGCAGGAAGGAGTAGTCGCCCGTGTGGCGCGGCCATTCGTAGTTGTCGATGTCGCCGCCGAAGTTGCCGATCTTGTCCGATGGCGCGTACACGAGGCGCACGTCGCGTATCATCATCTGGCGGATGCGGTAGTACTCGAGGCCGCGGTGGAAGGCGGGCACGGAGCAGCGGTACATCTTGTCCGTCTCGCATTCGGCGATCAGGTCCTTGACGCGCTTTTCCACGGCTTCGTGGCGCGCGCGGCCCGTCATGTCGGCCGTCAAGCCTTTCAGGACGCGGTCGCTGACGTTTTCCACCTTGTCCGTCACATACACGAGGCTGTTCGGACCGCCCGGCAGCTCGCTAGCACGAGTCTTGGCCAGGAAGCCGTTGGTGATGTAATTGTGTTCCGGCGTGGAATTGCGCTGCACGGCGCCATACGCGCAGTGGTGGTTCGTCACCACCAGGCCCGCGTCGGAGACGAAGGCGGCCGAGCAGCCGCCCAGCGACACGATGGCGCTCATCGGGTGCTTGCTCAGGTCGGCCAGTTTTTCCGCAGGAATTTCGATGCCGACCCGTTTCAATTCGGCTTTCAGCTGTGGCAGCTGGTGTGGTTGCCACTGCCCTTCGTCGGCGTGTGCGCCGGCGAACGCGCCCATCAAGGCGACTGGTAGTACGATTGTCTTGAACAAGATATGCCCCTCCATAAAAAGCAGGCGAAAGTATAGCCTGTCCCGACCGCCTGGGTCGGCAAAAAATTATCCTGGTGCAATCTGCGCGTCAGGCGGGCGGACGCGCCACGCCCGGCAGGGGAATGTGCAGGGCCAGGCGGCAACCGCTGCCCGACGCCGGCACGCCCACCTCGAAGTGCCCGCCCAGCGCCGTCACCCGTTCGGCAATGCCGATCAGGCCAAAGCACTGTTTCTTGCGCTGCTGCAAGGGCGTGATGCCGATGCCATCGTCGCTGATGGCCAGGTACACGGCGCAGGCGTCCGAGCTCAGCTCGATCTCGACCACGCTGGCCTGGGCATGGCGCATGACGTTGCTGAGCGCTTCCTGCACGATGCGGAACAGCACGATCTCGACCTGGCTGCCGATGGCGGCGAACAGCGCCTCGTCGCGTATCAGCAGGTGGCAGGCCACGCCGCTGCGCTTGCGGAAGTCGCCCACCTGCCACTCGACGGCGGCCTGCAGGCCCAGGTCCAGCGCCATCGGGCGCAGCTCGTTCATGATGCCGCGCACGCTCTTGATGGTGGTGTCGACGTTGCTGAGCACGGCACCGACCCGGCGGTGTAGGCGCGGATGGGAGCCTTCCGTGCGGGCGCTGAGCATGGAAATGTCGATGCGCAACGCCAGCAGGTTTTGTCCCAGCTCATCGTGGATATCGCGCGAAATGCGCTTGCGCTCGTCTTCCTTGGCCGTTTCCAGGTGCAGCGCCAGCTGGCGCAGCTGGGCGTGCGACTGGCGCAGGGCACCGTCCATCAGCTTGCGTTCGGTGATATCCGTGTGCGCCACCACCACGCGCAGCGGCCCCTCGCCGAGGAAGCGGCTGACCCGGGCCTGCGACCAGCGCGGCCCGACGCGCGTGGCGAATTCGTACTCGAGCGCGTACGCATCGGCCTTGCCGGCGATCACGGCGCGGATGCCGGCGGCCAGCTCGCGCCCGGCGCTGCGCTGCCAGCGCGGATCGGTATCGCAGAATTCCAGGTAGTGCAGCGGCCTGGGCGTCTGGCCGACGAAGGCCAGGCAAGCCTGGTTGGCATGCACCAGGTCGCCCGCCTGGTCCAGCACCAGCACGCGGTCCGTCAGCGAATCGATGGTCGCATGAAAGAAGCGCTCGGCATCGCGCAAGGCTTCCTGGGCCCGTTCGCGCTGGTGCACTTCCAGCTGCAGGTGCTCGTTGGCGCGCAGCAGCTCGGCCGTGCGGTCGATGACCCGCTGGTCCAGTTCGCGGTGCAGTTCGCGCAGGGCCGCCTCGGCCAGCTTGCGCTCGGTGATATCGGAAAACACGCCGACAAAATGGCTGATGCTGCCGTCGGGTGCGCGCATGGGCGTGATGGACAGCGATTCGACGAAGCGTTCGCCATTCTTGCGCCGGTTCACCAGCTCGCCATACCAGCTGCCATCCTGGTGCAGGCTGTGCCACATGGCTTCATAAAACTGCGGCAGATGCGTGCCGCCGCCGAGGAAGGACGGGTCGCGCCCGATGGCTTCCTCCGCCTGGTAGCCGGTGATGGCCGTGAAGGCGGGATTGACGGAAATGATGCGGTTGGCGCTGTCGGTCACCAGCACGCCTTCGCGGATGCTGTCGAGGATGACGAAGGCGCGCCGCAAGGCCGATTCGCGCGCATGTTCGTCGCCCAGGTCCGTCACCAGCATGCGCGCCGTGCTGCTGCCGGCATCGAAATTGGCCTCGATGCGCACCATGCCGCCCGTGCCGTCCGCCTCGCCCTCGAACAGCTGCGCCTCGAGCACCTGCCGCGCGCCGCTGGCGAAGACGGCGTCGAGGAAGCGGCGGAAACCGCCCTGCGCCTGGGGCGCGATGAACTGCTCGAAGCGCCGTCCCAGCAGCCGGCTCTTTTCGCGCCGCAGCAAGCCGCAGGCGGCCTCATTGGCGCGCGTGATGACGCCTTCGCGCGCCAGCGAGAAATAACTGACGGGCGCCTGCTCGTACAGCTGCGCATACCGGTCGCGGCTGCTTTCAAATTCACTCTTCAGCTGTTCCAGCTCGGCCAGGGCCGCATTCTGCATTTCCAGTTCGATCTGGCTCACCTGCAATTCATGCAGCTGGCGCATCACCTCTTCACTCGACAGCGGCGGCGGCACGGGCTGGCCCTGCTGTTTCGCCAATTGCTCGGCCTGCTCTCTGAGCCGGGCCGGCGTGATGCCACCGTCGAATGGCTCGCTCATGCCGCGCTTTCTCCACCCGCCCCGTCGGACTGCATCTGCCGCAGCTGGGCTTCCAGCAGCTTCGATTCCGTGATGTTGATGAAAGTGACCACCACGCCGTCGATCACGTTTTCGATCGTGCGGTAGGGCATGATGCGCACGTTGTACCAGCGCCCCGTCTTGGTCGGCACCTGGCGCTCGCAGAACACGAGGCTGCGGATGACTTCCAGCGCATCGTCTTCCAGGCCCGGATAATCGAGGTCGTTGACGATGTCGCTGAGGGGACGGCGCAAGTCGGTCTGGATCAGCTTGTAGATTTGCGTGGCCGGCGCCGTGAAGCGGCGGATGCGCAAGTCGCTGTCGAGGAAGATGGTGGCGATATCGGTGCTGTTGAGCAGATTCTTCATGTCGCTATTGACCAGCGACAAATCATCGACCTTCGACTGCAGCTCCGCATTGACCGTGTACAGTTCCTCGTTGAGCGACTGCATCTCTTCCTTCGACGTGGTCAATTCCTCGTTCGTCGATTGCAGCTCTTCATTGGTCGACTGCAATTCTTCATTGGCCGATTTCAGTTCCTCGCGCGAGGTCTGCATCTCGTCGCGCACGGCCTGGATTTCATTGCGCGCCTGCGCCAGCTGCTGCTCCAGCTCCAGCACCTTGGGATTGGGCGAACGGCCGCGGCGCGCTTCGGCCACCAGGGGCACGCTGGAAAACGTGACAAACACCATGCCGCGCAAGGATTCCGGCTGGCTCAGGGCTTCCGCGCTCAAGTCGACGCCCAGCGACTGTCCCAGGTGGTCCTTGACCACCAGGCCCTTCAGGCGCACCACGCTCTCGCTTTGCAGCGCCTGCTTGATGAGGCCGGCCAGCTCGTAGCGCAAACCTTCGCGCGCCATGGCGTGGATATTCCAGTTGGCCTTGCCGGCCGCCGGTTCCAGGAAGGCGCCCGTGCGGCCGTTGATATACAGGATGTCCCCATCCTGGTTCAGCAGCGCGGCGGCCGGTGAATATTTCTGGAGCAATAATTGCTCGACATGGGATTGAATCTTTCCAGTCATGCTGACTTCTCTCGTGTCGCTAGGTGTGGGGGGGGATGCCAACGAAACCTTGGTGGGAAAATACGTGGGCAGGCGCTGCCGCGCCAGGTTGTCGAGGCGGCGATACAGCCGGGTCGACGTGGTCAGCGGCGAAAACAGCTCGGAAAAGTGACCGGGCGTATCGGCGCTGCCCAGCAGTAAAACCCCGTCGCGGTTCAAGGCGTAATGAAACAGGGGAATCAGGCGCTGCTGCAGCTTGGCATTGAGATAGATCAACAGGTTGCGGCAGCACAAGATGTCGAGCTTGGTAAACGGCGGGTCCGAAATGATGTTTTGCTGGGCGAAGATGATCGTGTTGCGGATCTCTTTCTTCACGTGATAGCCGTTCTTATCATTGAGAAAGAAACGCTCCAGCCGTTCGGCGGACACGTCGCTGATGATGCTGTGCGGAAAACGCCCCTGGCGCGCGCGGTCGATGGCGTCGGCCGACAGGTCGGTGGCAAAGATCTGCAGGCTGTATTTCGACGGCGGGTTGATGCCGGCCACCACTTCGTGGAAGACCATGGCCAGCGAGTACGCTTCCTCGCCCGTGGAACAGGCGGGCACCCAGGCCTTGAAGGCGCGCCCGTCCGGGTGGGCCGCCAGCATTTGCGGCAAGACCACCATCTTCAGGTATTCCCATACCTTCTGGTCGCGGAAAAAGCTCGTCACGCCGATCAGCAATTCCTTGAACAGCAAGTCGATTTCCGCCGGATTGTCGCGCAAATACGGCACGTACTCTTCCATCGACGTCATTTGATACAAGCTCATGCGCCGTTCGATACGGCGCAGCACCGTGTTGATCTTGTAATCCGTGAAACTGTTGCCCGTATGCTCGGACAGCAAGGCGACGATTTCCTGCAGGGAATTGCGCCCGTTCGGTTCATGGCCCGGCAGGCTGAGGAAACTGCTGCGGAACAGATAGCTGATGATCTTGTCAGGCATCTTGTCGGGAAAATCGACGAGGTCCACCACTTCGGCGGAAATCGCGCTTTGCGGCATCATGTCGAACTTGGCCGTGTCGGGATGCTGGGCCAGGGTCAGGCCGCCCGCCTGCTTGATGGCCTGCAAGCCGCGCGTGCCGTCGCTGCCCATGCCGGAAAATATCACGCCCACGGCCAGTTCGCCCAATTCGGCGGCCAGGCTTTCGAAAAAAGCATTGATGGGCAGGCGGTGCCCGCGCAGCTGCACCGGCTCGCTGAGCACGAAACGACCTTTCGACAGCCCCAGGTCGGCATTCGACGGAATCACATAGATATGATTGGGGCGCAATTCCGACTGATGCGTGATTTCCGTGACAGGGATGCTGGTGGCGCGCTGCAGCAATTCCGGCAGCATGGCCTTCTGCGTGGGGTCCAGGTGCTGGATCACCACGTAGGCGATGCCGCTTTCCTGCGGCACATTGGCGAGGAAGGCGACGATGGGATCGAGCCCGCCAGCGGAAGCGCCGATGGCCACCACGGGGAAAACGATGGTGGCCACCTCGGGAACGGACAGATTGCTGTGTTTGTTGCGTGTCATCGTCGGCAAGAAAGCAGCCACGGCAAGACCGTCAGGCTGGGAATTGATAATCTTGCATTCTAGCACTCAAGATGCGCAGTAAAACACGAATTTGGCGCAGCGCTTTTGCCTGCGCCAGGCGGTCCCGTTACTGCGCCTGCGGCGCGTGCCAGCCGCCGCCCAGCGCCTGGATCAGCGCCACGGCCGTCGTCTGGCGGTCCGCCTGCGCCTGCACCAGCGAACGGCGCGCCGACAGGGCCGTCACCTGCGCCGTCACCACGTCCGTGTAGCCGACCTGGCCCGCGTTGTAGCGGTTCAGCATCTGCTGCTCGACCTGGTCGGCGGCCGACGAGGCCTGCTTGCGCAGCTCCAGCTGCTCGGCCAGCGCGCGCGTGGCCGACAGCTGGTCTTCCACGGCGCCGAAGGCGGCCAGCACCGTCTGGCGGTAGCGCGCCACGGCCGCCTCGTGCCCCGCCTTGGCCGCATCCACGCTGGCCGTGGTGGCGCCCGCGTTGAACAGGGTCTGCGCGGCCGACACGCCCAGGGACCACAGGCTCGATGAGGCATTGAACAGGTCGCCCACCTCGCTGGCCCCGCCCCCGTAGGAACCCGTCAGGTTCAGGCTCGGGTAGTAGGCGGAACGGGCGATGCCGATCTGTTCGTTGGCCACGGCCACCCTGCGCTCGGCGGCGGCGATGTCGGGACGGCGCTGCAGCAGGGTCGATGGCACGCCCAGCGGCACCTCGGGCACGGTCAGGGTCCACGGCGCCACGGCCAGGCTGAAGTCGGACGGCGCCTTGCCCAGCAAAATCGCGATCGCATGTTCCAGCTGGGCGCGCGAGCGCACCTGGCTAGACAGGTCGATCTGCGCGTTGGCCAGCTGCGTCTGCGCCTGCAGCAGGTCGGACTTGGCGGCGATGCCGGAATTGAAGCGGTTGCTGGTGATGTCGAGCACGCGCTTGTAGCCGGCTATGGTGGCATTGAGCAGCGCGATCTGCGCATCGCTCTGGCGCAGCGAAAAGTAATTCGTCGCCAGTTCGCCCTGCGCCGACAGGCGCGCGGCAGCGAGATCGGCCGCGCTGGCCGCCGCACTGGCGTCCGCCCCCGTCACGCCGGCGCGCAGCTTGCCCCACACGTCCGGTTCCCACGACGCGCCGATGGCGGCCCGGTAATTGTTGCCCGTCTGCTGCTCGCCCCCGCCGCCCGAGCGCGTACCGCTGCCCGTCAGGTTCACGGTGGGGAACAGCGAGGCGCGCTGTTCGCGCACCAGCGCGCGCGCCTGCTCATACGAGGCGATGGCTTCGGCCACGTTCTGGTTCGATACTTCAATGCCTTCGGCCAGCTGGTTCAGCTGCGCGTCGCCAAACAGGGTCCACCAGGGACCGCGTTCGAGGGTGTCGGCCGGCGCGGCAGGCTGCCAGCCGGCCGCTTCCTTGAACGCCTGCGGCGCGGCGGCCGTCGGCACTTCATACGTGGGGCTGACGGCGCAGCCGGCCAGCAGGACGGCAGCAGCCACGGCCAGCAGGCGGCGTGCGGGGACGGCGGAGGACATAGGTTTTACTTGCTTCATGATTGTGTGCTCGGGTTATCTGGCCCAGGAATGCGGCTCAATTGCTGCTCGTCGGCGCTGCGCGTGCGCAGCTTGTCGAGCAGGATATAGACCACCGGGGTGGTCAGCAATGTGAGTAACTGGCTGGCAATCAGGCCGCCGATGATGGCGACCCCCAGGGGCTGGCGTAGCTCGGACCCCTCGCCGAAACCGATCGCCAGCGGCAAGGCGCCAAGCGCCGCCGCGACGGTGGTCATCAGGATGGGGCGGAAACGCAGCAAACAAGCCTCGCGCACCGCTTCCACCGCTGTCAGGCCGCGCGAACGCTCGGCCTCCAGCGCGAAGTCGATGATCAATATAGCATTTTTCTTGACGATACCGATCAACAGGAACACGCCGATCAGGGCAATGATGGAAAACTCCATGCGGAACATGAGCAGGGCCAGCACGGCGCCCACGCCGGCCGAGGGCAGGGTCGACAGCACGGTGACGGGATGCACCAGGCTTTCGTACAGGATGCCCAGCACGATGTAGATCACCACGATGGCCGCCAGGATCAGGAGCGGCTGCTCCTTGTTGCTGTCCTGCGCGCTCTTCGCCGTGCCCTGGAAGCTGCCGCGCA
Source organism: Janthinobacterium sp. GW821-FHT03C08 (assembly GCF_059420905.1). Lineage (NCBI taxonomy): Bacteria > Pseudomonadati > Pseudomonadota > Betaproteobacteria > Burkholderiales > Oxalobacteraceae > Janthinobacterium > Janthinobacterium sp. GW821-FHT03C08. The sequence continues at coordinate 112,241 of NZ_JBWKUP010000004.1, read as the reverse complement.
CGTTCACGGGCATGCCGATTTCCGCCTCCGCCTGGGCCACGGCTGCCTGGCCGTCGCCCAGGGTGTAGCCGTCGGACAGGTTGAACGACACGGTGGTCGCCAGTTCGCCGCCCTGGTGGTTGATGGACGTCGCCGTCGCGCTTTCGGCAAAGCTGCTGAACGACGACAGCGGCACCATGGTGGTCAATGTCGTGGCCAGCGCATTGCCGCTGGACGGGTCGCGCGCGGCCGTGATGTTGGCCACCGTGGCCGACGCCGTGGCGGCCGTGGCCGGCACGTACACGGAGCGCAGCGCTTCCGGGCTTTGCGCGTAGCGGGGCGCCACTTCCATGATCACGTGGTACTGGTTCAGCTCATCGTAGATGGTCGCCACCTGGCGCTGGCCGAAGCTGTTGTACAGCGCATTGTCGATGTCGCGCACCTGCACGCCCAGCTGCGTGGCGCGGTCCTTGTCGATGGAAACAAAGGTTTCCACGCCGTTTTCCGCCTGGTCCGTGTCGACGTCGATCAGGGCCGGCTGCAGCTTCATCTGGTCAGCCAGCTTGGCCGCCCATTTCTTCAGGTCCGCCTGGTTGTCGCTGATCAGGGTGTACTGGTAGGTGGAATTGCTGGAACGCCCGCCCATGCGCAGATCCTGCACCGGGTTGAGGAACAGCGAGATGCCCGTCACCTTGGCCAGCTGCGGGCGCAGGCGGGCGATCACGGCCTGGCCCTTGTCGGTGCGCTGCGAGGCGGGCTTCAAATCGATGAACATGAAGCCGCCCCCTGCCCTGCCGCCGCCGGTAAACCCCACGACGGTGGCGACGGCGGGATCGTCCTTGATGATGTTGACCAGCTCGCGCAGCTTGCCCTGCATGGCCTGGAAGGAGATGCTCTGGTCGGCGCGCATGCCGCCATTGATCTGGCCCGTGTCCTGCTGCGGGAAGAAGCCCTTGGGCGCGGCGGCGAACAGATACACGTTCAGGCCGACGACGAAGACGAGGATGGTCATCACCAGCGCGGCGCTGGACAGGGCCCAGTCCAGGCAGTGTTCGTAGATCTTCAGCATGCGCTCGAAACCGCGTTCGAACCAGCGCGCCACGGCGCCGGGCGGCTTGTGCGGCGCGCCGCTTTTCAGCAGCCAGGCGCACATCATCGGCGTGGTCGTGAGCGAAATGACGAGCGAAATCATCACGGCGGCCGACAGGGTCACGGCAAACTCGCGGAACAGGCGTCCCACCTGGCCGCCCATGAACAGCAGCGGGATGAAGACGGCCACCAGCGACAGGCTGATCGACAGCACGGTAAAGCCCACTTCGCGCGCGCCCAGCAGGGCCGCCTTGAAGCGGTCCATGCCGGCCTCGATGTGGCGCTGCGTGTTTTCCAGCACCACGATGGCATCATCGACGACAAAGCCCGTGGCCACCGTGAGCGCCATCAAGGAAAGGTTATTCAGCGAAAAGCCCAGCATGTACATCACGCCGAAGGTGCCCAGCAGCGAGACGACGGTGGCGACGGCGGGGATGATGGTGGCGCGCACGCTGCGCAGGAAGGCGCTGACCACCAGCACGACGAGCGCGATGGAGATGAGCAGCGTGAATTCGATCTCGTGCAGCGAGGCGCGGATGGAGTTGGTGCTGTCGGACGCCACCTGCAGCTTGATGTCGCCCGGCAGTTGGGCCTGCAGTTCGGGCAGCAGCGCGCGCACGCCGTCCACCGTGGCGATGACGTTGGCGCCGGGCTGGCGCGTGATCAGAACGATGACGGCCGGGTCGCCATTGAACAGGCCCAGGGTATTCGTGTTTTCCACGCCGTCGACCACTTCGGCGACGTCGTCGAGGCGGATGGCGGCGCCGTCGCGCCAGGCCACCACCAGGCTGCGGTAGTCGGCCGCGCTGCGCCCGCCGGACGCCGTGCTGGCGCCCGAATAGATCTGCAGGCTGCGCTCGTCGCCGGAAATCGCCCCCTTGGGGCGGTTGGCATTCGTCGCCTGCAGGGCCGCGCGCACGTCGTCCATCGACACGCCGTAATGATTGAGCTGGTACGGCAGCAGTTCCACGCGCACGGCCGGCAGCGAGCCGCCGCCCAGTTCCACGTCGCCCACGCCCTTCACCTGCGCCACCTTCTGCTGCACCAGGTTCGAGACGGCGTCGTAGATCTGGCCCGGCGTGCGCGTCTTCGACGTCAGCGCCAGGATGATCACGGGCGCGTCAGACGGATTGGCCTTGCGGTAGGTCGGGTTGCTGCGCAGGGTGGCCGGCAGGTCCACGCGCGAGGCGGCGATGGCCGCCTGCACTTCGCGCGCGGCCGAATCGATCTTGCGGTTCAGGTCAAACTGCAGGTTGATGCGCGCCGAGCCCGTGCTGGATGACGAAGTCATCTCGTTGACGCCGGAGATCACCCCCAGGCGCCGCTCCAGCGGCGTGGCCACGGAGGTGGCCATGGTTTCCGGGCTGGCGCCGGGCAGGCTGGCGCTGACGGAAATGGTCGGATAATCGACCTGCGGCAGCGGCGAGACGGGCAGCACGAAAAAGGCGCCGATGCCCGCCAGCGCGATGCCGATGGTCAGCAGCACGGTGGCGATGGGCCGCTTGACGAACGGTTCGGACAGGTTCACGCGGCGCTCCCCGTGCTGTCGGCCGGCTTGTCCAGGTTCACCGCGCCGCCCGTCTTGCTGCCGAAACGGCGACCCAGGCGGTCGAAGCCCAGGTAGATGACGGGCGTGGTGAACAGGGTGAGCACCTGGCTGACGATCAGGCCGCCGAAGATGGCCAGGCCCAGCGGACGGCGCAATTCGGCGCCCTCGCCCCAGCCCAGCATCAGCGGCACGGCCGCGAACAGGGCCGCCAGGGTCGTCATCAGGATGGGACGGAAGCGCAGCAGCGCGGCCTGGTGAATGGCTTCCTGCGGGCTTTTCCCTTCGTCGCGCTCGGCCTCGATGGCGAAGTCGATCATCATGATGGCGTTCTTCTTGACGATGCCGATCAGGAGGATGATGCCGATAATGCCGATCACGCCCAGGTCCTGCCCGGACACCATCAGCGCCAGCAGCGCGCCCACGCCGGCCGACGGCAGGGTCGACAGGATCGTCAGCGGGTGGATGTAGCTTTCGTACAGCACGCCCAGCACGATGTAGACGCAGACGACGGCGGCGAGGATCAGCCACAGCTGGTTCGACAGCGAATTTTCATACGCGCCGGCCGCGCCCAGGAAGGTCAATGTCACCGAGGCGGGCATGGCGATGTCCTTCGCCGCCTGGCGGATGGCATCGACGGCGCTGCCCAGGGCCACGCCTTGCGTCGTGTCAAAGCCCAGCGTCGTGGCCGGGTACTGCGCCACGTGCGTGATCTGCAGCGGCGCCTGTTTTTCGCTGACGCTGGCAAACGCCGACAGCGGCGTCGACTTGCCCGAGCCCGTGCGCACCTGCAGGTCCGACAGGTCGGACGGCGTGGTGACGATGCCGGGCTGCGCTTCGAGGATGACGCGATACTGGTTGGTTTCCGTGAAAATCGTCGAGATGATGCGCTGGCCGAAGGCGTTGTACAGCGCGTCGTCGACGGTGGCCGTGGTGACGGACATGCGCGCGGCGCTGTCGCGGTCGATGGCCACGCTGACGGCGGCGCCCGTGGCGCCCGCATCCGTGACGACGTTGCGCAGCTGCGACTTCTCGCGCATGCGGGCGGCCAGCTTGCCGGCCCACTCGGTGACGGTGGCCGTGTCGGCCCCTTCGAGCGACACGCGGTACTGCGTCGGACCCGATTCCGCATCGATGGTCAGGTCCTGCGTCGGCTGCAGGTACAGGGTCACGCCGGCCACCTTGGCCACGCGGCCCCGCAGGCGCTCCATGATGTCGTCCTGGCTGTCGCTGCGCGAACGCTTGAGATTGATCAGCATGCTGCCCGTGTGCAGCATGGTATTGTTGGCCGCATCCACGCCGACCAGGGAACTCAGGGTATCGACGTCGGGGTCCGCCAGCAGCGCGTTGGCCGCCGCCTGCTGCAGGGCGGCCATGCGTTCGTACGACACGGCTTGCGACGTTTCGATGCGTGCCTGCAGCTGACCCGTGTCCTGCGTGGGGAACAGGCCCTTCGGAATCGTGATGTACAGGATCACGGTGAGCACCAGGGTGGCCAGGGCCACCAGCAGGGTCAATCCCTGGCGCTTCAGCACCCAGACCAGCGCATGGTCGTACTGATGGATGACCTTGTCGAAGAAGGCCTGGATGCGCCGGCCCGTGGCGCTGACCTTTTCGTCGGCGTGGCTTTTCAGCCAGCGCGCCGACATCATCGGCACCAGGGTGAGCGAGACGACGGCCGAAATCAGGATGGTGATGGCCAGGGTCATGGCGAATTCGCGGAACAATCGGCCCACCACGTCGCCCATGAACAGCAGCGGAATGAGCACGGCGATCAGCGACACCGTCAGCGAGATGATGGTAAAGCCGATCTGCGAGGCGCCCTTCAGGGCGGCGGCCATCGGCGTCTCACCCTCCTCGATGTAGCGGGCGATGTTTTCGATCATCACGATGGCGTCATCGACGACGAAGCCGGTGGCGATCGTCAGCGCCATCAGCGACAGGTTGTTCAGGCTGTAGCCGAGCAAATACATGACGCCGCAGGCGCCGATCAGCGAGATCGGCACGGACAGGCTGGCGATCACGGTGGCGCGCAGGCTGTGCAGGAAGGCGAAGATCACCAGCACCACCAACAGCACGGATAGCAGCAGTTCCATTTCCACGTGCTCGACGGAGGCGCGGATGCCCGTCGTGCGGTCGCTCAGCACGTCGAGCTTCATGGCCGGCGGCAGGCTGGCCTGCAGGTCGGGCAGCAGGGCTTTGATGGCGTCGACCGTCTTGATGACGTTGGCGCCGGGCTGGCGCTGCACGTTCAAAATAATGGCCGGCTGCTTGCCGGACCAGGCGCCCAGGCGCGTGTTTTCCGCGCTGTCGACGACGTTGGCCACATCAAGCAGGCGCACGGGCGCGCCGTTTTTATACGTGATAATCAGGCGCTTGTAGTCTTCCGCCGTCACCAACTGGTCGTTGGCGTTGATGGTAAACGAGCGCGTGGGGCCGTCGAAGCTGCCCTTGGCGCTGTTCACGTTGGCCGCCGAGATGGCCGTGCGCAGGCTGTCGAGGCCCAGGCCGTAGGACGCCAGCAGCTTGGTGTCGCCCTGGATGCGCACGGCGGGACGCTGGCCGCCCGACAGCGACACCAGGCCCACGCCGTTGACCTGGCTGATCTTCAGCGCCAGGCGCGTGTTGACGATGTTCTGCACCTGCGTCAGCGGCATCGTGTCCGAGGTGATCGCCAGGGTCAGCACGGGCGCATCGGCCGGGTTGATCTTCGCGTACACGGGCGGCGCCGGCAAGTCCGTCGGCAGCAGCGAACCGCCCGCATTGATGGCGGCCTGCACTTCCTGCTCGGCCACGTCCAGGGTCTGGCCCAGGGTGAACTGCAGGGTGATGATGGAGACGCCGGCCGCGCTGGTGGAACTCATGCGCTGCAAGCCCGACATCTGGCCGAACTGGCGCTCCAGCGGCGCCGTGACCGTCTGCCCCATCACTTCGGGGCTGGCGCCCGGATACAGCGTCTGCACCTGGATGGTGGGGAAGTCCACCTGCGGCAAGGCGGCCAGCGGCAGGAACTTGAAGCCGACCAGCCCCGCCAGCACGATGGCCAGCATCAGCAGCGCCGTGGCGACGGGGCGCTTGATGAACGGAGTCGATGGACTCATTGCGCTGCGCCCTTCGCCGGAGCGGCCGCCGGCGCACTGGCTGGCGCGGCAGCCGATGCGGAAGCCGATGCCGATGCGCCGGCCTGCTGGCGGCGGTGGCGGCGTTCGCCGTTCGCGCCGGCTGCAGCGCCGCCCGCGCCATGCGCGCCGGCCGGCTTGTCGCCCGCCAGCATGACTTTCGAGCCTTCCTTCAAGCGGTCGGCGCCTTCCGTGATGACTTGCTCGCCCGCTTCCAGGCCGGCGCGGATTTCCACCATGTCGGTGGTGGCCTGGCCCCGCGTGACCATGCGCACGGTGACGGTCTTGTCCGCTTTCAGCACGTAGACGAAGTCGCCGTTGTTGCTGTGGCGCAAAGCCGTCACGGGCACCATCACGGCGCCCGTGATATTGCCCAGTTCCAGGCGCACATTGACGAACTGGCTGGGGAACAGCGCCATCTTGTCATTCGTGTAGCGGGCCTTGGCGCGCACGGTGCCCGTCTGCACGTCGACCTGGTTGTCCAGCGCCGTCAGGCTGCCCTTGTCCAGCGTGTGCGTGCGCGTGCGGTCCAGCGCCAGCGCGGCCAGGGGCGAACCGGACGCCAGGCGTTCCTGCACCGTCTGCACCTTGTCCTGCGGCACGGCAAACTCCACGTCGATGGGCGAGAGCTGCGTCACCACCACCACGCCGCCCGTGTCGCTGGTGCTCACCAGGTTGCCGATGTCGACCACTTTCAGGCCGGCGCGGCCGCTGATGGGCGAGACCACCTTGGTGTAGCCCAGGTTCAGCTTTGCCGTGCCTTCGGCGGCGCGGTCCGTCAGCACCGTGCCTTCCAGCTGCTTCACCAGCGCCGCCTGCGTGTCGACGTCCTGGCGCGCGATGGAATCCTGGCCCAGCAGGGTCTGGTAGCGCTTCAGGGTCAGGCGCGCGTTTTCCAGCTGCGCCTCGTCGCGCTGGCGCTGGCCCGTGGCCTGCATCAGCGCCATCTCGAACTGCGCCGGATCGATCTGCGCCACCACCTGGCCCGCCTTGACCATGCCGCCTTCCTTGAACTTCAATTCCTTCAAAATGCCCGACACCTGCGGGCGCACCGTGACGGTGGAGGCGGCCGTCACCGTGCCCAGCGCGTCGAGCACCACGGGCAGGTCGGACTTCACGGCCGTGGCCACGCCGACGGTGGTCGATGGCGCGCCGCGGCGTCCGCCCGGGCCGCCTGGCCCGCCAGGACCGCCGGGACCGCCCCCGCCGGCCGCGCCCTGCGCGCTGGTGCCCGAATGGGTCAGATACCAGGCGCCACCGCCCAGCGCGGCCATCACTGCCAGCGCGATGACGCTGCCGACGATCTTCGAACGGCGGCTGCGCCGCGGGGTATTGGGTGCTGTCTGCGAATCCATCGCTTATCCTTGTAGTGGCCGCTGGCACGGCGAGTCTGTGGCGCCGGCCGAGGCGGGACACACTCAGACCGGACGACCGTTTTTCGGGGTTATGTATCAAGCCGCAGGAAATCAAGAGCTGAAAATCAGCTGAAAAAACATCGTTTCCTAGCGTGAAACGACTCTAGCATAGTCATGTTTCTGTTTCATTTCCATTTGAAACAATTGCCCGGGCGCCCGCAGGCAGCTGCCGGCAGCCGGCGGGCGCCGCGGCACGGTCCCGCAGGAAGAACGATGGCGACATGGGGCTTGCGGGGCCACGGGGCGCCGCCGCGGGGCATGGCGGGCGACTGGCATGTCGATACAAACTCGCTACAAAACTCCCGCCAGCCGCCTTGACACGGGGCGGCGCAGTGCCAGTGGCGCGCAAAAACGGTAGCAATTCTTTACCCGGCTTTACAGCCCGATGCCGAGGATGACGTCCTGGTAATCGGTGCGGCCGACGCGAAAGGTGCGCCGCCCCAGCTGCGCAAAGCCGCAGCGCGCATAGAAGGCCAGCGCGTCGCGGTTTTCCGCGTACACGCCCAGCAGCACGCGCCCTGCCCCGCTGGCGCGCGCCTGCGCCAGCGCCGCCTGCATCAGGCGCTGGCCCACGCGCTGGCCCTGGAAGCGGTGCAGCAGGTAGATGCGCTTGATTTCCAGGTCGTCCGGGCGCGGGTCGGGCACGGGCAGGCTGGCGGGACTGAGCACCAGGTAGCCCACGGGGGCGCCGCCCGGCGTCGCTTCGGCCAGCCACAGGCGCATGGCAGGCAGCGCCAGCCAGTCGCGGTACAGCTGCGCGTCGTGCTGGCGCTGGCAATGGGCGATGACGTCGGCGCCGTCGAGGATGCCCGCAAACGCTTCCAGGAAGGTGGCCTGCCCCACCAGCGCCAGCGCCTGCTCGTCGCCCTTCACGCAGGGACGCAGGCTGATCGCCGTGCCGGTTTCTCCGCTCATGTCGCTTGCCATGCTGTGCTCCTCGTCTGTGCCCTGGATGGAAAACAAGCCGGGCAAAGCCGGCTTGGGGTGTCAAATCACGGTGCCAGGCCGGCCCTTACCTGCCGCCCAGGGGCACCTCGCACAGGCAGTGCGTGAGCGCCATGAACGGTTTCCGTTCGCGCGTGATGCCCGACAGCCAGGAGAGGTCCTGCGCCATGCCCAGCGCCGCGTCGGCCGGCAGGCCCGTCGCGGCCAGGCCCAGCTTCACGTGCTCGCCCAGTCCCAGCGAAGCCATGGCCTTGGAACCGAACATGCCGATCAGGCGGTCCACGTTCGAGGTTTCCTGCTCCAGGTAGGTGACGCGGTAGTCGGCGCCCAGATTGGCGCGCTTGGCGGCCGACGCCAGCGCGTCGCCATAGCTGCCGATGCGGTCGACCAGGTTGCGGTCCTTGGCCTGCAGGCCCGTCCACACACGGCCCTGCGCCACTTCATTGATTTTCTCCGGCGTCGTCTTGCGCGCCTTCGCCGCCAGGCTCAGGAAGTCGCCGTACACGTGGTTGATCGAGCCCTGGATCACTTCGGCGAAGCGCGGATCGAGCGGACGCAATGGGTTGCCCGCGTCGGCCAGCCAGGTGGTGGGCGAACCGGCCGTGTGGATGCCCAGCTTTTCCACCACCTTGTCGGCCGTCGGCAAGATGGCGAACACGCCGATGGAACCCGTGATGGTGGCCGCGTCGGCGATGACTTCATCGGACGAGGTGCTGATCCAGTAGCCGCCGGAAGCGGCCACGTTGCCCATCGAAACGACCACGGGCTTGCCGGCGGCGCGCGTCAGTTCCAGTTCGCGGCGGATCAGTTCCGAGCCGAAGGCGCTGCCGCCCGGCGAATCGACGCGCAGCACGACGGCCTTGATCGACTTGTCTTCGCGCGCCTGGCGGATCAGGCGCGAGGTGGACAGGCCGCCGATGGCGCCCGGCGGCGCGATGCCGTCGCCGATTTCGCCCGAGGCGATGACGACGCCGACGGCGTCGCCGATGTGCACGGGGCGCAGGCGCGCCAGGTAGTCCGTGTAATTGATCTGGCGGAAATTCGTGCCTTCCGCGTTTTTCGCGCCGCGCGCCATCATGAACTGGCGCAGTTCATCGCGCGTCTTCAGGCCGTCGACCAGCTTGCCGTTCAGGGCCAGCTTGCCCATGTCGCCGCCGGCCGCCGTCATCATGGCGGGCAGGTTGTCGATGGTCTGCATGATGGCGCCAGCGGGCAGCTTGCGCGATTTTTCCACGTCGGTGGTGTACGTCGTCCACAGGCCGCTGTTCAGGTAGCGGTCCGCCTCGGCCGCCGCGTCGGACGGGCCGTTGGCGATGAAGGGCTCGGCCGCGCTTTTGTACGTGCCCACTTTCAGCAGGTTGACCGTCACGCCCACCTTGTCGAGCGCATCGCGGTAGTAGTTGCGGTAGCGGCCGAAGCCTTCCAGCATGACGCCCCCCATCGGGTGCACGAACACTTCGTCCGCCTTCGCCGCCACCAGGTACTGGCGCTGGTTGTAGCTCGAACCCCAGGCCGTCACCTTCTTGCCCGTGGCGCGGAAGCGTTCCACGCCGGCCGCCACTTCGCGCAGCGAAGCCAGGCCGCCGCCCTGCAATTCATCGAGCAGGATGACCATGGAGCCGATATTGCTGTCCTTGGATGCCGTCTCCAGCACCGCCAGCACGTCGCGCAGCTGCACGCTCTTCTTGACCTCGCCGCTGACGTTGGCCAGCACCGCTTCGCGCACGCCGCCCGGGGTTTCCTCGACCAGCGGGCCTTGCAGGTCCAGCACCAGGGTGGTCTTCTCGCCCAGGGGCTTGGCGCCGCCGCCGAAGATGGCGATCAGGATGGCGATGACGATGAGCAGGAAGATCAGGTTGAAGACGGCGCGGCGGGTGGCGTCCAGCGCGCGCCAGAAAGCGCCAAAACCGCGGCGCAGCGGCGGGAACGGGTTGAGTGACATGAAGGCTCCGTGAGGTTATTTACCTAAAGGAAACCAATATAACTGAAAACGGCCCGTATCGTCCTATTTTGACAACGCTACTGCGCCCTCTTCCTCCGCCGCTGCCGGGGTGGAAATGAGGAACAGTCCCGCCAGCACCAGGGCGCCATTCAGGATCAGCAATTCCAGGCCGAGGCGGTAATGGTCGAACAGGCGCGCCTGCTCCTGCTCGACCAGCGCGCACAGCAGCGGTCCCGCCACGGCCACCAGCGGCACCCAGCGGTCGCGCACGCCGCGCCGGCTCAGCAGGCCGAAGGCGAACAGGCCCAGCAGCGGGCCATAGGTATAGCTTGCCAGCTTCAGGATCACGCCTATCATGCTGGGATCATCGAGCCACTTGAAGGCCATGATCAGGATCAGGAACAGTGCGGAAAAACCCAGGTGCACCCGGCGGCGCCAGCGCATCTGCGCCGCCGGGCTCAAATCCGCCCGCCGCTGCAGGCCCAGGATGTCGATGCAGAAGGTGGACGTGAGCGCCGTCAATGCCCCGTCCACGCTGGGAAACAGGGCGGAAATGAGGGCGATGAAAAAGATCAGCTGCACGACGGCGGGAAAGTGTCCCAGCACGACGGCGGGAAACAGCTTGTCGCCCGTGGCCGTCACGCCCGCCAGCGGCGCATACAGGTGCAGCAAGCCGCCGAGGAAGAGGAACAGCAGCAGCACGCCCGTCAGCACGACGGTCAGGCTGAGCATATTCTTTTGCGAATCGCGCAAGGTGCGCACGGAAATATTCTTTTGCATCATCTCCTGGTCCATGCCCGTCATGGCAATCGTGATGAACATGCCGGCAAGAATATGCTTCCACACGTAGGCGGGGCTGTCCGGATCGGTGGTGAAGATGCGCGTGAGGCCCTGGGCGCGCATGCGCTCCAGGCTGTCGACGAGGGACAGGTCCATCGCGCGCAGCAGGAACACGCTGCAGATGACGAGGCCGGCCAGCATGCACGCCGTTTGCAGGGTATCGGTCCAGACGATGGTCTTGACGCCCCCTTCATACGTGTAGAGCAGGATCAGCAGCAGCACGACGCACGATGTCAGCCAGAACGGCACGCCCAGGCTGTCGAGGATGGTCGCTTGCAGGATATTGACCACCAGATACAGCCGCGCCGTGGCGCCCAGCAGGCGCGAGAGGATGAAGAACGCCGCCCCGCTCTGGTAGGCGCGCCGTCCCAGGCGCACTTCCAGGTAGCGGTAGATGGAGGTCAGCTGCAGCCGGTAGTACAGCGGCAGCAGGATGAAGGTGATGGCCAGGTAGCCCAGCACATAGCCGAGCATCAGCTGGAGGTAGCCGAAGCCGTTGCTGCCCACGGCGCCGGGCACGCTGATGAAGGTCACGCCCGTGAGCGTCGTGCCGACCATGCCGAAGGCCACCAGCATCCAGTTGCTGTCCTTGTTGCCGATGAAAAAACTGTCATTGGTGGCGTGGCGCGAGGTGCGCCATGCCACGCCCAGCAGGATCAGGAAATACGCGAGGACGACGGCAAACAGGATGAGGGGGGACATGGGCGATACGCTGGCGGCAAGGGGAACAGGGGCCGAAATATACAGCAAAGCCCCTGTTTATGCCGGCCTCAGCAGCCGGTCGGCTTGACTTTCTCCACTTCCAGGCCGAACCACGGACGTAAGCGCGTGCCGACGACGTTGCCCAGGAAAGCGCAGACCAGCCACAGCCAGCCGTGCAGGCTGCCCGAGACGATGCCGCTGAAATACGCGCCGATGTTGCAGCCGTAGGCCAGGCGCGCGCCATAGCCGAGCAGCAGGCCGCCGGCGACGGCGGCGATGACCGAGCGGCGCGGGATGCGCCACACTGGCGCGTAGCGGCCGGCCAGCGCGGCCGCCAGCATGGCGCCCAGCACGATGCCGATGTCCATCACGGACGTCTTGTCCTGCGTGATCGGCGCGGCCAGCGCGGCCGCGTTGGCCTTGGTGGACCAGTAGGCCCAGCTGGCCGTGTCGATGCCGATCGCGGACGCCGCTTTCGCGCCCCACAGGGCAAACGCGGACGTCACGCCCCACGGACGGCCCGACAGGGCCAGGGTGGCGAAGTTCAGCACGACGAGCGCAACGGCGCCCGCCACCAGCGGCCATGGGCCATGCAGCCAGGGCGACGCGTGCGCCGGGCGCAATGCCTGTGTGATGAGTTTGCCATGGCGGCGTTTTTCCACCCACACCGTGATGCCGGCGATCAATGCGAAAACGCTCCAGTTCAGCGCCAGCGCCGGTACCAGGCCCAGGCTTGTAACGAGGGAAATGGGCTGCAGCTGCGGCAGCGACGTCCAGAACGGCATGTGCGCCGTGCCGATCACGGAGCCGACGATGAAGGCGGCCAGGGTGATGAGCATGCGCGTGCTGCCGCCGCCGACCGTATACAAGGTGCCGGAAGCGCAGCCGCCGCCCAGCTGCATGCCGATGCCGAAGATGAAGGCGCCAAAGATCACCGAGGTGCCGGCGGGAGAAACCAGGCCGGCGACGGGCGTGCCGAACAGGGTGCCGGCCGACAGCGCGGGGAAGAACAGCGCCACGCCCACGGCCAGCATCAGCATTTGCGCGCGCAGGCCGTCGCCGCGGCCATCGGCGATGAAGACGCGCCAGGCGGACGTGAAGCCGAAGGCCGCGTGGTACAGGGTGATGCCCAGCAAAGCGCCCACCACGTACAGGGCGGCCAGGTTGAAGCCGACCGCCTGCGCCAGGTAGCACGCGCCCAGCACGATGAGCAGCAGCGCGACGCCCAGCGGTTTCGGATTGATGTCGGCGCGCAGGCGCAGGGAAGATGAAGCGGTATCGGACATGGCGGGAGGGGGTAAGCGGAAGGGAAACGCTATTCTCCCCCGTTTTGCTGTTTTCTGCCAGCAAGGACCTGGGGGAGCGGGACAGCCGGGGCGCCGCGGCCCCGGCCAATCTCGGGCCAGCTTACAGCTTAGTGGCCCACGGCATGGAGCGACTTGTCGCCGCCGGCACGCACGGGAATGGGATGCAAACGGTCCAGGCGGCCGCTGAGGGTCGTCAGGCCGAACGCGCCCAGCACGACGAGGGCGCCGATCCAGCCCGTGTGCACGAGGCCCAGGTGCTCCACGATGAGGCCGCCGCCCCAGGCGCCGCCGGCGATGCCGAGGTTGAAGGCGGCAATATTCAGGCCGGACGCCACGTCCACGGCGCGGGGCGTGAAGTGTTCCGCCTGCTGCACGACATACACTTGCAGTCCAGCCACGTTACCGAAGGCGACGGCGCCCCACAGCAGCACGGTCGCGACGACGAGCACGGGATGCGGCGCCGTGAAGGTCAACACAAGCAGGACGGCCGCCAGCAGTAGAAAGATCAGTTTCAGGGCGCTGACGGGACCTTTCCGGTCGGCCAGCTTGCCGCCCCAGATATTGCCGAAGGCCACGGACACGCCGTACACGAGCATCACCACGCCCACGGCACCGGCGCTGAAGCCGGCCACCTGCTGCAGGATCGGCGCCAGGTAGGTGAAGGCGATGAAGGAACCACCATAGCCGATGGCCGTCATGGCGTACACCAGCAGCAGGCGCGGCTGGGCCAGCACCTGCACTTGCTGCAGCAGGGACGCCGGCTTGCTGTGGGCGATGTTCGACGGCACGTACAGCAGGCTGCCGAGGAAGGCCACGACGCCCAGGGCGGAGACGGCCAGGAAGGTTTCGCGCCAGCCGAAATGCTGGCCGATGAAGGTACCGAGCGGCACGCCCGTCACCAGCGCCACGGTCAGCCCCGTAAACATGATGGCGATGGCGCTGGCCGCCTTGTCCTTCGGCACCAGGGACGTGGCGATGGTCGAGCCGATGGAAAAGAACACGCCATGCGCCAGTCCCGTCAGGATGCGGGCGATGACGAGGGTTTCATAGCCGGGCGACTTCCAGGCCAGCAAGTTACCCAGGGTAAACAGCACCATCAGGGACAGCAGCAGGGTCTTGCGGGGAATCTTGCCCGTCAGGGCAGTGAGGACGGGCGCGCCGACGGCGACGCCCAGCGCGTACAGGCTGACCAGCAGGCCGGCCGACGGCAGGTTCACGCCCAGGTCGGCGGCGATGGTGGGCAGCAGCCCGACGATGACAAACTCGGTGGTTCCGATGGCAAAGGCGCTGAGGGTCAGCGCGAGCAAGGCAATGGGCATGGCAAACTCCGGTAAAAGGGAATGGCATGCAGTATCGGGGTTTTCCTTGTTGCGAAAAATACTTCGCCAGGCAGAAGATAGTTGCGCCAAAATCAAGAATTAGGAGATCTGCTACACTGAACCGCTCAAAACCGGAGTCGTCGCATGAATTCAGAAAAACTGGCGCTGCTGCTCACGCGCGAAATGCCGTATGGGAAATACCAGGGACGCCTGCTGGCCGATTTGCCGGGCCACTACCTGGGCTGGTTCGCGCGCGAGGGCTTCCCCTCGGGCGAGCTGGGCAGTTTAATTGCGCTGATGTACGAGCTTGACCACAACGACCTGCGCAGCCTGCTCGACCCGCTGCGCACGCGCACCTCGCCGTGGCGGCCGGGCGAGTAAGCAAGCACGTCAGAACTCGCGCACCTTTTTTGCCAGCATGGCGCTGAACTCGCCGTTTTCCACGAGCTGCTGCAGTTCGCTGGCGCCGCCGATCAGCACGCCATTGACGAAAATCATGGGAAACGTGGGCCAGCCCGTCCACATCTTGAGGGCATTGCGGCGGTGCCACTGGCTCAAATAGCTGCCATATTGCAAATACGTGTACGGCGTGCCCAGCACGTCGAGGATCTTGCGCGCCTTGCGGGGAAAGGGATTGAGGGCCATGCCCACCACCACGACCTGGTGCGCGGCGATGGCGGCCTGCACTTCGCGCACGATGTCTGCGTGCTTGCTGCCGATCAAGGGGCGGGCGGCGGGATGGATCTGGGTTTCATCGAGGATGGCGCGGGTCATGGAAGTCCTGTCGTCAGTATCACGTGGGCACCGGGGTGCGGATGCCGCATTGTGCCATGCCGTGGCGCCGGATCACAGGCCTGCGCCATGGCGCCCCTGCCCGTGGCGTCCCGGCGGGCGCTGCCGCCCCGGCCCGACCGCAATCCGGGCACGACAGCCAGCCGGCGCCGTGCTAGAGTTGACAAATCCATACTTTCCATCGACCGCATGCCTACCCTACCCGCCCGGCTACGCTACCTGCGCAATGCCGAAGCCTTCTGCAGCGTGGCCTTGCCAGTGCTGCTGTGCTTCAACTGGCAGCAGTCCGCGACTCCCGTGGCGTGGAACATGCGCCTGCCGGCCCTGGTCCTCGTCAGCTTCCTGCTGCTGCAGGGGGTGCTGTACTGGCACCTGAAGCTGGACTCGGTCGTGCGGCGCCAGCCCTTGCCCGCGTCTTTCCAGCCCCTGTACCGCGTATTGAAACAGGCGAACCTGCCCCTCATCGCCGCCGTGGCCGGCTTCGCTGCCGTGACCGGCGGGGCCGCGACGAAGGCGGACCAGGCATGGACATATGGCTTGCTGGCCTTTGCCGTGCTCGAGCACGTCAACTACTACCATTACCAGCTGATGTACGACACGCGCGCCGCCTTCGCCTCGCTGCGCCGCAACGGCCGCCTGCGCAAGGCGGCGCTGGGACTGGACTTGCAGCGGCGGGCAGCCGCCTAGGCGGGGCTCAGCCCGCCATGCCGCCGTCCGGCCGCGCCAGGGTCAGCGTGGCGACGGCCATTCCCTGTCCACGATCCCCCATCGGCCAGGAAAATCAGCGGGCCGCGCCTGCTGCGCGCATCTCGTCGAGCAGGGTGCGCACCAGGTCCGCCGCCGGCATGGCGCGGGACAGGGGCGCGCCATGCCCCGCCCAATGGGCGGCGTAGCCGTGATGACCGGCCTTGGCGGCGGCGGCGTGTAATTGTTTTGCGGCATCGTAAGCGACGGGATAAGCGGCGGGCGGCGGACTGCCAGCCGCGTCGCCGTGGGCGATCAGCGCGTTGACGATGCCGCGCGCGGGGCGGCCGGACAGCGCTGCCGTCAGGCGCGTGTGCAGCGCCCGTTCGCTCTGCAGGTTCTCGCGGTAGGCGGCAGACGCGGCCGATTCCGGGCACAGGATGAATGCCGTGCCCAGCTGGGCGCCCGCCGCGCCCAGGTCGAGGGCGGCGCGGATGCCGGCGCCGTCCATGATGCCGCCGGCCGCAATCACGGGCAAGGTGCCGCGCTTGACGAGCAGGCGCACCAGCACGGCCATGCCCAGGCCCTCGTCGGGGACGTCGGGATCGAACAGGCCCCGGTGCCCGCCCGCTTCCACGCCCTGGGCGACGATGGCGTCGATGCCGGCCCGTTCGATCACGGCCGCTTCCTGCACATTCGTCGCCGTCGCCATGGTGCGGATGCCCGCCTGGCGCAGCGCCGCCAGCTTGTCCGCGGGCGGCAGGCCGAAATGGAAGCTGACGACGGCGGGACGCAGCGCCAGCAGCAGGCGCAGGGCCTCGTCATCATGGTTGAACGAGGGATAGATTTCCTCGAGCGCGGCCGGCACGGCGATGCCCGCCTGCGCGAACAGGGGCGCCAGGTGGGCCAGCCAGGCCCCTTCGCGGACCGCATCGCGGCGGGCCGGGGCGTGGCAAAACACGTTGACATTGAACGGCTTTCCCGTCAGGGCTTGCGTCTCGGCGATCATCTGCCGCGCCTGCGCGGGCGAGCTGGCGCCGATGCCGAGCGAACCGAGGGCGCCGGCATTCGAGACGGCGGCGGCCAGGGTCGGCGTCGACACGCCCGCCATCGGCGCCTGCACGAGCGGATGCAGCACGGACAACGGTTCAAAGAAATGCGGGGATGGGGACATGGCCGTTTCCTTCCAGTGACAAGAATCAAATGAATATTCTCAAATTAAGAATGAATATATAATATCATTCTCAATGGAGAAATCATATGGATTCCGAATCGTTAAGGATATTTTGCGCCGTCGCCGCTGAACTGAGCATTACCAATGCGGCCGCGCGGCTGGGGCGCGTGCCGTCGAACGTCACGACGCGCATCCAGCAGCTCGAGGCGGACATGGGCGTGGCGCTGTTCGCGCGCACGGGCAAGCGCATCGCCCTGTCCGGCGCCGGCGAACGCTTCCAGGACTATGCCACGCGCATGCTGGCGCTGGAAGACGAGGCGCGCCAGGCGGTGACGGGCGGGCGCGACGGCGGCAGCCTGCGCATCGGCAGCATGGAAAGCACGGCCGCCAGCCGCTTGCCCGCCGTGCTGGCCCGCTACCATGCGCAGCATGCGGCCACGCGGCTCACCTTGCAGACGGGGCCGTCGCGCCAGCTGGTCGAGCAAGTGCGCACGGGCCAGCTGGACTGCGCCTTCGCCGCCCTGCCGCCCACCCCGGACGGACGCGACGAGCTGGCCGAGATGGGCTTGCAGGCGCGGGCCATCTGGACGGAAGACCTGCTGTTGCTGTTGCCGGCCGGCACTCCCGACGTGCAGGCCGCCCGCGACGTCCGGCCGCGCTCGCTGGCGGCCTTTCCGCCAGGCTGCACCTACCGCGGCGCGGCCGAGCGCTGGCTGGGCATCGTCGGCAGCGGCGACTGGCAAATCCAGGAAATGGGTTCCTACCACGCCATGATCGCCTGCGTAGCGGCCGGCGCCAGCGTCACCGTGCTGCCGGCCAGCGTGCTGCAGCTGAGTCCGGCGGCGGGCGCCCTGCCCAGCATCGCGCTGGGGCCGCTGGACACCTGCCTGGTGTGGCGCGACGGCTTCGACGTGCCCGCGTTCCAGAACCTCGCGGCCCAGCTGTGGCCGGCGGCCGCATGAGCGCCGCGCCCGCCCCGTCACCGCTGCGCCAGGCCGTCGATGCGGCGCTGGTGATGGCCATCGGCATGGGATTCGGCCGCTTCGCCTTCACCGCCATCTATCCGCACATGATCGACGAAGGGCTGATCAGCCTGGCCGAGGGCGGCTGGGCCGCGTCCGTCAACTACGCCGGCTATCTGCTGGGCGCCCTGCTGGGCATGCGCGCCCGGGCCGCCAGCGCGCACCGGCTGTGCCTGTGGGCCATGCTGGGCACGGCGTTCTGCCTGGCCATCCTCGCCGTCGTCACGTCGGCGCCGCTGCTGATCCTCGTGCGCGGCATCGCCGGCGTGTTCAGTGCGCTGGCCATGATCGCCGCCTCGCTGTGGCTGCTGGAACAGCGCCGCCAGCCGCGCAGCGCGCCGCTGCTGTATGCGGGCGTCGGCCTCGGCATCGCCGTTTCCGCCGAAGTGCTGGCGCTGGGCACGTGGGCGGGCTTGCACAGCGGCGGACTGTGGCTGCTGCTGGGCATTATCAGCCTGCTGGCCGGCCTGGCCGCCGCGCGGGGCCTGCTGGCGACGGGAACGGACACCGTGCTTGACAGCAAACCCATCGACGCGACACCGCTGGCGCCCGTGCAGCCCACGCCGCTGGTGGCGCTGTACGGCCTGGCCGGCTTCGGCTACATCATCACGGCCACCTACCTGCCCACCCTCGTCAGGAGCGCCCTGCCGGAACTGGACCCGGCCCACGTGTGGGCCGTGTTCGGCCTGGGGGCGGCGCCGTCCTGCTTCCTGTGGTACCGCCTGCATCACCGCCTCGGCACGCGCCGGGCCCTGTGCTGGAATCTGTTGCTGCAGGCGGCCGGCGTCATCCTGCCCGTGTTCCTGGACAACGCGGCCGGCTACCTGCTCAGCGCCATCCTCGTGGGCGCCACGTTCACGGGCACGGTCACCATCGCCATGCCGGCGGCGCAGCGCATCGCCCGCCAGACGGGTTCCAGCCTGCTGGCCAGGATGACGCTGGCCTACGGCGCCGGGCAGATCGCCGGCCCGCTCGTGGCCGGCGCTTTGTACAGCCCCGGCCACGGCTTTTCCCTGTCGCTGGCGGCGGCGGCCATGGCACTGGGCGCCGCCGGCGCCATGAGCGTGCTGGCGCTGTAGCGCTAGCGGCCCAGCGGCACGTGCAGGCCCACCTTGAGACAGGTCAAGGCCACCGAGGTGCGGTAGCGCCGGATGTTGTCGTCGCCGCCGAACAGGCGCTCCGTGAGGGCCTCGTATTCGGCCATGGTGCTGGCCGTGATGATCAGCAGATAGTCCGCCTCGCCCGTGATGCCGTAGCACTGCTGGATGGCCGGCTCGGCCAGGATGCGCGAACGCAGTCGCGCCGTGCGCAGCGGGTGCTCGTCGTGCAGGTGCACTTCCACCGTCAGGGTCAGGGGCCGGCCCAGGCGGCTGGCGTCCAGCACGGCCACCTCGTTACGGATCACCCCGCTTTCGCGCAGGCGCCGGATGCGCCGCTGCACGGCCGGCGCGGACAGGTGCACGGCCTGGGCGATGTCGCGCTGCGACGTCGTGTTGTCATGCTGCAGCAGGTCGAGGATGGCCAGGTCGAAGGCGTCGAGCGTGACGGACGGGGCCGCACTGGTGAGCGAAAGTTGCGTCATGGTGGTCAAAATGGAGTGCAAATATCGGATCAGACACAATAAACTTTCGCCATTCCCATATCAAGCCCTTTATCACCATGCCATTGCGCCGCTATGCCTCGTTCATCCCCCTGCTGGCCATCCTCGGCTCCGTCACCTGCCTGGGACTGGGCACCTCGTGGGCCAAGCACAGCCTGTTTCCGCTCGTGGGCGCGCAAGGCACGACGGCCGTGCGCGTGGGCTTTTCCGCCCTGTTGCTGCTGCTGTTCTGGCGCCCGTGGCGCTGGCCGCTGAGCCGCGCCGACCTGCGCACGGTGGCCCTGTACGGCGCCGCGCTGGGCATGACCAACCTGTGCTTCTACCTGGCCCTGCGCACGATCCCGTTCGGCATCGCCGTGGCCATCGAATTTTCCGGTCCGCTGGCCGTGGCCCTGCTGGCCTCGCGTCGCCCGCTCGATTTCGTCTGGGTGGCGCTGGCCGTGGCGGGACTGGCGCTGCTCTTGCCGCTGGGTCACGACGTCAGCAATCTCGATCCGACCGGCGTGCTGTTCGCCCTGGGCGCGGCCGTCTGCTGGGCCTCGTACATCGTCTTCGGCAAGCGCGCCAGCCATTTGCACGCGGGCCATTCCGTCGCCCTCGGCCTGACCATGGCCGCGCTGGTGGTGGTGCCCGTGGGCGTGATGCACAGCGGCGCCGCCCTGCTCTCGCCCGTCGTGCTGGGCGTGGGCCTGGGAGTGGCCTTGATTTCCAGCGCGATACCGATTTCGCTGGAAATGGTGGCCCTGAAACGGCTGACGCCGCAAGCCTTCGGCATCATGAGCAGCATGGAACCGGCCGTGGCCGCCATGCTGGCGTACATTTTGCTGGACGAACGCCTGGGCGCCGGGCAGTGGCTGGCGATTGCCATGATCATGGCCGCGTCCATGGGCAGTTCCTACATGGCGCAGCGCCAGAAGCGCGATGCGCCGGCGCTCATGGCCGAATGCAGATAGTGAAGCGGGCGCCACCCAGCGGCGAATCGTCGATGGCGATGGCGCCGCCGTGCAGCGTGACGGCCCTGGCGGCGATGGCCAGTCCCAGGCCGTGGCCCGCGGCCGCATGGTCCTGCTCGCGCTCCAGACGGTAGAACGGGGCGAACACCCGTTCGCGCTGCCCGGCGGGAATGCCGGGACCGTCATCGTCGATGACGATGCGCAGCACCTCGCCGTCGCGCACGGCCGACAGCGCCACGCGCGCGACGGCATATTTGGCCGCATTGCCCAGCAGGTTGCCGACGGCGCGCGCCAGCAGGCGGGGGTCGCCGCGCAGCTCGCCCAGGTCGGCGGCGATGCAGGCGTCCACCTGGCGCGGCAAGGCTGCCGCCAGGCAGGCGTGCAGCAGGGGCGCCAGCGCGAAGGACTGGCGTGGCAGCGCCTGCGCATGATCGAGCTGCATCAGGCCCAGCAGCTCATTGACGAGGGTTTTCAGTTCCTCGATGTCGGCGCCCATGGCGTCGACGCGCCGCTGCAGGTCGGGCTGGCCTTCCGCATGTCGCGCGGCCAGCAGTTCCAGGCCGAATTCCAGCCGCGTGATCGGCGTGCGCAGCTCGTGCGAGACCGACAGCAGCAAATGCTTGCGCGCCTCCAGCAGGGAGCCGATGCGCCCGGCCATGTCGTTGATGCGGCCCGCCAGCGGCGCGATGCTCGATGCGGGGCTGACCCGCGCCCGCGCGCTCAGGTCGCCCCGTCCGAAATCGTCGGCCATGCGCGACAGCGCCGCCAGGCTGCGCCCGTGCGCGCGCGTCCACCAGCCCAGGGGCAGCAGCAGGCACAGGGCGATGACGGCGAAGCGGATCGCTTCCATGCGCAGCGCCTGGCCCACGTCGATGGGCAGCTTCTGCGCGTGGAGCACGTCGTCGTCGCTGCCGGCATAGCGCGCGCCCGTGACGTCGACGCGGCGGTAAAAGCCCTTGCCGCCCACGTCCATCACGACGGCGCCCTGCAGCAGCGGCGCGCGCTGCGTCGCCGGCAGCGCCGCCAGCACGGCGGCGAGCGGCTGCAGCTCCAGCGTGACGTCCGACACTTCGCGCACCTTGTTCAGGCGCGGCAGCCATTCGTCGGCGGGCGCCTGGTCGATGTACTGCTCCAGCAGGAAGATCTGGCCGGCCGCCTGGTCGCGCGCGATATGTTCGAGCGGGTCGCCGAACAGGCGGCTGAAGGTGAAGTAAATGACGCCGCTGCCCAGCGCGATGGCCAGCAGCACCAGCAGCGCGAAACGCCAGAACAGGCGGTTCATTCCCAGGCCGAGGGCGTGAGCAGGTAGCCTTCGCCCCACACCGTCTTGATGCGCTCGGCGGCGGCATCGTCGAACTTGCGGCGCAGGCGCGAGATGCAGTTGTCGATGCTGCGGTCGAGGCCATCGAATTCGATGCCGCGCATCTTGACGAGGATGTCATTGCGCGACATGACCTTGCCCGCGGCGTCGGCCAGGATGGCAAACAGCTTGAATTCGGCGCTGTTCATGGCGACTTCCTGCCCGCGCCAGTGCACGGCGCGGTTCTCGCGCGACACGCGCAGCTGGCCGATGACGATATCGCTGCCGGCCGCCGCGCTGCCGCGCCGCTGCAGCGCGCGCAAACGGGCCAGCAGCACGCGCGGCTGGATCGGCTTGTTCACGTAGTCGTCGGCGCCCTGCTCCAGGCCCGAGACTTCGTCGAAGGTGTCTTCGCGCGCCGTCAGTATCAGGATGGGCACGGCGCTGAGCTGGCGCAGCTGGCGGCACACCACCAGGCCGTCGACGCCGGGCAGGGTCAGGTCGAGTATCACCAGCTCGGGCCGGGTATCGCGAAAGCGCGCCAGGGCCTGGTCGCCGCGCGTGACCACGTCCACCGCATAGTCATATTGCTCCAGGTATTCCTTGACCAGCGCGGCCAGCCGCGCATCGTCTTCCACCAGCATGACACCTTGCATCGCTCCTCCGCGCCGCCATTTTTGTGGCGTATTGTAGTGGAGCGCGGCGCGCCTGTGGCAAATTCGACAATCCGGTACACATTGCTACACTTTCTATACAAATGCGGCCTACAAATTGAGGACAATTCAAGGACAAACACGGGCGGATTCCGGGACGATGTTTGCCTAAGATTCATGGCTCTTACCTCAACCGGAATCCGAACATGAAAAAATTTGCATGCAGCACCCTGCTCGCCGTCGCCGCCACCTCGCTCGTCCACGCCGAAGGCCTGTACGTGGGCGCCAACGTCAGCCCGTCCAGCGACGGCAAGATCCAGTATGCGGCCGGCGGCGCGACGAGCCAGCGCGACGCCAGCGGCAAGGCGCTGCCTTTCGGCGTCTTCGCCGGCCATGCACTGACGCCGGCCTGGGCGCTGGAGGGCGGCTACCGCGCCAGCGGCGGCGCGACCAGCTTCGACCTCGACCCCGGCTACCGGCTCAGGGTGCGCGCCAGCGCCGCCTACCTGGCAGCGCGCGGCACCTGGCACCTGGACGAGGACTGGTCGCTGTTCGCCAAGGCCGGCATGGCGCGCAGCCGCGTCAAATTCTCCATCGACGGCAAGAATGCGCCGCCCGGTGAATCGGCCGGCAAGACGGGCCTGTACGCGAGCGTGGGAGCGGCTTACCAGATCAACAAGGACGTGGCGCTGCAGCTCGAATGGGAGCACGCCCCGACAGTCAGATACGAAGGACTCGACAGCACGATGAACCGCCTCGCGCTCGGTGTCCGTTTCGGTTTTTAAAGGATGGCATGAACAAGTTCGCTCCCCGTTTTTCTCCCCGGCTGTTGCTGCCGGCGCTGCTGCTGGCCGGCGGCGCCAGCGCGCAGATGATGCCCGACGGGAGCAGGGATATGTACGTGGGAGCGGCCATCACGGGCAGTTCCGCGACGGACGATGGCGCGCCGCGCGCCGCCGTCCTGCGGCCACTGCTGCAGGTCCAGTGGAGCAACGGCGTGTTCGTCTCGGCCAGCGGCGTGGCGGGCATGCACCTGTCGGCCACGCCGGGCGTGGAATACGGCCCGCTGCTGGCCGCCAGCAACGCGCGCGATCCGGAAGATGGCTGGCGCCTGCGCGGCACGCGGCGCATCAAGGGCACGCCCGACGTGGGCGGCTTCTATGGCTATTACCTGGGCGAGCAGACGCGCGTCACGTCGAACCTGGCGTACGACACGAGCGCGCACGGCTGGCGCGCCCAGCTTGCCGTGCAAAAGACCCTGCCGTCGCTGGCGGCCCATCATGCGGTGACCGTGTCGGCCGGCGTGTCGCTGGCCAGCGGCGCCGTGATGGAGGAGCGCTACGCCGTCAGCGCTGCTGCCGGCGGCGCGCGCGACTACCGCCCGGCCGGCGGCGTCACCGCCATCGAGGCGGGCGTCAACTGGAACTGGGCGCTGAGCAGCAAGTGGCTGCTCAACAGCGCCGTCACGGGCACGCGGCTGGGCAGCGGGCCGGCCGGCAGTCCCGTCATCGGGCGGCGCAACGTCATCACCTGGTCCAGCGGCCTGGGCTACCGGTTCTAAGCGCCATGCGCAAGCCCCTGCTACTCGCCCTGGCACTGCTGCCCCTGTTCGCCGGCGCACAGGAAGGCGGCGACTGGATCGCGTATCGCGACGCCTACCGCCACATGATCTGGTTCGAGAAGTACGGCAAACCCAAGCAACTGCTGCAAAACCATCTGCGCCTGCGCGCGCGCGACGCCGGCGTGTCCACGGACGGCTTGCGCCTGAGCTTGCACGGCAAGGATGCGCAGCTGGCGCTGCCGCTCGATGCGCTGGGCCGCGCCGTTTTCCCGTTTTCCAAGGCCGCCTATGACGACAACGCGGAGCTGACCTGGAACCGCAAGCCGGGGCAGATCGCCTGGGGAGCGTGGGTCTCCATCGTCACGCGGCCCGACGGCGTGTATGCGGCGGCCGACCTGCGCGCCGCCTGCGAACAGTTCCTCGCCTATACGCGCTACGCCGGCAGCGCTGGCGGCAAGCGCTGCGCCGGCGTGCAGTTTGCGTATGCGAGGACGGATGCGGCGCAGGTGCGCTACCAGGGCGGCGATGGCGCGGCGACACCGCTGGCGGCGCAGGACGGCCCCGCCTTTCCCGGCGACGCCGCCAGCGGCTTTCGCGTCTACGCCTTCCGTTTCCATGCGCATCCGGACGGGGGCCAGGTCCTCACCGGCGGCACGCCGCTGGCGATCGCCGCCCTGCTGGAATAAGGCAGGCCGCGCTCAATGCGCGGCCGCCCCCGCCACGTGGGAGGCCAGCTTGCGGCGCGCCAGCCAGGCCAGCGGCAGCAGGGCCAGCAGCGCTGCGGCCACGCCGGCCCACGGCGACGACGCCATCAGCTGGCGCGACACCATCAGCGCACCGAGCATGGAGCCGAAGGAAATGCCGAGGTTGAACGCGGAAATATTCAAGCCGGAGGCGAAATCGACGGCTTGCGGCGTGTAGCGCTCGGCCGTGGCCAGCATGCCGGCCTGCAGGGCCGGCGACAGGCCGAAGGCGAACACGCCCCAGACGAACAGCATCACCGTCATCAGCCACTGCGACGTGACGGCCAGCGCCACGCCCACTTGCGTCACGGCCAGCAACAGCAGCATCGATCGCAGGGCTTTTTGCCAGCCCAGGTGGCTGGTCAGGTAGCCACCCGCCAGGTTGCCGGCAAAGGTGGCGATGCCGAACACGATCAGCAGGGCGCTGGCCATGGTGGCGGAAAAGCCCGTCACATCCGTCAGGATGGGCGTGATGAAGGTGAAGGCGGCAAAGCTGCTGCCGAAGCCGAAGGTGGTGACGGCCATCATCGTCAGGATGGGGCCGCTGCCCAGGGCCGCCAGCTGCGTCATGGCCTTGCCGCCCTGGCCTTGCGATAAACCTGGCGGCAACCAGCGCGCCATCGCGGCCAGGCCCAGCGCGGCCAGGACGACGACGGCAAAAAACGGCAGGCGCCAGCCCATCAGGTTGCCGAGGAAACTGCCGAGCGGCACGCCGATCACCATGGCCAGGGTCAGTCCCGCAAACATCACGGAAATCGCCCTGCCCGCCTGCGCCTTCGTGACCAGGCTGGCCGCCACCGTCGCGCCAATGGCAAAGAAGGTGCCGTGCGCCACGGCCGTGATGACCCGGCCAAACAACAGGAGTTCAAAGGTGTGCGAGAAGGCCGCCAGCAGATTGCCGGCCAGGAAAACGCTCATCAGCCCCAGCAGCGCCGCCTTGCGCGGCAGGCGCGACATCAGCAGCACCAGCAGCGGCGTGCCGATGGCCAGCGCCAGCGCGTACAGGCTCACCAGCGAGCCGGCCGATTCGATGGAAATGCGCAAATCCTTGGCGATGGTGGGCAGGATGCCGACGACGATGAATTCGGTCACGCCGATGGCGAAGGCGCCGACGGCCAGCGCCAGCACGCCGGGCGGCATCTTGCTGGCTGGAGGGGAAACACGGTGTGCGGTAGTCATGATGGCTCCAACGAGGGTTCAAGCCGGCCAGT
Organism: Janthinobacterium sp. GW821-FHT03C08; assembly: GCF_059420905.1. NCBI lineage: Bacteria > Pseudomonadati > Pseudomonadota > Betaproteobacteria > Burkholderiales > Oxalobacteraceae > Janthinobacterium > Janthinobacterium sp. GW821-FHT03C08. The sequence continues at coordinate 86,345 of NZ_JBWKUP010000004.1, read as the reverse complement.
GTAGCGAGCCAACTGCTTTTGATATAGACTCCAATAATGGAAACACCTGTGAAATGGATTCAATAATGGCCAGGCAAGACATCAACCGCGCCTTCGAAATGGCCGTGTTTGTGGCCGTGGTGGAAACGGGGGCCTTTTCCGCTGCCGCGCGCCGCCTGGCCCTGACGCCATCGGCCGTCAGCAAACTGATCAATCGCCTGGAAGCGCGCCTGGGTGCGCGCTTGCTGCAGCGCAGCACGCGCCAACTGCACACGACCCCCGAGGGCGACGCCTTCTTCATCCAGTGCAAGCGCATCCTCGACGACATCGATGGGGCCGAGCGCGAGGCGGCGCAGGGCGCGGCGCCGCGCGGGCGCCTGCGCATCAACTGCTTCGTGCCGTTCGGCGTGCGCCATTTGCTGCCCATCCTGCCCGAGTTCGCCCGGCGCTATCCCGACATCGTGCTCGACGTCGTCGTCAGCGACGCCGTCGTCGACCTGCTGGAAGACCGCACCGACATCGCCATCCGCACGGGCAAGCTGAAGGAATCGAACCTGGTGGCGCGCAAACTGGGCGAGGACGCGATGCTGGTGGTGGCCTCGCCCGCCTACGCGGCGCGCCACGGCCTGCCGCGCACGCCGCAGGAATTATCCGAACACAATTTATTGGCCTTCAATTTCCGCTGCCAGAACGAAACCTGGCCCTTCCTCGATGGCGCTGGCGGCACCGTGCAGGTGGCGCCGCAGGGCAATACCTGCGTCAGCGATGGCGAAAGCATGCGCCAGCTGGTGCTGGCCGGCATGGGACTGGGACGTTTTTCGCGCCAGCACGTGCTGCGCGATATCGAGCGCGGCGATCTGGTCCCCGTGTTGCAGGATTACAACCCGGGCGACAAGGAAGTCGTGCACGCCGTCTTCGTGGGACCGGGCTTGCAGGTGCCGGCCCGCGTGCGCGTGATGCTCGATTATCTGCTGGAAAAGGTCAGGCTGGACCAGCCTTAGACGACGGCCTCGCCCAGGCGCAGGCGCTTGCCCTCGCCCAGCATCAGCTCGAATTCGGCGGCCGGCACGGCCGGGCTGAACAGATAGCCTTGCAGCTGGTCGCAGCCCAGTTCACGCAAGAAACGCATCTGCTCGGCCGTTTCCACCCCTTCGGCGACGATTTCCTGGCGCAGCTGCTGCGCCATGGTGACGATGGCGCGGGCGATGGCGCAATCGTTTTCCTCGAAGGGCAAGCCGATGACGAAGGAACGGTCGATTTTCAGGGTGCTGATGGGGAATTTCTTCAGGTAGGCGAGACTGGAATAGCCCGTGCCGAAGTCGTCCAGCGCCAGCGCCAGGCCCATGGCCACCAGCTGGTTCATGATATCGATGACCTTGTCGGCGCCCCGCATCAAGAGGCTTTCCGTGATTTCCAGCATGATCTGCTCGGGCCGCACGCCGTAGCGTTCCAGCACGGCCGCTATGCGCGCCGGCAACTGCTCGTCGAACTGGCGCGCCGACAGGTTGACGGCGATGGCCGGCATGTGCAGGCCCCGGTCTTCCCAGCTGCGGATCTGGCGGCACGCCTCGTCCAGCACCCAGGTGCCCAGTTCCAGGATCAAACTGGTTTCCTCGGCAACGGGGATGAAGACGCCGGGCGAAACCATGCCGCGCATGGGATGCTTCCAGCGCAGCAAGGCTTCCGCGCCCACGATGCGTCCGCTGGCCAGGCTCACCTTCGGCTGGTAATGCAACTCCAGCTCCTTGTCGCCCAGCGCCAGGCGCATTTCGCTTTCCAGGCGCAGATGCTCCTTGGCGCGCCGGTTCATGTCTTCGCGATAGAACAGGAAGGTCGATTCGATGGTCTGCCCCGCCTTGGCCACGGCCACGTCGGCAAAGCGGAACAGGGCCGGCGCTTCCAGCCCGTCTTCCGGATACACGGTGATGCCGATGCTGGCGCCCACGTGCAGCGCGTGCGCATCGATATTGATGGGCGCCTCGAGCAGGTTGAGCAGCTTTTGCGCCACGTTGGCCGCATGCTCGCGCTTTTCAATGTGCAGCAGCGCCACGACGAACTTGCTGTTGTCGACGCGCGCCAGGATGTCCGCGTCGCGCAGGGCACCGCGGAACAGCTGGCCGATGGCGATCACCAGCTGGTCGCCCACTTCATGGCCCAGGGTATCGCTGATGGAGCCGATGCGGCTGATGTCGATGACCATCAGCGCGCCATGCGTGCCCTGGCGTTTCGCTTCGGCCAGGCCCTGGTCCACCAGCTGGTTCAGCAGGCAGCGGTTGGGCAAGCCCGTCAGGCTGTCGTAGTTGGCCATGCGCTGCATGCGCGCTTCCGCATCCTTGTGCACCGAGATATCGGAAAACAGGGAAAACACATGGCTGATTTCGCCGTACTCGTCGCGCACGACGCTGATGGTGACGTCTTGCGGGAACAGTTCGCCGTTCTTGCGCTTGCCGATGATTTCGCCGCGCCAGGAACCGTGGCCGCGCATGGCGGCGCGCACCTTGGCGCGGAAGTCGGGATCGTGCACGCCCGAGCGCAGCAAGTCCGGCGTGCGGCCGATGGCTTCGGCCGGGGAATAGCCGGTGATGCGGCTAAACGAGCTGTTGATGGAGACGATGCGCTCTTCCGCATCCGTGATCAGCACGGCCTGTTCGCTGTCTTCGATGATGCGCGCATGCAACTTGACCTTGTCCACGTCGGACAGCGGCTCGCTCAAGGCCGACAGGCGCACGGCCATGCCGCACGCCTTGCCGGCCTGGTCGTGGATCACGTGGCGGTGCATGCGCAGCCACGTCACCATGCCCGACTTCTTGCGCCGGCGCACGTCCATGGCCACGTCGCCCGGCGCCGCATGCAGCTCCAGCACGCTCGCTTCCGCGTCGTCTTCCGGGTACAGGAACAGGATGTGCTGGCCCAGCGCTTCCAGTTCGGAATAGCCGAACATCTGTTCGGCGCCATGGTTCCAGCCGATGAGGAAGCCATCGGGATCGATTTCCAGCAAGGCATCGGCGGGCGCCACGCGCACCACGGGCCGGCTGGCGCCGCGCAGCCGCTCCAGTTCCTCCTGCAGCCGCGCCAGGGTGGCGGCCTGCTGCGGCCCCGCCTGTTCACGGGCGTCCTGGGACAGGCGCAGGCACAGCGCGACTTTCGCCTCAAGCACGGCAACCCCGCGCGGAAGGCAAGCCAGGGGAAGGAATCAGGGGCGCTGCGGTCTGTGTAATCATCAAAATCCCACTACGGGGCATGGAAGTCGGCCAGGAATACGGTGGAAATACTATGAATATGGTAACTTAAAAATGTTGGCGTATGTCAACATTTTAAGACCCAGGCCGAATGGCCGGGTGCCGTGTCAGGCGCGCCCCGGCAGATGCTGCGCCAGGCGGGCAAACAGCTGCGCGTCGCGCATGCGCGCCAGCCACCAGCGCAGGGCGGCGCCGTCCTCGCCCACGCGCCACGCCAGGTAAAACGTTTCCGACGGTTTCGGCTCTTCGACGGCCTTTTCCACCAGCAAGCCCCGTTCGATGGCGGCGCGCGCGCACGGCCCCGGCAGGAAGCCGAAGCCCAGTCCCAGCACCTGGTAATCGAACTTGACCTGCATGTTCGGCACCGTCAGCGCATCCTGCCCCAGCAGCAGGCCCACCGTGCGCGGCGCCATCTGGCGCGCCGAATCGGCCACCACCACGGCGCGGTGCCGCTGCAAATCGCCGCGCGACAAGGGCCCTGGCAGCTGCGCCAGCGGATGCGCGGGCGCCACGGCAAACACGAAGTCGAGCATGCCGATGGGCTGCGCGATATAGCCGCCGCCGGCCGGGCCGTCGCCGGGCGCGCCCACCAGCAGGTCGACGCGCCGGTCCAGCAGCGCTTCCCACGTGCCGGACAGGGCATCCTGCGCCAGGCGCAGGCGCGTCTGCTGCGCCACGTCGTAGAAGGCGCGCACGTCCTCGGCCAGGGCCACGGCGGAAAACATGGAATCGAGGCCGATCGCCAGTTCCGTCTCCCAGCCCGAGGCCACGCGGCGCACGCGGTGCTCGAGGTCCTGCGCCGCCTTCAGCAGGTAGCGCCCTTCCTTCAGCAATTCCTGTCCCGCCGCCGTCAGCACGACCTTCGGGCCGTTGCGCTGGAACACCTGCACGCCCAGGTCGTCCTCCAGCTTGGCCACCGTGTAGGAAATGGTGGACGGCACTTTGTGCAACTCCTTGCCGGCCGACGAGAACGATCCGCGGCGGTCGATGGCGTCGACGATTTGCAGGGCTTCCAGGCTCAGTCTTAACATTCGATTTTTTCGATCATAGGTAGCAAGATTTTCCGTTTTTCTTTCCCGCCCGGGACGCCTATACTTTCTCCATCGTACAGCGAAGGGCAGATACGGCGCCACGGCAACTGCCAGGCAGCGGTCCTTCGAAATTATCGCACATTCACTTACAGAAACGGAGTCCACCATGTTACAGATTCGTCACAGCGAAGAACGCGGCGCCGCCAACCACGGCTGGCTCAATTCCCACCACAGTTTTTCCTTCGGCAGCTACCACGATCCGAAGCACATGGGTTTTGGCCCCCTGCTGGTGATCAATGAAGACCGGGTCACCCCGGGCCAGGGCTTCGGCACGCATGGCCACCGCGACATGGAAATCATTTCGTATGTGCTCGACGGCGCGCTGGAGCACAAGGACAGCATGGGCACCGGCTCCGTGCTGCACTACGGCGACGTGCAGCGCATGAGCGCCGGCAACGGCGTGCGCCATAGCGAGTTCAACCATTCCGCCACGGATGGCTTGCACTTCCTGCAGATCTGGATCCAGCCGAACGTGACGGGCATCCCGCCCAGCTATGAAGAGAAGCATTTCACACAGGAAAGCAAACGGGGCAAGCTGCGCCTGATCGCCTCGGGCGACGGCCGCCAGGGTTCCGTGCTGATCCACCAGGATGCGGCCATCTACGCCAGCATCCTGCAGGAAGGCGAGCAAGCCGAACATGCGCTCGACGAAGGCCGCATCGCCTATGTGCACCTGATCCGCGGCAGCCTGGTCGTCAATGGCACGCCCCTGAAAGCGGGCGATGCGCTGAAGCTGACGCAGGAAGCGGCCGTGACCCTGACGCAGGCGGAAGACGCAGAAGTGCTGGTCTTCGATTTGCCGAAATAATGCATATATATCAACAAAGAGAAACCATGAAAAACACTACCGATATCCTGCTCCCCCTCGGCCGTGCCGCCCTTGGCGTGCTGTTCTTTGTCTCGGGCTTGCTGAAAATCGGCGGCTTTGCGGGCGTGGCCGGCTACATGGCCAGCCAGGGCTTGCCGCTGGCAAACATCCTGCTCGTCGGCGTGATCGCCCTGGAAGTGGGCGGCGGCCTGCTGCTGATCACGGGCTGGCAGGCACGCTGGGCCGCCCTGGCGCTGGCGCTGTTCCTGATCCCGACGACGTTGATTTTCCACGCCTTCTGGAGCGCCGATGCGGCCCACTTCCAGGACCAGTTGACGAATTTCCTGAAGAACCTGTCCATCTTCGGCGGCATGCTCTTGCTGGTGGAACGGGGCTTCGGCAAGGCCAGCCGCCTTGCAAAAGCCTGATCCGCCCGCAATTAGAGGAAGGACACCAGGCATTCCAGCCTTCAAAACTCAGCCAGGGGAAATCGCTTCCCCTGCTTTTTGGTATGATGACAGGGCGCGCCGGCACCGGAGTGGTCAGGCGCGCCTTTATTTTTGACAATTACCTATATGAGCACAACCATGCAAAGCGGCGCAGACCTCCTGGCGACAGGCGAATTGGATTACACGACTTCCTGCGCACTGCCGACGCCGTGGGCCCAGTTTACCCTGCACGCCTTTGTCGAGCACGCCACGGGCAAGGAACACCTGGCCATGGTGCTGGGCGATGTCGGCAACGGCGAACCGGTACTGGCGCGCGTGCATTCCGAATGCCTGACGGGCGACGTGCTGTTTTCGCAGCGCTGCGACTGCGGCGCCCAGCTCGAAGGCGCGCTGAAGCGCATCGCCGAGGAAGGCCGCGGCATCCTGCTGTATTTGCGCCAGGAAGGACGCGGCATCGGCCTGATCAACAAGATCCGCGCCTACCGCCTGCAGGAAGCGGGCGCCGACACGGTGCAGGCGAATGAACAGCTGGGCTTCAAGGCCGACGCCCGCAACTACACCTTGTGCAAGCCCATGTTTGCGCAATTCGGCATCGGCAGCCTGCGCCTGATGACGAACAATCCGCGCAAGATCGCGGCCATGGAAGCGCTGGGCGTCACGGTGGCCGAACGGGTGCCCCTGCTCGTCAACCGCAATGCCTTCAACCAGCATTACCTGAATACCAAGCAAAGCAAGCTCGGCCATATGATGACGCCCGTGACGGCGCCGGCGCTGGAAGACGGCGCCCTGTAATTGCGGCACCAGCTTGCTGCGCCAGCTAGCTGCGCCAGCTTGCTGCACCGGCTTGCCGGGCCGGCGCGGCAGCGCTTCCCCGTTTCGCTCCTGCTCACGCATAAAGGATGCATGAAATTATCTGACTTTGCCTTCCTGCTGGCCGGCCTGTGCGCCGCCGCAGGCGCCCACGCGGCCCCGGCGCCTTCTCCCGCCGCGGCCACGGCCCCCGCCAAGCCGCCGCCGGCCACCGCCGCGCCCGCCGCCACCGAACACGCCGCCCTGCCCCCGCCGTCCTCCGCCGCGCAAAAGCTGTACACGGCCGCGCGCGCCGACATCCTGCAAGTGCGCGTACTGCTGAAAAACGGCCGCACGCAGTCCTCCGTCGGCTCGGGCTTTTTGATCGGCACGGGCGACCTGGTGGTGAGCAACTATCACGTCGTGTCGCAATTCGCGCTCGACCCCGATACCTACGTGGGCGAGTGGGTCGATACGGGCGGCCAGCGGGGCAATGTGGAACTGCTGGCCGTCGACGTGCTGCACGACCTGGCCGTGCTGCGCGTGAACCGCCACGGCACGGGCTTTTTCAAGATGCCGGAACAACTGGCGCCGCTGACGCAGGGCCAATACCTGTATTCCATGGGCAATCCGCTGGACCTGGGCTTCGCCATCTCGGAAGGCTCATACAACGGCGTCGTCACGCGCAGCTTCTATGACCAGCTGATGTTTACGGGACCGATCAATTCCGGCATGAGCGGCGGCCCCAGCGTCACGGCGAATGGCGACGTCGCCGGCATCAATGTCTCGAAGCGCCTCGATGGCGAACTGGTCAGCTTCCTCGTGCCGGCCCGCTACGCCCAGCAGCTGCTGGCCAAGGTGGCGCAACAGGGCAAGCCGCCGAAGGATTTCAAGCCGCTGGTGACGGCGCAGCTGCTGGCGCACCAGGACGTGATGCTGGCGCGCCTGCTGGACCAGCCCCTGAGCCTGAAAGCCATGGGACCGTACCGCGTGCCCGTGCGCGAATCGGACCAGATGCGCTGCTGGGGCCGCTCCAACGTGAAGTCCGACAAGCCCTACACGATCGACAACACCAGCTGCGCCATGGAATCGGCCATCTTCATTTCCGGCGCCCTGCAGACGGGGCAGGTGTCGATGCGCCACGAATTCCTGCGCAGCAGCGAACTGGGCGCCCTGCGCTTTGCCGAGCTGGCCAGCGCCTCGTTCAAGAATGAAAGCTTCGGCAGCTACAAGAGCGCCAACCTGACGGGGCCCCATTGCATCGAGCAGTTCGTCAAGAACAAGACCCTGCCCCTGCGCGCCGTCATGTGCGTGCGCGCCTACCGCAAGTTTACCGGCCTGTACGATTTTGCCCTGCTGGCCGCCAGCACCGATGAGCCACTGATGAACCTGCAAAGCCGCGTCGACGCGCGCGGCGTGTCCTACGCCAACGGCATGCGCGTCACCCGCGTCTTCCTCGAAGCGCTGTCGCGGGAAAGCCCACGCAAGCCATGAAGCCTCCCTACTACCTCGAAATCCTTGCCGAGAATGGCGACGTGCAGCAGCGCCAGCGCATCGACGCCTTGCCGATCCGCATCGGCCGCGGCTATGACAATGACTTCATCCTCGACGACGCGCACACGGCCGCCGCGCATGCCGTCATCGAGGACGATGGCGCCGGCGGCCTGCTGCTGCGCGACCTGGGCAGCCACAACGGCGTGATCCACCGCGGCCAGCGGCAGCTGCAAGTGGCATTGCGCGGCGACAGCGTCGTGCGCCTGGGCCATACGCGCCTGCGCGTGCGCTCCAGCGACCATCCGGTGGCGCCCGAACTGAGCGACACCACCATGCACGACTGGGAGGGCTTGCGCCCCGCCGTGGCGGGCCTGGCCATGATCGGCGCCTCGGCCGCCTTCAGCAACTGGCTGGGCGACGCGGATGCCTTCGATCCGATTGCCTACCTGATGATCATCGCTTACGCGCTGGCCGGCGGCCTCGTGTGGGCGTCGATCTGGGCCGTGGCGAACCGCCTGTTCGGCCAGACGGCGCGTTTCGGCCGCCACCTGTTCATCATCGGCTGCGGCTTGCTGGCCATGGAAGCGTGGGAACTGGGCAGCAGCATGACGGCCTACGCGCTGTCGCTGGAGGTGCTGACGCGCTACGGACGGCATATGTTCATCGTCATTGTCTGCGCCATGATCTACTTCCATTTGTGCACGATCAAGCCGCAGCATCCGCGCCGCTTCGCCCTCGTGGCCGTGGTGCTGGCCATCATCGGCTCGAGCCTGATCTTGCTGAGCAACCTGCAGATCAGCGGCCGCCTGGCCGACGAGCCCTACATGTCCGTGCTCTACCCGCCGGCACTGCGCCTGAGTCCGAACCATGCGACGGCCACGTTCTTCCAGGAGGCGGCCAGCCTGCAGCAAGGCGTCGATACGGAACGGGGCAAGTCGGCCAAGGGCGGCGCAGACGACGACAGCGAAGGCGAAGGCGAGGAATAGGCATCGTGCCCGCCATGCAAAAAGCCCGCCGGGTCCTTGCGGACCGGCGGGCTTTTTTACGTCCTGCGCCGCCAGGGGCGCGGCGGCGGCGACGACTTAGAACTTGGCTTCCTGCTTGCGGCGTGCCGTAAAGCCCAGCAAGCCCAGGCCGATCAGCAGCATGGCGTAGGTGGTCGGTTCCGGCACGGCCGAGACCAGGCCGTCATTGGCGGCAAAGCTGGCGAAATTGCTGTTGCCCGCCTTGAACTGCACTTGCTGGCCGCCATCGCAGCAGCCTTCCAGGCCGTAGATGGTCAGGGTATGGTTGCCGGCCGCCAGGGAGCCCGAACCGCTGAGGAACTGGCTGGCATTGTTGTAGTTACCTGCCCACCACATGTCGTTGCTCTTCACGTCCAGCGCCACGCCGTCGAGGAACAGGGCGCCGCCCTTGCCGAAATCGACGCCGCTGCGGAAGCTCCAGGCGCCCGCGTCCGTGGCGCTGACGCCGAAGTTGATGACGGACTTGAAGGCGATGTTCGTGTTGCTGCCGAACAGGCTGCTGTTGTTGACGTTGTCATAGCTGGCAATCGTCGTCGAACCGTAGCCGGCGCCCGGCGCGGCCACGGCGGCGTTCACCACGGAGGCGTAGGCGGCGGCCGACGCTTGTGCGCTGGCATCGGAAAAGCCCGTGGACAGGGTGATGGTGCTGGCGTTCGCCTGCGCAAACACGCCGACGGCGATCAGGGACAGGGCAATTTTAGGCAAGTTTTTCATGATGGTATCCAATAAGTAAGTATTCAGTGGGCGCAGCAGGCAGGCGCTTGGGCTGAATACACGCTGCATTGAGGCGTGTCGGCGTAGCGCGCTAAGATTGCAAAGATGAGCGGTCGGTGGCGTGAGCTTCCGCAGTACGGCGCGGACCTGGTGCCATGGCGGCAGCCAGGCGTCCTGGAAAGGGGTCGGGTTCCCGGGACAAAGCCAGACAGTTGACGGGTCAGGCAAGACGATGAAGCTATTCTATCTTAATTTACCCATAAGAAAAGTATTTTTCTTTTTGCCATGAAAGATATTTTTCTAGCAATCAAGAGCCGGCACGAAAAATCCCCCCAGCGCGCCCCTGTGCTGCACCCCGTGCCGCGGCATTCCCAGGAGGCGGCGTGTCGCGCGAGCACCACAAACGGCCTGGCCACTGTCGCATTGCGCGCATTTCTTTTCGCACGCCGCTGCACCACGCGGTGAAACAGCATGGCAAAATGCATACACGCTACTATCTGTCCATGAGGGGGAAAGAGGAAATGGTCGACCTGGAAGAACTGCGCTATCTGGCACTGTCGTTTCCCGACACCACCGAGGAAGAACACCACGACCGTCCGGCCTTCCGCGTGGGCGGGAAGATCTTTGCCACCCTGCCCGACGACGAGCACATCAACGTGCTGCTCGACGCGGAAGCGGCGCATATCGCCACCGTCATCACGCCGGCCGGCTGCGAAAAACTGTGGTGGGGCGAGCGCTTGGCCGGCATCACGGTGCGCCTGGCCGATGCCGAACTGGACATGCTGGCCGCCGCCCTGACGGCCGCCTGGCGGCGCAAGGCCCCCAGCGACCTGGCCAGGACCATCGGCTGACCCGGGCGGGACGGCGCGCTACAGGGGCCAGTTACGCAACAACAATGCCACCATCTGGTGCAGCTGTTCGCGCGAGACGCCGGCGGCGGCCTGGATGGCCATGCCCTGCGACAGGGTGACGACGAAGCGCGCCTGCTGCTCGGGACAGGAATCGGCAGGCAGGTCGCCCTCGTCCCTGGCGCGCCGCAAGCGGTCGCGCAGCTTGATTTCACCGCGCAGGCGGCGCGCAAACAATTCATCGCGGATCGGCAAGGCATCGTCGCTGCACGCCAGCGCCGCATTCACGCCCATGCAGCCGTGCGGGCCGTCCGGCATGGTTTGCGCATCGACATATTGCGTCAGCAAGGCTTCGATCACCAGGCGCGCCGTCGGCTGCTCCAGCGCCGCGTCGAAAAACCGCATGCGCGTGTCGCTGTAGCGCTCGAGCGCCTTGTGGAACAGCTGTTCCTTGTTGCCGAAGACGGCATACAGGCTGGGCCGGTTCATGCCCATGGCTTTCGTCAGTTCCGGCAGCGAACTGCCTTCATAGCCCTTTTCCCAGAACACCTTCATGGCGCAATCGAGCGCCTCGTCCGCATCGAAGGTGCGTGGCCGGCCCGTTTTTGCCTTGCCCTCTTGCTTATTTTGTTTCATACCGTTCGGTAAAAAAATTATTGACAACACTGTCTGCCTGCCCTGATTATATACCGACCGGTTAAAAACACTAGACCCGTCTTTCAGGATTTTCACCATGCAAACACCACCCGCTTCCTCCTCCGCTCCGGCCGCCACCGGCGACGATACCACCGTGGCGCCCTGGCTGGCCGTCCTCTCCGTCGGCATCGGCGCCTTCGCCCTCGTCACGTCCGAATTCCTGCCCGTGGGCCTGCTGCCCGCCATGGCGGCCGAACTGGCCATCAGCAAGGGCCAGGCGGGACTGATGATCACCACGCCCGGCATCGTCGCCGCGTTTGCCGCCATTCTCGTCACCGTCGGCTCGGGCCGCCTGGACCGCCGCATCGTGCTGCTGGCGCTCACCGCGCTGCTGGTCGCCTCGAACCTGCTGGTGGCCCTGGCGCCGTCGTATGGCTGGATCTTGCTGGGACGCGCCCTGCTGGGCGTGGGCGTGGGCGGCTTCTGGGCCATCGGCAGCGCCATCGGCCCGCGCCTGGTGGCGCCGCAGCACGCGTCGCGCGCCATGTCCATCATCTTCGCCGGCGTCTCGCTGGGCACGGTGGCGGGCGTGCCGGCCGGCGCCCTCGTGGGCGAGCTGGTGGGCTGGCGCGTGGCCTTCGGCGCGGCCAGCGCCATCGCCGTGCTGGTCTTCATCGGCCAGCTGTTGCTGCTGCCCAAGCTGCCGCCGACACAAGCCATCCGCCTGCGCCAGCTGCCGATGATCTTCGGCATCCGCAAGGCGCGCCTGGGACTGATCGCCACGGCCATGCTGTTCACGGGCCAGTTCGCCGCCTACACGTATATCGCGCCCTTCCTCACGCAGGTATCGCACCTGGCGGCCGGCACCGTCAGCGCCATGCTGCTCGTCTATGGCGCCGCAGGCTTCATCGGCAACCTGGTGGGCGGCTGGGCCGCCGGGCGCCACGAGCGGGCCGCGCTGATGGTGACGGGCGCCGTGCTGGGACTGTCCACCCTGGCGCTGGCCGCGCTGGGCAGCCATGCGCTCACCGCCATGTTGCTGGTGGCCATCTGGGGCTTCGGTTTCGGCGCCATGCCGATCGCCGTGCAGACGTGGATGTTCAAGGCGGCGCCGGAACTGATGGAAGGCAGCAGCGCACTCTTCGTTGCCATCGTGCAGGTATCGCTGGCGTCGGGCGCCCTGCTGGGCGGCATGGCCGTCGACCGGTTGGGCGTGCCCAGCGCGATGGTCGTGGGCGGCGCGTTCGCTCTCGGTTGCGCGCTGACGATTGCACTGTTCAGCAAGCCGCAGGCCAGCGCCAAGGCTGGCGCAGCCTGCATCGCCTCGTAGGTATCAGATGCGGCCGCGCCTGAATTCGCCGAGGAATTTCGTCACTTCGGCCGGCGTCATGGGCACGTCGGCATCGCCGTGATAGGCATACAGGAAGGGCGTGCCGCCCAGGCGGTCCGTCAGCTTGGCGAAGAGTAAAAAACGGCTGCCCAGCGGGTAGCGCTGCAGGTCGGCCAGGCGGCGCGAGCACTGCACGGCCAGCTCGGGCGAAAAAGCCTGGCCCGGCACGGGGCGGATTTCCACGCGGCCATGGATGGCGCGCGATTCGACGGCTACGTGCCGGTATGCATAAGTATCACGGGCCATGCCGCCACCTTGTCTTGAAATAAAGGCGCCATCTTAAGCGAAGATGGCGCCCGGCGGGTTACTGCGCCACGATGCGCAGCAAGCGCCCGTTGACTTCATCCGTCAGTGCATACAGGTAGCCATCCGGTCCCTGGCGCACGTCGCGCACGCGCGCGCCGATGGCGAGGCGGTCCTGCCCCGTCACCTTGCCCTGCGCATCGACGGCGATGCGGCGGATGTCCTGCCCCGCCAGGCCGCCGCTGAAAATGCTGCCGCGCCAGGCGGCAATCTTGTCGCCCGTGTACACGGCCAGGCCCGACGGCGCCGGCGATGGCACCCAGGCCACGCTCGGATTGAGCATGCCGGCCACCTCGTGCTTGCCGACGGGTTCATGCGTCTTGTAGTCGGCGCCATAGCTTTGCAGGGGCCAGCCGTAGTTGCCGCCCGCCACCACCAGGTTCAGCTCGTCACCGCCGTAGGGGCCGTGTTCCGTGGCCCACACGCGCCCCGAAACGGGATCGAGCGCCAGGCCCTGCACGTTGCGGTGGCCGTATGACCAGATTTCCGGCAAGGCGCCCTTGGCCGCCAGCGGATTGCCGGGCGCCGGTTGGCCGTCTTCCGTCAGGCGCAGGATGGAGCCGAGGTGCGTGGCCAGGTTCTGCGCCTGCTCGCGCGCCAGGCGGTCACCGATGCGCAGGGGCGGATTGCCGCCATCGGCCACGCTCATCAGCAAGGTGCCGTCCGGCAGCCACAGCAGGCGCGAACCGAAATGCTGGCCGCCGCTCTTGTCGGTCGATACCTTGAAGAGGGTCTGGATGCCCGTCACTTTCTTGCCGTCGAACACGCCGCGCACGAGGGTCGTGCGGTTCGCGTCATTCGTGCCCGTCGACACCGTCATGTAGACGCGTGGATGCGCCTTGCCCGCATCCTGCGGGTGCAGCACGATATCGAGCAGGCCGCCCTGCCCGCCCGTAAAGACGGCCGGCATGCCTTCCAGCGCCACGTCCTCGAATTTCTTGCCATTGAGCAAATGCAAGCTGCCCTGCTTGCTGGTGACCAGCGCGCGCCCCTCGCCCAGCCAGGCGATGCCCCACGGCTGGCGCACGCCCTCGGCCACCGTCTCGGCCTTCCAGGCCTGCCGCGCGGCCGGCGGCTCGCCCGTGGCGGCCAGTTCGGCGTGGGCGGAAGGCGCGCTGGCTAATGCCAGTGCAAGCAAGGTGCAGATACGTCGTAGCTGGAACATGGTCTCTCCTGTCAGTGGATGATGCGAAAGTAGTGCCTCAGGCCCGCAGCAGCAAGGCCACGGCTTCGGCCGCGATGCCCTCTTCCCGGCCCAGGTAGCCCAGCTTCTCATTCGTCTTCGCCTTGATGTTGACCTGGCCCAAAGTCACGCCCAGGTCCTCGGCCACGTTGGCGCACATGGCGGCGATGTGCGGCGCCATCTTCGGTCGCTGGGCGATGATGGTGGCGTCGATATTGCCGATGATATAACCGGTAGCCTGTACGCGGCGCGCGGCCTCGCGCAGCAGGGTGCGCGAATCGGCGCCCTTGAATTGCGCGTCCGTGTCGGGGAAATGGCGGCCGATGTCGCCCAGGGCGGCGGCGCCGAAGAGCGCGTCCGTGATCGCGTGCAGCAGCACGTCGGCGTCGGAGTGGCCCAGCAGGCCCAGGTGATGGGGAATCTTCACGCCGCCGATGATCAGGTCGCGGTGCTCCACCAGCGCGTGGCAGTCATAGCCCTGGCCGATGCGGAACGGGAGGTCGGGAGTCGTTGTGTTCATGCAAGTCTCTTTCAAATGCAGGGGTTAGCCAGATACAGTTCGGCCGTCTGGATGTCGCGCGGCAGGGTCACCTTCAGATTGCGCGGGTGGCCTTCGACGAGCTTCGGCGCCAGGCCCAGCGCTTCGACGGCGCTGGCGTCGTCCGTGATGGCGTGCGGGTCCGGCGCTTCGGACAAGGCCCGGTGCAGCAGGGCATAGCTGAACATCTGCGGCGTCTGCGCCAGCCACAGGCCGTCGCGCGGCACCGTCTGCGCCGAGATGGCGCCCGGCCCTGCCCGCTTGACGGTATCGACCACGGGCAAGGCCAGCAGGCCGCCGGCCGGATGCCCGCCCACTTCCACGATGAGTTTTTCGATCAGCGCCGGCGTCAGGCCGGGGCGGGCCGCATCGTGCACCAGCACCTGGTCGCGGGCATCGATGCTGCCGTGCATGGCTTGCAAGCCATTCAGGATGCTTTCCATGCGCGTGGCGCCGCCGCAGCGCAGCACGGTGACACCCTGTCCGGGCACGACCGTGTCGATGACGCCATCGTCGGCGCTGACGACGACATAGGTATGCGCGATCAGGGGGCTGGCGATGAAGGCGTCGAGCGCGTGGCGCAGCATGGGCTTGCCCGCGATGGGCAGATATTGCTTGGGACTGCCCGCCTCCATGCGCGCCCCCACGCCGGCGGCGGGGATCAGCGCAAAGTGGCGGACGCCAGGTGCTGCTACTGTCATGCGGTTCCTTGTCTTGTCATTTCTGGGCGGGCTGGGCCTTGCCCGCCAATATATTCTGGATGTCGCCATTGCACGCCTTGCCCAGGCGCGCATATTCCTGCGGCGAATCGATGGCCGCCTGCAAGACTTCCACCTTGCGCATTTCCGCCTTGATGTAGGGCAGCCAGCCCGTATCGATCTCGCGCGCCAGCGCTGCCTTCGCCGTGCCGCTGGGCGCATACAGGGGACGCGCCTCGAAGCGCCTGGCCAGCGCGGCGCGCACGGTCTTTTCCACGCGCGGCAAATGCTCCATATAGGTCTTCATGTGCCGCAGCTCATGCGCGAGTATCTCATCATACGCGCAAGTGCCGGGGGCAAACTCGCGGCCGATATAGATCACCACGGGCGCATAGGTAATCTTCACGCTGATCTGCGGCGCCACGCATTCGTAGCCGCTGGCGGGATCTTGCAGCAGGGGGCCGGCCAGCCCGATCTGCACCTGCGAATCCGTCTTCGTCAGGCCCAGCACCCAGGTATTCGCCCGCGCCGTGCCCTTCATCACGGTCAGCGCCTTGTAGGGCAGATGCGTGTCGATGCTGTAGCCGTTCTGCTGCACCGTCAGCACGGACACCGTCTTGCTGAGCGTGTCTTCGCAGCGCACCTGGAACGGCGTGCGCGCAGCGCCGTGCGCGCCCAGGCTGGCCAGGGCCAGCAGCAGGAAGATCGCCGTGCGCATGTGCGGAATCAGGCCGCTTGCCAGGCGCCGCTGGTAATCTTGTCGAGCCAGAAGATGCCGATGACGGTCTTCACGTCCGTGATGGTGCCATCCCTGACCCAGTCCAGCAGCTGCGGCACGGTGGCCGTAAACGTTTCCAGGAACTCGCCGTCGTCGAGCTGGCGTTCGCCTGCCACGAGTCCCCGCGCCAAAAACAGTTCCAGGTGCTCGTCGGAATAGGCGATGGCGTTGTGGATGGTGGACACGAATTGCCAGTCGGTCGCCGTGTAGCCCGTCTCTTCCAGCAGTTCGCGCCGGGCGCAGGCCAGGTGCGACTCGCCCGCGTCGATCTTGCCTGCCGGGAATTCGATGAAGACGCGGCCGAGCGGATAGCGGTACTGGCGCTCCATCAGGACGGTGCCGTCGTCGAGCAGCGGCAGGATGACGACGGCGCCCGGATGCAGGACGAATTCGCGTGCCGTGATCTTGCCGTCAGGCAGGGCGACACGGTCGCGCTGCACGCGCAGGAAGCCGCCCTGGTAGACGAGCTCGCCGTCGACCTTGGTTTCAATCAATTGCGTATCAGTGGCTTGGGTATCCATGGAATTCCTTTATTCAATAAAAAACGGCGCCAGAGGCGCCGCTTTCGGTCGTTGTTGCTAACGGCGTTTGCGCAGGTAGCGTCCGACAAAGCCGGGGAAGGCCAGCACGAGGAACAGGCATCCCGTGATGGCATAGAACTCCCACGTCTGCGGGAAAGCGTTGCCGATGCGCGCTTCGAGCGCGAACGCCACGGCGCCGACGACGAAGTACAAGATCACCATCTCCAGCAGGCGCAGCGCCAGCGGCTTGCGCCAGCCCTGCTCCGCCGGCGCGGCCTTTTTCAAGGGCACGGCGGCAAACAGCTTCTCGTTGAGAAATGGCAGGTTGGCGCCCAGGATGCCCAGGGCGATCACCAGCCAGCTCGAGGCGGTGACATCCATCGGTCAGGTCGCCAGGGTCTTGGTGATGGCCGTCGCGCAGGCAGCCAGGATGCTGTTAGGCATCACGCCCAGCGCCAGGACGAACACGCCGTTCAGGGCCAGCACGACGCGCATGTCGCCATGCACGACCAGCGCATTGCTGTCGGTCGGCTCGTCGAACCACATCATTTTCACGACGCGCAGGTAGTAGAAGGCGCCAATCAGCGAGAACAGCACGGCGGCGATGGTCAGCCACAACTGGCCCGTGGCCAATACCGATGCCAGCACCGAATACTTGGCCATGAAGCCCATCAGCGGCGGCACGCCCGCCAGCGAGAACATGAACAGGGTCATCACCAGCGCGAAGATCGGGCTGCGTTTGCCCAGGCCCTTGAAGTCGGCCAGTTCTTCTGCTTCGAAACCATTACGTGCCAACAACATGATCACGCCGAAGGTACCCAGGGTGGTGAACACGTAGGTGATGACGTAGTACATCGAGGCGCCGTAGGCGGTGGCTGCGCCAGCCGCGTTCAGGGTGTTGTTCGGCGCGTCCATGGTACCGGACAGCAGACCGAGCAGCACGAAGCCCATTTGCGCGATGGTCGAGTACGCCAGCATGCGCTTCAAATTCGTTTGCGCGATGGCGGTGAAGTTACCGATGGCCAGCGACATCACGGCCAGCACCAGCAGCATTTGCTGCCAGTCATGCGCCATCGGCAGCAGGCCCTCGCCCAGCAGGCGCAGGGTGATGGCAAATGCGGCCAGCTTCGGCGCGCCGCCCAGCAGCAGGGTCACGGCCGTCGGCGAACCTTGATACACGTCAGGCACCCACATGTGGAATGGCACGACGCCCAGTTTGAAGGCCAGGCCGGCAACGAGGAAGACCAGGCCGAAGACCATGATGGTGCCGTTGGTCTTGCCGTTTTCCAGCGCCACGCGCACTTCGTTCAAGTCCAGCGTGCCGGAGGCGCCGTACAGCATCGAGATACCGTACAACATGAAACCGGAAGCCAGCGCGCCCAGGATGAAGTATTTCATGGCCGCTTCCGTGGCCTTGGCATTGTCACGGCGCAAGGCGATCAGCGCGTACAGCGACAGCGACATCAGTTCCAGACCCAGGTAGATGATCAGGAAGTTGTTGGCTGAGATCATGATCATCTGGCCCAGCAGTGCAAACAGGGCCAGCACGTAGAACTCGCCGCCCAGGTTACCCGACAGCATGCTGCGGTCGGTAGCGTAGGCACGCGAGTAGATCAGGGTCAGCGCCACGGCGCCGTACGAGAACAGTTTCAGCAGCTGCGACATCGGGTCCGACACGAACATGTTATGGAACGTGTAGACGGTGGTGCCCGCGTTGAAGTCGCCCACGGTCAGCAAGGCGCAGCCGGCCAAGGTCAGCAGGGACAGCGCATAGGTGATCGAACGCTTCGCCGCAGGCAAGAACATATCGATCAGCAAGAGCGCCGACGTGGCGATCAGCAGAAAGATTTCCGCGTACAGCGGTACCAGATTAGGTGCATTAGTCATGTTATCGGTCTTCTATTTAAGGCAACTTGCTGGTGGCGACATGCTGCAGCAGGTCGGCAACCGAAGTTTGCATCGTGTCGGTGAACGGGGCTGGGTACAGACCCATCACGAGCACGGCGATGGCCAGCACAGCAAGCATGAAGAATTCACGTTTGTTGATGTCGGTCAATTCGGCCACATGTTTGTTCTTGATCTTGCCGAACACCACGCGCTTGGCCATCCACAGCGAGTACGCCGCGCCCCAGATCAGTGCCGTTGCAGCCAGCAGACCGATCCAGAAGTTGTATTTCACCGCGCCCAGGATCACCATGAACTCGCCGACGAAGCCGGACGTGGCTGGCAAGCCGCAGTTGGCCATCGAGAACAGCACGAAGAAGGCGGCAAATTTCGGCATGCGGTTCACGACGCCGCCGTAGTCGGCGATGTTGCGGGTATGCATGCGGTCATACAGCACGCCGATGCACAGGAACATCGCGCCGGAGATGAAGCCGTGCGACACCATCTGCACGATACCGCCCTGCACCGAAATGTCGTTGAACATGAAGAAGCCCAGGGTGACGAAGCCCATGTGCGCGATCGACGAATAGGCGACCAGTTTCTTCATGTCGGTTTGCACCAGGGCAACCAGACCGATGTAGATGACGGCGATCAGCGACAAGGCGATCATGAAACCCGACAGGTAGTGGCTGGCGTCCGGCGTGATCGGCAGCGAGAAACGCAGGAAGCCGTACGCGCCCAGTTTCAGCATGATGGCGGCCAGCACGGCGGAACCGCCCGTAGGCGCTTCCACGTGGACGTCCGGCAACCACGTGTGGACGGGGAACATCGGCACTTTCACCGCGAAAGCCATCAGGAAGGCCAGGAAGATGAAGATCTGCTCGTTCATCGACAGCTTGAACGCATGCCAGGCCAGGATGTCGAAGGTGCCCGACACATTGCGCAGGTAGATGATGGCAACGAGGGTCAGCAGCGAACCGAAGAAGGTGTACAGGAAGAACTTGAACGACGCGTACACGCGGTTCGAACCGCCCCAGATACCGATGATGATGAACATCGGGATCAGGGTTGCTTCAAAGAAGAAGTAGAACAGCAAGCCGTCCAGCGCGCAGAACACGCCGATCATCAGGCCCGACAGGATCAGGAAGGAGCCCATGTACTGGGCGATGCGCTTCTCGATCACTTGCCATGCGGAAATGACAACGATGACGGTGATGAAGGCCGTCAGCGGCACGAACCACAGCGACAGGCCGTCGATACCCAGCGAGTACCAGATATTGAAGGTTGCAATCCAGGGCGACTTTTCGACGAATTGCATGCCGTGGGCGGCGTTGTCGAAATGCTGGATCAGCGGCAAGGTGCACAGCATGCTGAGCACCGCGCCAGCCAGCGACAGCCAGCGGGTAAAGCCCGCTTTGCTGTCACGGCCGAGAGCCAGGACCAGGACGCCGCAAATGATCGGCACCCAGATCGACAGACTCAGGTAAGGAGGTAGTGTAGAAATCGTAGACTGCATCATGGTTCTCAGTATTCTTTTATCAGGTCAGCTTACTTAGCGGGCCAGAATGGCAGGAAATAGATCAGGAAGCCCAGCACGCCCAGGATCATCACGAATGCATAGTGATAGATGTAGCCGGTCTGCAACACTCGCGACAGCGAGGACAGCCAGGCGACGACCTTGGCGCTGCCATTGACGACGAAACCGTCGATCAGCTTCTTGTCACCGAAGTTCCACAGGCCATTACCCAGCAAGCGGGCACCGCCGGCGAACACGACTTCATTGAACTTGTCCATGTAGTACTTGTTGTCCAGCAGGGTGTGGATCGCGTGGAACTTGGCAAAGAACCAGGCCGGTACACGCGGGTTGACCATGTAGCAGTAGTAGGCTGCCACCACGCCGGACAATGCCAGCCAGAACGGTGCCGTCGACAGGCCGTGGATGGCCATCGCCATTGCGCCGTGGAATTCGTGCGACAACTCTTCCATCGCTGGATGGTTTTCGCCGACAAAGATCACGCCCTTGAAGAAATCGCCATGCAGCATCAGGCCGATCGTCATGTAACCGATGATCAAGGAAGGGATCGCCAGCATCACCAGCGGGAACCAGACGACGAACGGCGATTCATGCGGCTTCTGGCCAGGTTCCAGGCCGTGGTGGCCGTGGTCGTCCTCTTCCTCTTCGTGATGGTCGTCATGTGCATCGCCGTGCGCGCCATGGGCCGCTTTCGGTGCGTGGTGGTCGTCATGGCCGTGGGCATGCGCCTGGCCGAAACGTTCCTTGCCGTGGAAGACGAGGAAATACATGCGGAACGAGTAGAAGGCGGTGACGAACACGCCAGCCAGCACGGCGAACTGGGCAAAGCCAGCGCCCCAGATGTGCGTCGCTTCGACGGCTTCGATGATGCTGTCTTTCGAGTAGAAACCGGAGAACAGCGGCGTGCCGATCAGGGCCAGCGAACCGATCAGGGATGTGATCCAAGTGATCGGCATGTACTTGCGCAGGCCGCCCATGTTGCGGATATCTTGATCGTGGTGCATGCCGATGATGACGGAACCGGCGCCCAGGAACAGCAGTGCCTTGAAGAATGCGTGCGTCATCAGGTGGAACACGGCCACGGAGTATGCGGACGAACCCAGTGCGACGGTCATGTAGCCCAGCTGCGACAGTGTCGAATAAGCAACAACGCGCTTGATGTCGTTCTGGATGATGCCCAGGAAGCCCATGAACAGCGCCGTGATGGAGCCGATCACCAGGATGAAGGACAGTGCCGTGTCGGACAGTTCGAACAGCGGCGACATGCGCGAGACCATGAAGATACCGGCCGTCACCATCGTCGCGGCGTGGATCAGTGCCGAGATCGGGGTAGGACCTTCCATCGAGTCAGGCAGCCACACGTGCAGCGGGAACTGCGCCGATTTGCCCATCGCGCCGATGAACAGGCAGATGCAGGCTACGGTCAGCAGGGCCCAGTCGGTGCCAGGCAGGCTCAACAGCGCCAGTTCGTCTTTCTTGGCGAACACTTCCTGGTAGTTCATGGTGCCGGCGTAGGCCAGCAGCAGGCCGATGCCCAGGATGAAGCCGAAGTCGCCCACGCGGTTGACCAGGAACGCCTTCATGTTGGCCACGATGGCCGTCGGACGCTGGTACCAGAAACCGATCAAGAGGTAGGAGACCAGGCCCACGGCTTCCCAACCGAAGAACAGCTGCAGGAAGTTGTTGGCCATGACCAGCATCAGCATCGAGAACGTGAACAGCGAGATGTAGGCGAAGAAGCGGTTGTAGCCTTCGTCATCCTTCATGTAGCCGATCGTGTAGATATGCACCATCAGGGAAACGAAGGTGACCACGCACATCATCATCGCCGACAGCGAATCGATCTGGAAGCCCACTTCCATCTTCAGGGTGCCGATCGTCATCCAGTTATAGATCGTGCCATTGAATGTCGCGCCATCCATCACTGCCAGCAATGTCTGCACGGACAGGATGAATGCAATCAGTACGCCCAAGATCGTCGCGGTATGCGACGTCTTGCGTCCGACCAAATTACCCAGGAACTGGGTGCCAAGCAAGCCTGCAATCGCGGCACCGGCCAGCGGCGCCAGCGGTACGGCAAGAAGGAGGTTAGGGTTGAGGAGTTGCCCCGCCATGATGAACCTTAATCGTTATTATTCGAGAGATCGAGTCTGAAAAACATCAGCCTTTGAGGCTGTCCAGGTCTTCGACGTTGATGGTATCCAGATTACGGAACATCACCACCAGAATAGCCAGACCGATAGCCGACTCAGCGGCGGCAACCGTCAGGATGAAGAAAACGAAGATCTGACCGGCCGCGTCGCCCATGAAATGGGAGAACGCGATGAAATTCATATTCACCGCCAGCAGCATCAATTCGATTGCCATCAGCAATACGATGATGTTCTTGCGGTTCAGGAAAATACCGATGATCGAGATTGCGAACAGGATCGCGCCCAGGACCAGAAAATGTGTGAGCGATAATGTCATGGTGCCTCCTTAACTTCCGGCTCAGCTGCAGGACGCTCGACGACCGCGTCCATCTTGACGATCTTCAGGCGGTCGTTACGCTTGACGCGTACCGCATCGCCCGGAGCAAAATGCTTGGTGTCCTTGCGTTTGCGCAGGGTCAATGCAACCGCGGCAACGATGGCCACCAGCAGCACGACAGCGGCGATCTCGAAAGCGAACACATATTTGGTGTAGATCAACAGGCCCAGTTCCTTGGTGCCGCCCAGGTTAACGTTCACGGGAGCGATGCTCGGCGCGAAGTTGCGGAAACCGTGCCACAGGACGGCCGCCATTTCCAGCACGATGATCACGCCCACCGTGACGGACAGCGGCAGATAGCCCCAGAAGCCTTCGCGCATGCGGTCGATATTGATATCGAGCATCATGACGACGAAGAGGAACAGCACCATCACGGCGCCGACGTACACCAATACCAGCACGATGGCCAGGAATTCAGCTTGCAGCAGCATCCAGATGCCCGCTGCGGAAAAGAAGGACAGTACCAGGAACAGTACTGCGTGGACCGGATTACGGGCCGTGATGACGCGTGTCGCCGCTATGATCAGAATCAGCGCGAAGGCGTAAAACAAAATTGTTTTAAAGTCCATAAAAAACCCAATAGACGTACAGATGAACGAGGGGCGCGCCGCAGCTTCTCAGCTGCGGCGCATCCATCAGCGATAAGGTGCGTCGGCGGCGCGCGCAGCGGCGATGTCATTTTCATAACGATCACCCACGGCCAGCAACATCTCTTTCGTGTAATACAAATCCCCGCGTTTCTCGCCGTGGTATTCCAGGATTTGCGTCTCGACGATCGAATCGACCGGGCAGGACTCTTCGCAGAAACCGCAGAAGATGCACTTGGTCAAGTCGATATCGTAGCGCGTGGTGCGGCGCGAACCGTCGTCACGCTGCTCCGATTCGATCGTGATGGCCATCGCCGGGCAAACCGCTTCGCACAGTTTGCAGGCGATGCAACGTTCCTCGCCGTTCGGGTAGCGGCGCAGCGCGTGCAAGCCACGGAAACGCGGCGAGATCGGTGTCTTCTCTTCCGGGAATTGCACCGTGATCTTGCGCGAAAACATGTACTTGCCTGTCAGCGCCATGCCCTTGATCAGCTCGCCTAACAAGAGGCTGCTGAAGAAATCTTTTACCTTATCCATTCGTATGCACTCTCTTACTTCCAAATATTCCAGGATGTCTGCATCCAGGCAGCGACGAAGACCAGGTAGACCAGCGTCAACGGGATAAACACTTTCCAACCGAGGCGCATGATCTGGTCATAACGGTAGCGTGGGAAAGTACCGCGCACCCAGATGAACACCGACACGATGAAGAAGGTTTTTGCAAACAGCCAGAAGAAGCCGCCGAAACCGCCCCAGAACTCGAGGAAGGCAAACGGTGCGGACCAGCCGCCGAGGAACATGATCGAAGCCAGGGCGCCGATCAGCATCATGTTGGCGTATTCGGCCAGCATGAACATGGCGTAGGCCATGCCCGAGTACTCGACCATGTGGCCGGCCACGATTTCCGACTCGCCTTCGACGACGTCGAACGGGTGGCGGTTGGCTTCAGCCAGGCCCGACACCAGGTAGATGACGAACATCGGCAGCAGCGGCAGCCAGTTCCACGACAGGAAGTTCACGCCCTTGTCGGCAAAGAAGCCGACTTGCTGGCCGCCGACGATATCGATGAAGTTCAGACTGCCCGACACCATCAGCACGATGACCATCACGAAGCCCATCGGGATTTCGTACGAGATCATCTGTGCCGAAGCGCGCATGGCGCCCATGAACGAGTACTTCGAGTTCGAGGCCCAGCCGGCGATGATGATGCCGTAGACTTCCATCGAGGTAATCGCCAGCAGCATCAGCAAGCCTGCGTTGACGTTGGCCAGCACGGCTTCCGGACCGAAGGGCACGACCGACCAGGCGGCCAGGGCCGGCATGATGGTCATGATCGGGCCGATCACGAACAGGCCCTTGGCGGCCTTGGACGGGATGATGATCTCTTTGAACAAGAGTTTCAGGGCATCGGCGATCGGTTGCAGCAAGCCCAGCGGGCCCACACGGTTCGGGCCGACGCGGATCTGGATCCAGCCGATCAGCTTGCGTTCCCACAAGGTCAGGTAGGCAACCAGGCCCATCAGCGGCAGCAGCACGCAGAGGATCTTGATCAGGGTCCAGAAGAATGGCCAGCTACCGCCCAGCAGTTCTTTGCCGCCGTTGTTGATGACGTTTACAAATTCAGGCAGAGCCATCAGATTTTCCCCTCTGCTGTTTCAACTGTGATGTCACCGAACATGCCGCCCAGGCTAGCCGTCGAGGCATGCGCCGCCGACACCTTGACCACATTGGCTGGCAGGCCGGCATGGAGTGCCGCCACCAGGATGGCGCTGCCGGAGCCTTGCGCCACCTTGACCTTGTCGCCGGCCTTGATGCCCAGCTTCTCGGCCAATGCTGGCGACAGATGGGCTTGCGGCGCGGCGCCATCGACCGTGCGCAGCAGCGGTTCGGAGCGGCGTACCAGCGCGTCGGCGAAGTAGATCGGCACGTCGGCAATGCGTTGCAGCGCAGGCGAAGCCGGTGCATAGCTTGCTGCTTCCGGCGCGTTCTTGGCGATGTTGTTCAGCTGTGCCGACAGGTCGGTCACGCCGGCACCGAACGCTTCGTCGCGGATCGCTTCGGAGGTGTCGTAGTCGAAACCGGCCAGGCCCAGGATATTGCCCAGGACGCGCAGCACTTTCCAGGCCGGACGGGTTTCCGCCAGCGGTTTCACGGTGCCGTTGAAGCTTTGCGCGCGGCCTTCGCAGTTGACGAAGGTACCCGAGGTTTCAGCGAACGGGGCGATCGGCAGCAACACGTCGGCATAATCCATGCCGTGCTTGAAGGCCGACATGGCCACGACCATCTCGGCCTTGTCCAGGGCGGCGCGGGCCGCCTGTGGATTGGCGGCATCGAGTTCCGGCTCGGCGTGCAGCAGCACATAGGCTTTCTTCGGCGCGGCAAAGGCGGCTTGCACGTTGGCGCGCGGCTTGGCGACCAGGTGCGCGCCTACCGTGTTGGCCGCTTCCGTCAGGTAGCCCAGCTTGGCGCCCGTCTGTTCGGCGATCCATTGCGCGGCAGCATGCAGTTGCGACGCTTGCGGGTGTTGCGTTGCCGCGTTACCCAGCAGCACGGCGCCGTTGTCGCCGGCCATCAGGCTGGCGGCGATGGCGACAGCCACGTCCGAAGCGTTGACGGCTTCGAAACCGGCCGGTGCAGCAATTTCTTTCGCTTTAGCAACAGCGACGACCACTTCCGACAAGGCCGCCAGCCAGTCGCTCGGCGCTGCGATCATCTTGTTGGCGATGGTGATCAGCTGATCATCGTCGGAGGCGTGCAGGATCGACAGCTTGGCGCCGCCCTTGACGGAGGCGCGCAAGCGCGTCGCCAGCAAGGGGTGATCCTTGCGCAGGAAGGAACCGATGACGAAGGCGCGCTTGATCTGGCCAAATTCGCTGATCGGCATGCCCAGCCATGGCTTCACGTTCGCGTCCAGCGCGAAGTCGGTCTGGCGCAGGCGGAAGTCGACGTTCTCGGAACCGAGGCCGTGGACGACTTTTTGCAGCAGGACCAGCTCTTCGACGGTCGAATGCGGCGTGGCCAGCGCGGCAATGGCGTCGGCGCCATGCTCGTGCTTGATATTTTTCAAACCGTGCGCCACGTATTCCAGCGCCGTCTGCCAATCGACTTCCTTCCACGCGTTGCCTTGTTTCAGCATCGGCGAGGTCAGGCGTTCGGCACTGTCCAGCGCTTCGTACGAGAAACGGTCCTTGTCCGAGATCCAGCATTCGTTGACAGCTTCGTTTTCCAGCGGCAGTACGCGCTTGACCTTGCCAGCTTTCACTTGCACGATCAGGTTAGCACCGAGGCCGTCATGCGGGCTGACCGATTTGCGGCGCGACAGTTCCCACGTACGGGCGCTGTAGCGGAACGGCTTCGACGTCAGCGCGCCGACCGGGCACAGGTCGATCATGTTGCCCGACAGTTCGGAGTCGACCGACTGGCCGACAAACGACACGATTTCCGAGTGCTCGCCGCGGCCGATCATGCCCAGCTCCATCACGCCGGCCACTTCCTGGCCAAAGCGTACGCAGCGGGTGCACTGGATGCAGCGCGACATTTCCTGCATGGACACCAGCGGACCGGCTTCCTTCGGCGTGACGACGCGCTTGTCTTCCTTGTAGCGTGATTCGCTCTTGCCGTAGCCCACTGCCAAGTCTTGCAACTGGCACTCGCCGCCCTGATCGCAGATCGGGCAGTCGAGCGGGTGGTTAATCAGCAAGAATTCCATGACCGACTTTTGCGCCTGCACAGCTTTATCGCTGGCGGAGCGCACGATCATGCCGGCACTGACCGGGGTCGCACAAGCGGGCAAAGGCTTCGGCGCCTTTTCCACTTCGACCAGGCACATGCGGCAGTTCGCTGCGATCGACAATTTCTTGTGATAGCAGAAGTGCGGAATGTAGGTTCCCAATTTGTTGGCGGCGTCCATCACCATGCTACCAGCAGGGACTTCGACTTTTTTGCCGTCTATTTCGATTTCAACCATGGTGATCGTTACCTGACGCAGCTTAGATATATGCGGGCACTAGGCAATGCTTGTGCTCGATATGATATTCAAATTCTTCACGGAAATTCTTAATGAAGGCCCGTACCGGCATGGCAGCCGCATCGCCCAGCGCGCAAATGGTGCGGCCCTGGATGTTGTCGGCGATCGAGTTGAGCATGTCCAGGTCGTCTGGACGACCCTGCCCCTGCTCGATGCGATGCACCATGCGGTACATCCAGCCTGTGCCTTCACGGCAAGGCGTACACTGGCCGCACGATTCTTCAAAATAGAAGTAGGACAGGCGTTCCAGCGCCTTTACCATGCAGCGTGTTTCGTCCATCACGATGACGGCGCCCGAACCCAGCATCGAACCGGCTTTCGCGATCGAGTCATAGTCCAGGTCGGTCTGCATCATGATGTCGCCGCGGATCACCGGAGCGGACGAACCGCCAGGGATCACGGCCTTGATCTTTTTGCCACCGCGCATGCCGCCTGCCAGTTCCAGCAGCTTGGCGAACGGGGTGCCGAGCGGCACTTCGTAGTTGCCCGGTTTTTCCACGTCGCCCGAGATCGAGAAGATCTTCGAACCGCCATTGTTCGGCTTGCCCATCGCCAGGTACTTCTCTGGACCGATGTTCAGCACGAATGGCACGGCCGCGAAGGTTTCCGTGTTGTTGATCGTCGTCGGCTTGCCGTACAGGCCAAACGAGGCAGGGAAAGGCGGCTTGAAGCGCGGCTGGCCTTTCTTGCCTTCCAGCGACTCCAGCAGGGCCGTTTCTTCGCCGCAGATGTAGGCGCCATAACCATGGTGCGCATGCAACTGGAACGAGAATTCGCTGCCCATGATCTTGTCGCCCAGGAAACCGGCGGCGCGCGCCTCTTCCAGCGCTTCTTCGAAACGCAGGTATTCCTGGAAGATCTCGCCGTGGATGTAGTTATAACCCACGGTGATGCCCATGGCGTAAGCGCCAATGGCCATGCCTTCGATCAGCGCATGGGGATTGTAACGAATGATGTCGCGGTCCTTGAAGGTGCCCGGTTCGCCTTCATCTGTATTGCAGACGAGGTATTTCTGGCCCGGGAACTGGCGCGGCATGAAGCTCCACTTCAGGCCGGTAGGGAAACCCGCGCCGCCACGGCCGCGCAAGGACGAAGCCTTAAGGTCGGCGATGATCTGTTCCGGCGTGATTTTCTCTTCCAGGATACGCCGCAGAGCCGAATAGCCCCCGCGGTTCACATAATCTTGCAAATGCCAGTTCTTGCCATCCAGATCCTTCAGGATCAATGGATCGATATGGCGGTTGTGGAGTGACGTCATTTCTTGAGTTCCTCCAGCATGGCGTCGATTTTCTCGTTCGACATCCAGCTGCACATGGTTTTATTGCTGACCAGCAAGACAGGCGCATCGCCGCACGCACCCATGCACTCGCCTTCAACCAGGGTGAACTGGCCGTCAGGGGTGGTTTCGCGGAAATCGATGCCCAGCTTCTGCTTCAGGTAGTCTGCAGCCCGCACGCCGCCCGACAGGGCGCATGGCAGGTTGGTGCACACGGTGATCTTGTGCTTGCCCACGGGTTTCACGTTGTACATATTGTAGAACGTGGCCACTTCCTGCACGGCAATGGCCGGCATGCCGATGTAATCGGCCAGTTCCTTCATGGTTTCCGGCGCCAGCCAGCCCAGTTCATCCTGGGCATGGGCCAGCGCGGCCATGACGGCGGATTGACGCTGGTCGGCCGGGTACTTGGCCAGCTCGCGGTCAATTTTCTTATAGCATTGCTCTGATAACAACATACTTTTTGCCTCTTAGCGGTCAATACTGCCGAACACGATATCTTGCGTCCCGATGATGGTCACGGCGTCGGCAATCATGTGTCCACGCGCCATCTCATCGAGCGACTGCAAGTGGGCGTAGTCTGGCGCGCGCAGTTTCATGCGGTACGGCTTGTTGGCGCCATCGGACACCAGGTACACGCCGAACTCGCCCTTCGGATGTTCCACGGCGCTGTAGGCCTCGCCTGGCGGCACGTGGAAACCTTCCGTGAACAGCTTGAAGTGGTGAATCAGCGATTCCATGTTGGTCTTCATGTCGACGCGGCCCGGAGGCGCCACCTTGCGGTTGCTGGTTATGACAGGACCTTCATTGTTGCGCAGCCACTCCACGCATTGCTTGATGATGCGGTTCGACTGGCGCAGCTCTTCCACGCGGACCAGGTAGCGGTCGTAGCAGTCGCCGTTGGTGCCGATAGGAATGTCGAAATCCATCAGGTCGTACACTTCGTACGGCTGTTTCTTGCGCAAGTCCCACTGCACGCCCGAGCCGCGCAGCATGGCGCCCGTGAAGCCCATGGCCAGCGCATCTTCCGGCGAGACCACGCCGATGCCGACGGTACGCTGTTTCCAGATACGGTTGTCGGTCAGCAAGGTTTCGTACTCGTCCACCGAGTTCGGGAAACGGCGCGCAAAGTCTTCGATGAAGTCCAGCAGGGAACCCTGGCGGTTTTCATTCAGCTTGGAAATCGCCTTGGCGTTGCGGATGATCGAGGCCTTGTGCTGTGGCATCGCGTCCGGCAGGTCGCGGTACACGCCGCCCGGGCGGTAGTAGGCCGCGTGCATGCGCGCGCCCGACACTGCCTCGTAGGCGTCGAACAAGTCTTCGCGGTCGCGGAAGCAATACAGGAACGGACCCATGGCGCCGACGTCCAGCGCGTGCGCGCCGAGCCACATCAAGTGGTTCAGGATGCGCGTGATCTCGTCGAACATGACGCGGATGTATTGCGCGCGCAGGGGCACTTCCAGGCCCAGCATCTTTTCGATGGCCATCACGTACGCGTGCTCATTGCACATCATCGACACATAGTCGAGACGGTCCATGTACGGCACGGATTGCAGGTAGGTCTTTTGCTCGGCCAGCTTTTCGGTGCCGCGGTGCAGCAGGCCGATATGCGGGTCGGCACGCTGGATGACTTCGCCATCGAGCTCCAGCACCAGGCGCAGCACGCCGTGCGCGGCCGGATGCTGCGGCCCAAAGTTCAGGGTGTAGTTCTTAATTTCAGACATTATTTCATCCCGTAATGTTCTTCGCGGATCACGCGCGGCACGTTTTCCCGCGGCTCGATCGTCACGGGCTGGTAAATCACGCGCTTTTGTTCCGGATCGTAGCGCATCTCGACATAGCCGGAGACGGGGAAATCCTTGCGGAACGGATGGCCGATGAAACCGTAGTCGGTCAGCAGGCGGCGCAAGTCGTTGTGGCCTTCGAAGAGGATGCCGAACATGTCGAACGCTTCGCGCTCGTACCAGTTAACGGCGCGCCAGATGTTCACCACGGAGGGCAGCAGCGGCATGTCGTCGTCCGGTGCGAACACGCGCACGCGCACGCGCCAGTTGTGCTTGACCGACAGCAAATGCGAAACGGCCGCGTAACGCAAGCCATCCCAAGTGCCATCGCCGTAGGTCGAGTAGTCGACGCCGCACAGATCGATCAATTGCTCGAAATGCAGGGTCGGATCGTCGCGCAGGGTCTGCATCACGCCCAGGTAGTCTTCTGCCTTGACCAGCAAGGTGACTTCGCCCAGGGTAACGGTCGTGCTAACGCGTTCGCCCAGGGCAGTGCCGAGGGCGTTTTGCAATACTTCTAAATGTGTTGTCATAATCTGAAGCGGCCCGGTTAGCGTGCGATCGTGCTGGTACGCTTGATCTTGTTCTGCAACTGCATGATGCCGTACAGCAAGGCTTCAGCGGTCGGAGGACAGCCAGGCACATACACGTCGACGGGCACGATGCGGTCGCAGCCGCGCACCACGGAGTAGGAGTAATGGTAGTACCCGCCGCCATTGGCGCAGGAACCCATCGAGATGACCCAGCGTGGCTCTGCCATCTGGTCGTAGACCTTGCGCAGGGCCGGCGCCATCTTGTTGCACAGGGTACCGGCAACGATCATGACGTCGGACTGACGTGGCGACGGACGGAACACGACGCCGAAACGGTCCATATCGTAGCGGGCTGCGCCCACATGCATCATTTCGACCGCACAGCAGGCCAGACCGAACGTCATCGGGAACATAGACCCGGTGCGCGCCCAGTTGATCAGCTTGTCGGCCGAGGTGGTGATGAAACCTTCGCTTAATACGCCTTCAATAGCCATGGCTTATTCCCAGTCAAGGGCACCTTTCTTCCAAATGTACCAAAATCCGACCACGAATTCAGCGATGAACACCATCATCGTGACGAAACCGGCCCAGCCCAGGTCGCGCATTGCAACGCCCCATGGGAAAAAGAATGCCGTTTCCAGATCGAACAAAATAAACAGGATTGCGACCAGATAGTAGCGCACATCGAATTTCATGCGCGCGTCTTCGAATGCTTCAAAGCCACATTCGTACGGGGAGAGTTTTGCTGCGTCAGGCTTGTTAGGACCTAACAGGCGCCCCAGGAGCTGGGGAGCGATACCGACACCAAGGCCGATAAGAATGAACAGCAGGACGGGGAAGTAATTTTCGAGGTTCACGATTGATAAGCTTATATTGAACGATCGGTTAAATGAGGACGCTGCGATCATTTGCAGCGTATCTAACGCACGACCCCAATCAAAGCTAAGACCAGGATCGAACGACACATCCTCGTAAAAAAAGCCAGCAACTTTGTACGAGCCATGGCTCGTGCGCCGTTGCTGGCTTCTGATTTCTGGTGCCGACGACGAGACTCGAACTCGTACAGCTTTCGCCACTACCCCCTCAAGATAGCGTGTCTACCAATTTCACCACGTCGGCGGTAAGGCCCGTATTCTACTCTGCTTTGCCGCTAAAGTTAATGCACAAATGCATCAAAACACAGATAAAAACGATAAATTTTTACATCTTCCAGCGCGTCACGATTTTTTCCTGCCGCACTGCCAAAACATTGAGCAATAATCTGCCCGTAATGAGAATTACTCTCGATGAGGCATCGAGCTGCTACTCACCTGCCTGCAGATTACTTCGGAATCGCGCCGGCCGGGGTGCTGGCAACGGGTGCGGCAGCAGCCGGAGCGCTGGCAGCCGGGGCCGCAGGCACCGTCGTCGGGATCGCGCCCGCGCCGGTCACTGGCACCGGCTTGACAACCTTGTCCATCACGCCGCCACCCACCGTGGTGGCGCGCTGGTTCGCCATCAGCGACAGCGCCAGGGTGGCACCGAAGAAGATCGCGGCGGCAACGCCCGTCGACTTGGACATGAAGTTCGACGAACCCGTCGCACCGAACAGGCTGCCCGAGGCGCCCGAACCGAAGGCGGCGCCCATGTCGGCGCCCTTGCCGTGCTGCAGCAACACCAGCGCGATAATCGACAATGCCGAAATAACCTGTACCACCACTACCAGATTGAACATCATGTTCATTGCAATTCCATTCTCAGTTTAAATTAATTCAATCGGCGGCGTGAATAATCGCCAGGAAATCCGCCGCCTTCAATGCTGCCCCACCGATCAGACCGCCATCGATATCCGGCATCGCCATCAATTCTTTTGCGTTCTCCGGCTTCATGCTGCCGCCGTACAGGATCTGCACGCCGGCGGCCGCTACCGCATTCTTTGCCGCCAGCTGGCTGCGCAATACCTGATGCACGTCCTGCGCCATCTGCGGCGTGGCCGTCTTGCCCGTGCCGATGGCCCAGACCGGCTCATAGGCCAGCACCAGTTTCGCCACGTCGTCGGCGGCAATGGCCGCCAGCACGACGCCCAGCTGCTGCGCCACGACGGCGTCGGTCTGGCCCGCTTCGCGCTGCGCCAGCGTCTCGCCGATGCAGACGATAGGCGTGATGCCTGCCGCCAGCGCGGCAACCGTCTTGGCCGCCACTTGCGCATCGCTCTCGCCGTGGTAGGCGCGGCGCTCGGAATGCCCGATCACCACATAGCTGCAGCCGAAATCCTGCAGCATGGCGGTCGAGATTTCTCCCGTGTACGCGCCGCCCGCATGGGCCGACACGTCCTGCGCGCCCCAGGCCAGGGCCGAGCCTGCCAATTGCGCCTGGCACTGCGCCAGGTACGGCGCGGGCACACAGACGGCGCTGGCGGCGCCCGAGGCAGCCAGACCAGCAACTATTTCAGACAATAACACCGCGTTCGAGGTGCGACTGCCGTTCATTTTCCAATTTCCGACGACGAGTTTGCGACGCATAGTAGCCTAAATTCTAATAACCCGTCATTCTAACCCCGGCACCGATGCCGGTCAAACAGGCAGTGCCCCGTTTCAGGCAACTTGCAACATGATCTTGCCCACGTGCGTGCTCGCCTCCATCAGCGCATGCGCCTCGTTGGCTTTTTCCAAGGGGAAAGTTTTGTAGATGACGGGCTTGATCTTGCCCGCTTCGATCAGGGGCCAGACGGTCGCGCGCAACTGCTGCGCGATGGCGGCCTTGAAGGCCACGGAACGGGGACGCAAGGTGGAACCGGTCACCGTCAGGCGGCGGCGCAGCAAGGTACCCAGGTCCAGTTCCGCCTTGGTGCCGCCCTGCACGGCGATGAGGCCGATGCGGCCATCGTCGGCCAGACAGGCAATCTCGCGCGGCAGGTAGTCGCCGCCCACCATGTCGAGGATGACGTCGACGCCCTTGCCATTGGTCAACTCCTTGACGACAGCAACGAAATCTTCCGTGCGGTAATTGATGCCCCGTTCGGCGCCCAGCGCCTCGCAGGCGCGCGCCTTCTCGTCGCTGCCCGCCGTGGCGAAGACGCGGTGGCCGAGGGCCGCCGCCAGCTGGATGGCCGTCACGCCGATGCCCGACGTGCCGCCCTGCACCAGCAGGGTTTCGCCGTCGGCCAGCGCGCAGCGGTCGAAGACATTGCTCCAGACGGTAAAGAAGTTTTCCGGCAGGGACGCGCCTTCCAGCGCCGTCAAGCCCTGGGGCAAGGGCAGGCACTGGCCGGCGGGCGCGGCGCAGTATTCGGCATAGCCGCCGCCCTGCACCAGCGCGCAGACCAGGTCGCCCTTCCTGAATGCGGTGTTGGTAAAGTCGCCATCGACGATTTCGCCCGCCACTTCCAGGCCCGGCAAGTCCGATGCGCCGGCCGGCGGCGCATACTTGCCCAGGCGCTGCAGCACGTCGGGACGGTTGATGCCGGCCGCGTGCACCTTGATCAGCAGTTCACCCGCCTTGAAGGCGGGGACGGGACATTCGGTGACCTGCAGAACGTCGGCGGGACCGGGCTGGCTGATGGCAACTGCACGCATGGCGGGACTCTTTCAAGGGGGAAAACGGCGATTGTACGCCAAGCCGCCTGCCCTTGCAGACCACCGCCCGTCAGCCGCCGCCCGTTTTCGATTGGCGCGGCAAGGGGGTGCCCGGCTTCCACTTGGCGGACAGGGCCTGCCCCTCCTCGACCTGCTCATGCGTCATCTTGCGCACGACGGCGGCGCGCTGGTCGGCCGCATTCGCATTGCCGTTCGCCGCCGCCAGGTTCCACAGCATGTAGGCGATGACGTTATCCTGCTGCACGCCGCCCATGTGGTAGCGGTACATCAGGCCCAGCACCTGCTGCGCTTCCGCATGGTTCTGCTCGGCCGCCTTGCGAAACCAGCCCACGGCCTGCTTGTGGTCCTGCAGCACGGCGTTACCCGTGTAATACATAGCGCCCACCACGTACTGGGCGTCGGCCTTGCCCTGCTCGGCCGCCTTGCGGTGCCAGAACATGGCTTGCTTGTAATCCTGCGGCAAGCCACGTCCCATGTAATACATCAAGCCCAGCAAGTGCTGGGCATCGGCATTGCCGGCCTTGGCCAAGGGCAAGATTTCCTTGTAGGCCAGGGCGTAGTTCTTGTTGTTGTAGGCACTGGCACCTTCGACGAAGCCGGCCCGCGCGGGTAGCTGTATGACACACAGCATGCATAATGTAATGATCAGTTTTTTCATCGGAATGGGATGTAGTCTCACTGCTTTTTCTTATCCAGCCTGAAGATACCCAGGCTTGGCCGCGCTTACTTCCAGCTGACCTTGCCCAGGCCCTCGACGCTGACATCGCGGTTGGCCGGCTTGCCGTACACCACCACCGAACCGAGTCCGCTCAGGTTCAGCTTGGCATTCGTGTGGGCGTTGACCGTGGCATTGCCCAGTCCGCTCAATTCCAGGTTGACGGCATCGGCTTCGAATTGCTTCGCGTTCAGGCTGCCCAGGCCGCCCAGGCTGGCTTTCAGCACGCGCCCGCGGCCACCGAGCACGACGGAGCCGGCGCCCTGCAGGTCCAGGTCCGCCTTCTCATTGTTGCCGACCCAGATCTGCATGCTGCCCACGCCGCCCAGGCTGGCATTGAGCTTGCGGTAGTCGCCGACGACCTTGATGCTGCCTGCCCCTTCCAGCGACAAGGTCAGTTCCTCGCCCGTGAAGCCCGTAATGTCCGTGCTGCCGAAGCCTTCGGAGCTCAGTTCGCGCAGGTTCGGCAAGACCAGTTCCGCGCGGATCGACGCAGGATTGAGCTTGAAGCCGCGCACTTCCGTTTCGATGTGCAGGGTGTCGCCGCTTTGCGCCGTGCTGACGTCGGCGATGTAGCGCTTGTCGGCCGTGATGCTCAGCGAGGGCACATTGCCCTGGCGGATGCGCACTTCCATCACGCCATCGAGCTTGACGCGCACCACGCGGGCATCGATGGTGCGCATTTCCAGCAGGCGGGTCTCGGCGGCCGCGCCGCGCGCCAGGCCCAGTGTCGCCAGCAACAGCAGCGCCAGTTGCAGTGTCTTTTTCATGTAGTGCATCCTCGGTATCTTGTTTTTATGTGTCGCGGCGCCCTCCCGGGGCACCTGCGCATTGCCACTGGCTGCCACTGTAGCAGCGCTGAAAATTGCTGACAATCAATTAAGCGAAACGGGCTTTTTCGGCGGCGCTCAGGCGCTTGGCCTTGACTTGCACCACGTGCATGGACGTGGCGGTCTTGCCGGCCGGGGCAGCCTGAGTGACCGTGGCGCTGGCCACTTGCAGGGCCGGCGCGGCTGGAGCGATGGCGTAGCAGCTGGCGCTGACCAGGATGGCGGCGGCAACGGCAATGATTTCCATGTTTTTAGCGACGTTCATGTTGTTCTCCTCGGGTGTCTGGCGATGGGCTTGCGGTATGGTGTCACTATAGCCATACCGCCCCCGGCGGGCACGCCGATTGCGACGAACTGCGCTTTTGGCAGGCTGGCCTGACAAAAACGCGGATAAACGCGCAGATCGCTACGCTTGCAGCTTAAAACTCTTCCCACTCGTCGGCGCCGGACCTGGCCGCCTTGACGGGCTTGACCGGCGACAGTGCACGGGCCAGCGCGCGTGGCGCCGGCGCGGCCGGCTTCGCCTTGAGGCGCGTCACCGGCGCCGGTGCCGCAGCAGGGCCCGCATCGCCCAGGCGGAACATGCCGACAGCCTGCGCCAGGTCCACGGCCTGCTCCTGCAGGCTCTCCGCGGCGGCTGCCGCTTGCTCGACGAGGGCCGCGTTCTGCTGGGTCATGGTATCCATGTGCGTGACGGCCGTATTGATCTCGCCGATGCCGGCGCTCTGTTCGCGGCTGGCCACCGTGATCTCGCTCATGATGGCGGTCAATTGCTGCACCGACGCCACCACCTGGTCCATGGTCTGGCCCGCCTCGTCGACGAGGCGCCCGCCCGCATCGACCTTCTCCACCGAGTCGCCGATCAGCTCCTTGATTTCCTTCGCCGCACCGGCGGAGCGTTGCGCCAGGTTGCGCACTTCGGACGCGACCACGGCAAAGCCCCTGCCCTGCTCGCCCGCGCGCGCCGCCTCGACGGCCGCGTTCAGGGCCAGGATATTCGTCTGGAAGGCGATGCCATCGATCACGCCGATGATGTCGACGATCTTGCGCGAGCTTTCCTGGATGCCCGCCATGGTGCCCACCACCTGCTGCACCACGCGGCCGCCCTTGGCCGCCACTTGCGAGGCGGACACGGCCAGCTCGTTGGCCGCATGCGCGTTTTCCGCATTCTGCTTCACGGTCGAGGTCAGCTCATCCATCGAACTGGCCGTCTCTTCCAGCGCGCCCGCCTGCGCTTCCGTGCGCGAGGACAGGTCGGCATTGCCGGCGGCAATATCGGCCGATTCGCTGCGCACCAGGGTGCTGATGCTGCGGATCTGCACCAGCACGGTGGCGATCTTTTCCACGAACAAATTAAAGGCCTTGGCGATCTGCGCCAGCTCGTCCGAACCTTGCGCGTCCAGGCGGCTGGTCAGGTCGCCGTCGCCCGTGGCGATGGCTTCCATGGCGTCGCGCACGAGGCCCAGGCGGCGCAGGGCGCGCGCCACCAGCGCGCTCAATACCGTGGCGGCCAGGACCAGCACCAGCAGGGCCGTCAGGGCCGAGGCGCGCAGCATGGAACTCAGGGCCTGCGTCGCTTCCGCGCGGTCGAGCACGGTAGCCAGCAGCCAGTCGCTGCCCGGCACCTTACTCACGTGCAAAATCCCATCGCGCCCGTCCAGGCGGATGGCCGCGCCATCGCCGCTCTTTTCGATATCGGCCAGCGCCTGCGCGCTCAGGCCGGGATCGAGTTCGGCCAGCGGCTTGAGGGTCAGCTTGGCATCCGGGTGGGCGATGATCTTGCCGCCGCCGTCGACGAGAAAGCCGTAGCTGGCGGGCGTCGGCTTGATCGAGGCGACGTTTTGCACCACCGCATCCATCATCACGTCGGCCGCCAGCACGCCCGCCACGCTGCCCTTGCCGCCCAGCGGCTCGGCAAACGTCACCACCAGCTTGCCCGTGCTGGCGCCGATGTACGGCGGCGTGATGACGGGACCGCCCGCCGCGGCCGCCTGCTTGTACCAGGGCCGCGCCGTGGGATCGTAGTCGGCCGCGCGCTGGCGTTCCTGCGAAAACACGGCATGCTTGTCGGCAAAGCCGACATACGCCATGTCGAAGGTGCCCGCCTGCTCGGCCGCCTTCAGGGCAGGCAAGGGGTCGGCCGCCGTGGCGCCCTGCTTGAGCGAGCCCACGACGGCCTGCTTGGAACGCAGCCATTCGGCGATGGCCGTGGCGTGGCTGTGCGACAGCTGCAGCATCTGCGTGTCGAGCGCGGCCAGGGTACTGGAGCGCGTGGTGAAGAAATTGGCGATGGCGACGGCCAGCATGGCCAGCACGACGATGGAAACGGCGATGGCGATCAGCCGCGCCTTAAGGGAGGACAACATGGTGCATCCAATAAAAAAGAGAAAATCGGGAGGGATGCGCCATGGTCGATGAATAAGATTTTGTCGTCAAGCAATACCGACTATCAATTACCCAGAAACAACAATTGATACCATCTATCTATGCATCCTCGCCGCGCAGCTTGCGCAGGGCCGGCGCTGCGCCGCCCGTCGCCTCGATGCGAAAGCGTGCAAATGCCTGCTCGAGGTCGGCGTACCGGCGCAAGCCGCCTTCCGTGAAATAGCGCCCGCCGGGGATGTCGCCCCATGCCAGCGGCGTGGCCAGGGCGCCGCTGCCCGCCAGGGCCAGCAGGGGCTCGAGCGCGCTGCGCAAATCGGCTACGTCCGCGTCGGCGGGCGCCAGGCGCGCCAGCAGTTGCTGCAGTTCGGCAGTACAGGCTTGCAGGCGCGGCTGATCCATATTCCCTCCTAATTCTTGATGGTGCCCACCAGCACGGGCGCCGACCACAGGCTGCGGTTCGGCAGCAAATACTGCTGCGCCCCGCCACGGCGCCGCACCAGGCCGCCCAGCTCTTCCGTCGGCGCCACCTGGCTGACGAACACGGTGACGGTGCCCTTGGGCATGACTTGATACACATCATACAGCGGCGCCTCGCTCTTCAAGGGCAAGCCGAAACAGTCGGCCAGACTGGCGCACTGGCCCGCCACCTGCTGCAGCTGCGCGCTGGTGGTGAAATACGGCGAATACGGCGACACGCTCTGGCCGTGCGGCACGATTTTCACGAGCGCGGCCGACATGGCTTGCAGCTGCGGCAAGGTACTGCCGGAAGCGAGCTGTTCGACGGCCCGCGCATAGATGGTGTCGGCGGGCGCGGCCGGGTCGGCGGCGCGCAGTTCGCGCAGGAACTGCTGGCCCGCCGCGCTGTCGAGATAGGGGTCGATCGCTGCGCGCTGCAAACCCGCCGTCTTGAACGTGCTGAGGTCGTTGATTTCGCGCGCATGCACGGCGCGCAAGGCGTCGAGGTCTTGCGCCGGCATGGCCGTAGACGCGGCGGCGATGGGAATCGGCAGCGGCACCGGCGTGGGCACGTTGTCGGGCTGCGCCCGGGCACCGGGCGCGACGGCAAGCAGAAAGGCGGCGGCCAGCCCGCAGAATGTGCGCATGCTGCATCTCCTTGAAAGACTCGTCGGGGGAAGATCCCCTCCCGAATCTACAGAGCGTGGCAGCGGCCGATGCGAGCTGCATCAAGGCCGGCGCACCGGCCTGCCCGCGCTTCGATGCAGCGCAAACGCGGCGCATAAAAAAACCGCCAGGGCTTGCGCGCTGGCGGTTTTTGAGCATGCGGACCAAGCCGCACTCAGGCTGACTTAGATCAACTTAGGCGGCTGGCGCTTCGTTGCCTTCGGCAGCTTTCATCGACAGTTTCAGGCGGCCGCGGTCGTCCGTTTCCAGCACTTTGACGCGCACCAGCTGGCCTTCTTTCAGGTAGTCGGCCACGGCGTTGACGCGCTCGTTGGCGATCTGCGAGATGTGCAGCAAGCCGTCCTTGCCTGGCATGACTTGCACGATGGCGCCGAAGTCCAGCAGTTTCAGCACGGTGCCTTCGTAGGTCTTGCCCACTTCGACGGAAGCGGTCAGTTCTTCGATGCGGCGCTTGGCTTCCTGGCCGGCGGCAGCGTCGACGGAAGCGATGGTGACCACGCCTTCGTCGCTGATGTCGATCTGGGTGCCGGTCTCTTCGGTCAGCGCGCGGATCACGGCGCCGCCCTTGCCGATCACGTCACGGATTTTTTCCGGGTTGATCTTGATGGTGATCAGACGCGGTGCGAAATCGGACAGTTCGGTTTTGACGTGCGGCATGGCTTTTTGCATTTCGCCCAGGATGTGCTCGCGGCCTTCCTTGGCTTGCGCCAGTGCCACTTGCATGATTTCCTTGGTGATGCCCATGATCTTGATGTCCATCTGCAGCGCCGTGATACCGTTGCGGGTACCGGCTACCTTGAAGTCCATGTCGCCCAGGTGATCTTCGTCGCCCAGGATGTCGGACAGCACGGCAAACTTGCCGCCTTCCTTGATCAGGCCCATGGCGATACCGGCCACGTGCTCTTTCATCGGCACGCCGGCGTCCATCAGTGCCAGGCAGCCGCCGCAGACGGAAGCCATCGACGAGGAACCGTTCGATTCCGTGATTTCCGATACCAGGCGCACCGAGTAGCTGAACTCTTCAGCGGCTGGCAGGGCGGCGATCAGCGCGCGCTTGGCCAGGCGGCCATGGCCGATTTCGCGGCGCTTCGGCGTACCGACGCGGCCCGTTTCGCCCGTGGCGAACGGAGGCATGTTGTAATGCAGCATGAACGAATCGGTGAACTCGCCCATCAGCGCATCGATCTTCTGGCTGTCGCGGGCGGTGCCCAGGGTGGCGACGACCAGCGCCTGCGTTTCGCCGCGCGTGAACAGGGCCGAACCGTGGGTGCGTGGCAGCACGCTGGTGCGGATCGAGATCGGACGCACGGTGCGCGTGTCGCGGCCGTCGATGCGTGGCTCGCCGTCCAGGATCTGCGTACGCACGATCTTCGCTTCGATGTCGAACAGGATGTTGTTCACTTCCGCGCTGTCGATCGACGCGCCGCCGGCAGCTGCCGCTTCCGCCGTCAGGTCGGCGATCACTTCCGACGTTGCCGCCTTCAGCTTGGCCGTACGCTCTTGCTTGTCCTTGGTTTGATATGCATCATTGATCTTGGCGTTGGCGAAATGCGCGACGCGGGCGATCAGTGCTTCGTTCTTCGGCGCAGGCGCCCATTCCACTTCCGGCTTGCCGCCGTCACGCACCAGGTCGTGAATCGCGTCGATGACGACTTTCATCTGGTCGTGGCCGAAGACCACGGCGCCCAGCATGATTTCTTCGGACAGTTGCTGCGCTTCCGATTCGACCATCAGCACGGCCGTTTCCGTACCGGCGACCACCAGGTCCATTTGCGACGTTTTCAGTTGCTGGACGGTCGGGTTCAGGATGTACTGGCCGTTGGCGTAACCGACGCGCGCGGCGCCGATCGGGCCGTTGAAAGGCACGCCCGAAACGCACAGGGCGGCCGAGGCGCCGATCATGGCGGCGATGTCCGGATCGATTTCAGGGTTGACCGACAGCACGTGAATGATGACTTGCACTTCATTCAGGTAGCCTTCCGGGAACAGCGGACGGATAGGACGGTCGATCAGACGCGATGTCAGTGTTTCTTTTTCGGAAGGACGGCCTTCGCGCTTGAAAAAACCGCCCGGGATTTTACCGGCAGCATAGGTTTTCTCGACATAATCAACCGTCAAAGGGAAGAAATCCTGGCCTGGCTTGGCATCTTTGCGTGCCACCACCGTTGCCAGAACGACGGTATCTTCGATCGACACCAGCACTGCGCCGGATGCCTGACGTGCGATTTCGCCGGTTTCCAGGGTCACTTGATGTTGACCGTACTGGAAGGTTTTCGTAACTTTGTTAAACATGGGGTATCCCTTTTCTAATTGCCGACAGATTTTCAGGGGCTGTCGTTCACCTCACCACAGGCGGCGTAAAAATGCTGCCTTTACTTGTTACCACCTTTGCTACATTGCTTCTAAAACATGAAATCAGCAAGAGAATACATCACTTAGTACGTCACTTACCGACATAAATCCGGAATTCAAATGACAAAATGCCCGCGTCAGCGAACTGGCGCAGGCATTTCTGTATAAACCTTGTACGGCAAAAATTACTTGCGCAGACCAAGTTTAGCGATCAGGTCGCGATAACGGGTAGCGTCTTTAGCCTTCAGGTAGGACAACAGGCTCTTACGACGGTTGACCATCATGATCAGGCCGCGGCGGGAGTGGTGGTCTTTCGAGTGGGCTTTGAAGTGGCCGTTCAGTTCGTTGATGCGAGCCGTCAGCAGTGCAACTTGCACTTCAGGGGAGCCGGTGTCGTTTTGACCACGTGCGTTGTCCGCGATGATAGCGGCTTTGTTGATGTTTTCTACTGTCATGATAAACCTTTCACATGCGGTGCACAGAGTCTGAACCCTATCCACCGTGAACTACGATTATTAAAATACTGGCCGTGCTTCCAACCAGACGCGCAAGTATATCGGAAAAAAGCCCGCCTGTATCCTGCCGTGCGGGCTTTTCTCGGCGCATGATAGGATTTTCCTGCATTTCAGGAGGACAAACATGAAAAACATGCTCAAATTAGCAACACCACTGCTGCTGGCCCTGCTGGCCGGCTGCGCCAGCTGGAACGTCCCGCCGCCGCTGCCGGGCGAATCGCGCGCCGCCGTGGAAGCGCGCCTGGGCCGCCCGACGAATGTCTACCAGCTGCCCACGGGAACGGAACTGGAATACGCCACGGGGCCGTATGGCCAAGCCACCTACATGGCCCGCTTCGGCCCCGACGAGAAGTTAATTTCGTACGAGCAAGTGCTCGACGCGCCGGGCTTTGCCCGCATCAAGGTCGGCGTCTCGACGCAGCAGGACGTGCTGCACATCCTGGGCCGCCCGGCGGAAAAGTCCTACCTGTCCATCCCGAAACTATACGTCTGGTCCTACCGCTACAAGGAATCGGGCGTCTGGGATTCCATGATGCACGTGCATTTCGACCAGGACGGCATCGTGCGCATGATGATGAACGGCCCTGATCCGGCCAAGGAAGAGCGGCGCTTTTTCTGGTAAAACATTACCGGCGTAACGACGCCTGATAAAACCGTAGCGAGCGGAAGAGAGAGGTGGCTAAGAAGCGCAACCGTACTCTAGTACGGTGAGCATCGCAGGCCACCTATATCGACGCGCAGTAGGTTTAATCAGGCGTCCTTCACTAAGGTTGCGGGTCAATGCGCTCATCCTTCGCGTGCAGCTTGTTGAGCGCCGACAGATACGCCTTGGCCGAGGCGACGATGATGTCGGGGTCGGCGCCCACGCCGTTGACGATGCGCCCGTCGCGCGACAGGCGCATCGTCACTTCGCCCTGCGACTGCGTGCCCGTGCTGATGGCATTGACGGAGAACAAGACCAGCTCCGCGCCGCTGGCGGCCGCGCTTTCGATGGCGTTGACGGTGGCGTCGACGGGGCCGT
This sequence comes from Janthinobacterium sp. GW821-FHT03C08, assembly GCF_059420905.1. Taxonomy (NCBI): domain Bacteria; kingdom Pseudomonadati; phylum Pseudomonadota; class Betaproteobacteria; order Burkholderiales; family Oxalobacteraceae; genus Janthinobacterium; species Janthinobacterium sp. GW821-FHT03C08. The sequence continues at coordinate 43,172 of NZ_JBWKUP010000004.1, read as the reverse complement.
CGCCCCGCCCTTCGCAGCTGCGCTGTTCGCCGCCGACGAGAAATTCCACGCGCGCATGGGGCACGGCGCCCGTCGTCGACTGCTGTGTCAGTGAAATGAAACGGTAGTGCTCACTCTCCTGCGCCTGCTGTTCCTCGCTGACGAGGGCCATGATGTCTTCGTCGAAAATCTCGGATTTGCGGTCGGCCAGCTCCTTGAAGCGGATGAAGGCGGCGTTCACTTCCGCCTCCGATTCCAGGGCGATGCCCAGCTCATGCAGGCGCTGCTTGAAGGCGTTGCGGCCCGAGAGTTTTCCCAGCACGATCTTGTTCGCCGTCCAGCCCACGTCTTCGGCGCGCATGATTTCATAGGTTTCCCGCGCTTTTAATATGCCGTCCTGGTGGATGCCGGACGCGTGCGCGAAGGCGTTCGCGCCCACCACCGCCTTGTTCGGCTGCACGGCAAAGCCCGTGATCTGCGACACCATCTTGGATGCCGCCACGATTTGCGTCGTATCGATGCCCACCGTCAGGTTGTAGTAGGCGGCGCGCGTGCGCAGGGCCATCACCACTTCTTCCAGCGCCGTGTTGCCGGCCCGCTCGCCCAGGCCATTGATGGTGCACTCGATCTGCCGCGCGCCGCCGATCATGGCGCCGGCCAGGGAATTGGCCACGGCCAGGCCGAGGTCGTTATGACAATGGACAGACCAGATGGCTTTATCCGCATTCGGGATGCGTTCGCGCAAGCGCTTGATGGTATTGCCGAAGATCTCGGGCACGGCATAGCCCACCGTGTCGGGGAAGTTGATGGTGGTGGCGCCCTCGGCGATCACGGCTTCGAGCACGCGGCAGAGGAAATCCTCGTCGGAGCGGCTGCCGTCTTCGGGGCTGAATTCGATGTCGTCCGTGAACTGGCGCGCGTAGCGCACGGCGTTCTGCGCCTGCAATAACACTTGCTCGGGCGTCATGCGCAGCTTCATCTGCATGTGCAGGGGCGAGGTGGCGATGAAGGTGTGGATGCGCTTGCGTTCGGCCGGCTGCAGGGCTTCGGCGGCGCGGGCGATGTCGCGGTCGTTGGCGCGCGACAGCGAGCAGACGGTCGATTCGCGCACGGCGCCGGCGATCGCCCGGATCGACTCGAAGTCGCCCTGCGAGGCGGCGGCGAAGCCCGCCTCGATCACGTCGACCTTCATGCGCTCGAGCTGCTTGGCGATGCGCAGCTTTTCCTCGCGCGTCATGGAAGCGCCCGGCGATTGCTCGCCGTCGCGCAGGGTGGTGTCAAAGATGATGAGCCGGTTGCTGTTTGTCATGGCTGCTCCTCGCTGGTGGGAAGAAGTGGCTACCGGCCCGGGGGGTGTCAGTGCTCCGGGTCCGTCTGGATGATGCTGACAGGCTTGCCCTTGGCCATGCGCCAGAAGAACACGGCATAGCCGGACAGGCCATAGGTCACAAAGATGGGGAACAGCACTTTCGGCGGGTCGATGGAAATGAGCGCAAAGAACAGTGCCAGCAGGAAGACGACGATGAAGGGCACGGACTTGCGGAAATTGACATCCTTGAAGCTGTAGAACGGCACGTTGGTGACCATGGTCAGGCCCGCGAACAGGGCGATCGTCCACGATACCCAGGCCAGCTGATTGCCGGCGAACTCGAGGTCGTTCATCAGCAGGATGAAGCCGGCCACCATGGCCGCCGCCGCCGGGCTGGGCAAGCCCTGGAAGAAGCGCTTGTCGACGACGGCGATGTTCGTGTTGAAGCGGGCCAGGCGCAGGGCGGCGCCGGCGCAGTAGACGAAGGCGGCCAGCCAGCCCAGTTTACCCATGCCGCGCAGCGACCATTCATAGATCACCAGCGCCGGCGCGGCGCCGAACGACACCATGTCGGACAGGCTGTCGTACTGGGCGCCGAATTCGCTCTGCGTATTCGTCAGGCGCGCGATGCGGCCGTCGAGGCCGTCGAGGATCATGGCGATGAAGATGGCCCAGGCCGCGTGTTCGAATTTCTGGTTCATGGCCATGACGATGGCGTAGAAGCCGCAGAACAGGGCAGCCGTCGTGAAGGCATTCGGCAACAGATAGATGCCGCGGCGGCGCAAGGTTTTCTTGCCAGTGCCATCGGCCACCGGCTGGCGCACGAATTTGCTGAAGCGGGACGCTTTGGATGCTGCGGGGGTGCCGTTCTTGCCTCTACGACGGGGGAAGTTTGCCATGTTGTTCCATATCTTGTGTACTGCGGGGGATTCGGTGCCAGGTGGCGCGCGCATGGCCATTACACCATGCGCGCGCCGATCTTGCCATTATAGAGGAGCCACCGCCAAAGAAAAGTGCGATGGAGCAAGCTTGGCAACGTTGAGGCCATTCACATGGTCACTTGAACTTGATTTTTGCCACCAACCCCATGTTCAGGGTGGTTTCGCCCGGCTCGAAGCTCGGTTCGGCCACCTGGCTGCCACCATAACCCGCCGCATCGGCGCTCATGTTGCGCGCGCCGGTCACGTTGACGCGCTGCGCATAGTTGCCCGACCCTTCGAAATCGATGGTGTCGATCACGGCATCATTGACGCTACGGCCCATGGCGCCGGCGATGGCGGCCACGCGCTCGTTGAGATTTTTGTACGCGGCGGCGATGCGCTGGTCGTCGAGCTTGCGGATGGTGGCGGGCGCCAGGCCGAAGTTCAGGCGGTTCAGGGTCAGCACGCCTTGCGCCGCCGATACCGTTTTCGGCAAGGCGGCCAGGTTGCTCGTCGTCACCTGCAAATACTGCCCTACGCGCCAGCCCGTCGGCACGCGCGGCTTGGCGACGCTGCCTGGCGGCAAGGGTGCCGTTTCCGGGTACACGGCATACGTGTAGTAGCCCTGGGTTTTGAGCACGGCTTGCGGGTCGGCCTTCTTGACGATGGCCACGCCCTGGTTCATCTTCTGGTTCACGCGCGAGGCGGCGGCGGCCTTGTCCTTGTCCTGCTCTTCGATGGCCAGGGTGACGGTCACCTGGTCGTTCGCATGCACCACTTCGCCGTTCGCCGGCACCACCACGAGGGTGCCGGAAGTCGGCAGGCTTTGCGCCTGGGCGGACAGGGCAACGGTCGCGACGGCGGCGGCCAGCATCGATTTCATGACGGTCATTCATTTCTCCTAGGGAATTTATACGCGGCGCATGGCGCAGGACTGCGCCATGGCTTTTTACTAAGATATTCTAGCGCGGAAAAGATTGCCGTGTCGCAAGGATCACGGCTCCGCGCTGCCGCGGCCGCATGGAGCGGCACGCGGGGAGGTCATACGGGCATTACTTGAATTTCACCTTGCCGACGACACGCATGTCGAGCGTCGTTTCGCCCGGTTCGAAGCTCGGTTCGGCGACGGCGCTGTCCTCGGACATCTTGGCGCTGCGCATCATCATGGGGGCGGCGGCAGGACGGCTTTCGTTGGCATAGTTGCCCGAACCTTCGAAGTCCACCGTATCGAGCACGGCGTCCGAAACGTTGCGGCCCATGGCCTTGGCGATGGCGGCCACGCGCTCATTGAGGTTTTTATACGTGGCGGCGATGCGCTCATCGTCGAGCTTGCGGATGGTTTCCGGCTTCAGGCCGAAGTTCAAGCCGTTCAGGGTCAGCACGCCTTGCGCAGCGGACACGGTTTTCGGCAGGGACGCCAGGTTGGCCGTCGTCACTTCCAGGTACTGGCCCACGCGCCAGGCCGTCGGCAGGCGTGGCTTGGCCACGGCGCCGGCCGGCAGCGGACGCTCTTCCGGGTACACGGGATAGGTGTAGTAGCCATACGATTTCAGTGCGGCATTCGGGTCAGCCTGCTTGACGATGGCGATGCCCTTGTTCATCTTCTGGTTGACTCTCGACGCGGCGGCAGCCTTGTCCTTGTCCTGTTCTTCGACGGCCAGGGTAGCGACGACCTGGTCATTGACATGCTTGACTTCGCCAAACGCGGGAACGACCACCAGCGTGCCGGAAGTCGGCAAGGTTTGAGCTTGTGCGCTCAGGGCAACGGTGGCTGCGGCGGCAACAAGGACGGATTTCATCACGGTCATGGGGGTACTCCTAGGTGGTTAATATGGCTGACAGCCCGCGCAAGGGACGCTTTTGCCATCCCTTTCGCTTGAGAAACTTGTCAAACTGTGTAGATTCTAACGCCTCACAAATTCCCGTGGCGCAAATTAACAAATCGTCACAAAATGCGCCAGCCAGTCACATCTGCTCACATTTTCATAACAATGTTATTTTATATAACATTGATATCAATGTCCCGCTACCACGCCGCCACTGCGGCGGCCCGGCTTGAAACTGTGGCGATGGGCGCGCCAGGCGATGCACAAGGCCACCAGCAGCAGGGCCAGCATGGCCCACGGAAACGCGGCCGCACCATAGCCATCGAGCAGCATGCCGCCGGCCAGGCCGCCGCCCGCGATGGCCACATTCCAGATGGTCGCCACCATGGCCTGCGCCACGTCCATGCCGTCGCCGGCCGCGTCCGCCGACGCCGTCTGCAACAAGGTGCCGGCGCCGCCAAAGGTGACGCCCCAGATGGCCATGCTGATGTAAATCACGGCGGGCGATTCCATGGCCAGCCCCAGCGCCACCGCCACGAAGGCAAAGGCGGCGATGCAGCCCAGCACGAGCTTGCGCAGCCAGCGGTCGATCAGCTGGCTGACCAGCCAGATGCCGGCCAGCGAGCCGACGCCATACACGAGCAGCACGAGGTCGACGCGGGGACGCAGGCCGGACGGCGCCAGGAAAGGCGCGATGTACGTATATAAAATATTATGCGCCAGCATCCAGGCCACGATGACCGCCAGGATGGGCCGCACGCCGGGCGTCATGAACACCTGGCGAATCGACAGGCGCTCGCCCTGCTTTTGCCCCGGATAATCGGGCACGGCCAGCAGCACCCACGCGACCAGCACCACGGCCAGGCCGGACAGGATGCCGAAGATGCTGCGCCAGCCCAGCATGCCGCCCATCAGGGTGCCCAGCGGCACGCCCAGCGACAGGGCCAGCGGCGTGCCGATCATGGCAATGGCCATCGCCCTGCCCTGCTGCTCGACGGACACCATGCGGCGCGCATAGCCGGCCATCAGCCCCCAGGCCAGCCCGGCCGCCATGCCCGTCACGAAGCGCGCCACCAGGGCGACGAGGTAGTTGGGTGCCAGCGCCGTCGCCGTATTGAAGATCAGGAAAGCGACGATGGCCAGCAACAGGACATTGCGCCGGCGCCAGGTGCTGGTGAGCGCCGTCAGGGGAATGGCCGTCAGGATCGAGCCGATGGCGTAGACGGTCACCAGCTGGCCCGTCATGACTTCGGAAATATTCAGGTCGCGGGCAATCTGCGGCAGCAAGCCAGCCGGCAAGGTTTCCGACAGGAGGGCAAGAAACGCCGTCATGGCCAGGGCCAGCAAGGCCAGGACGGGAATGGAAGATGCTGCAGCGCCCGGCATGGGCACTGCGGTGGTAGTGCGGTCAGTCATAGGGGTCCTTCAGGTGGCGCAGGCGGCTAAATAACCAGCGCCTGGCGTGCTACGAAAGCGGTGATGCGCGTTGCGGTCGGCAGATACCGAAACAGATGCAGTCCAGAGGAAACTGCAAAGGAAGGGCGGAATTGTAAAGCAAACGCAGCAACAGCGTGCGTACGAAAACAACCGTGCTCAAGCTGGCGTCATGCAGGCATCGTTGGCCGCCTTGCGCGGCGAAAACCAGGCATTCGCTTTCGGGCTGTACAGGAAGGCGCAGAGGACGGCGAACATGAGCGCGCCAGGCAAGACGTCCATCTTCAACGGCAAGGTCGCCAGGCAGAATGCAATGTCGATCACGCCCCACACCAGATACACGGTGCGCGCGCCACGCTGCCTTTGCAGCATGGCCACCGCTGCCACCAGGGAAATACCCATGCTGACGAGCATCATCGCGCATTGCGCCCCGGCGGGAATCGCACCGTGCGCCATCCCGGCCAGCATAGCGGGATCGTCACGGCCGAGGAAGGCCGACACCAGCGCGGACAGTGAACTGAGGATCAGAAACCAGCAGCTGAGGGCAACCGGGACGGGACGCTTGAGCACATGAAGATTGCCGACAAAAACTTTAGAAAAAACAAGTATGGTGCGGACGGTATGGTTGAATGGGCCTGATTGTAACGGATGTCGGCGGCCAAACGCCCGCGCAAAAAAAAGCCGGCTTGCGCCGGCTTCCTATGAAGAACGATAACGGCTTAGTTCTTCGACTGGTCGACCATCTTGTTCTTGGCGATCCAAGGCATCATGGCGCGCAGTTTCGCGCCCACTTCTTCGATCTGGTGCTCGGCCGTCAGGCGGCGGCGCGAGATCAGGGTCGGTGCGCCTGCCTTGTTTTCCAGGATGAAGCTCTTCGCGTATTCGCCCGTCTGGATGTCTTTCAGGCATTGACGCATCGCATCCTTGGTGGCCGAGGTCACGACTTTAGGACCGGTCACGTATTCGCCGTACTCGGCGTTGTTCGAGATCGAGTAGTTCATGTTGGCGATGCCGCCTTCATAGATCAGGTCGACGATCAGCTTCAGTTCGTGCAAGCACTCGAAGTAGGCCATTTCAGGCGCGTAGCCCGCTTCCGTCAGGGTTTCGAAGCCGGCCTTGATCAGTTCCACGGCGCCGCCGCACAGCACGGCTTGTTCGCCGAACAAGTCCGTTTCGGTTTCTTCACGGAAATTCGTTTCGATGATGCCGGCACGGCCGCCGCCGTTGGCCGAGGCGTACGACAGGGCGATATCGCGGGCGATGCCCGATTTGTCCTGGTACACGGCGATCAGGTGGGGCACGCCGCCGCCCTGGGTGTAGGTGGCGCGCACGGTGTGGCCCGGCGCTTTCGGCGCGACCATGATCACGTCCAGGTCGGCGCGCGGCACGACTTGGCCGTAATGCACGTTGAAGCCGTGGGCGAAGGCCAGTACGGCGCCCTGCTTGGCGAACGGCGCGATGTTTTCGTTGTAGACCTGGGCGATGTTTTCATCTGGCAGCAAGATCATGATGACGTCGGCCGCTTTCACGGCGTCGTTCACTTCCGCTACTTTCAGGCCCGCTTGCTCGACCTTGGTCCACGAAGCGCCGCCCTTGCGCAGGCCGACGGTGACGTTGACGCCCGAATCGTTCAGGTTTTGCGCGTGCGCATGGCCTTGCGAACCGTAGCCGATGATGGCGACGTTTTTGCCCTTGATCAAGGAGAGGTCAGCGTCTTTGTCGTAAAAAACTTTCATGGTATTTCCTATCATTTGATGATGCGTTGTATGGGGGTGCGGCCGTGGCCGCGTACTGCTGTTCTTATACTTTTATACTTTGAGGATGCGTTCGCCGCGGCCGATGCCGGAACCGCCCGTGCGGACGGTTTCCAGGATGGCGGCGCGGTCGATCGAATCGATGAACGCGTCGAGCTTGACCTTGTTACCGGTCAGTTCGATCGTGTACGTCTTTTCGGTGACATCGATGATGCGGCCACGGAAGATATCGGCGGTGCGCTTCATTTCCTCGCGCTCCTTGCCCACGGCACGAACCTTGATCAGCATCAACTCGCGTTCGATATGCTGGCCTTCGGTCAGGTCCACCACCTTCACCACCTCGATGAGGCGGTTGAGGTGCTTGGTAATCTGCTCGATGATGTCGTCCGAGCCGCTGGTGACGATGGTCATGCGCGACAGGGTCGAGTCTTCCGTCGGCGCCACGGTCAGTGTTTCAATGTTGTAGCCGCGTGCCGAGAACAGGCCCACCACGCGCGACAGGGCGCCCGCTTCATTTTCCAGCAAGACAGAAATAATATGGCGCATGATCAGAGGTCCTCCGAGCCGAGCATCATTTCGGACAGGCCCTTGCCGGCTTTCACCATTGGCCACACGTTTTCGGACTGGTCGGTAATGAAGTTCATGAATACCAGCCTGTCTTTCATGCCAAACGCCTCTTTCAGGGCGCCGTCGACGTCGCCCGGTTTTTCAATTTTCATACCCACGTGGCCATACGCTTCGGCCAGCTTCTCGAAGTCGGGCAGCGAATCCATGTACGACTCGGAATAGCGCGAACCGTAGTCGATCTCCTGCCACTGGCGCACCATGCCGAGGAAACGGTTGTTGAGCATGATGATCTTCGGCGTCAGGTGATACTGCTTGCACGTGGCGAGTTCCTGGATGCACATCTGGATCGAACCTTCGCCGGTAATACAAGCGACGGTGGCGTCCGGATTAGCCATCTGCACGCCCATGGCGTAGGGCAAGCCGACACCCATGGTGCCCAGGCCACCGGAATTGATCCAGCGGCGAGGCTTGTCGAAACCGTAATATTGCGCGGCCCACATCTGGTGCTGGCCCACGTCGGACGTGATGAAGGCATCGCCCTTGGTGATCTGGAACACTTTTTCCACCACCGCTTGCGGCTTGATGACGAGGTCGGACGTTGGATACTTCAGGCATTCGCGGCCACGCCATTCGGCGATCTGCTTCCACCAGTTGCTCAAGGCATTGACGTTCGGCTTGGCTTCGGCCGCGTCCAGTTGCGCGAGGAACTCGATCAGCACGTCCTTGACGTTGCCGACGATGGGAATATCGACCTTGACGCGCTTGGAAATCGACGAGGGGTCGATGTCCACGTGGATGATCTTGCGCGGATGCGAGGCGAAATGTTTCGGGTTGCCGATCACGCGGTCATCGAAACGGGCGCCGATGGCGATCAGCACGTCGCAATTTTGCATCGCCATGTTCGCTTCATAGGTGCCGTGCATGCCGGGCATGCCGACATACTGCTCGCTCGAGGCGCGGTAGCCGCCCAGGCCCATCAAGGTGTTGGTGCACGGGAAACCCAGGCGGTCGACCAGCTTGTTCAGCTCGGGAGCCGCATGCGCCAGGATGACGCCGCCGCCCGTGTAGATCATCGGGCGTTCGGCTTGCAGCAGCAACTGCACGGCCTTGCGGATCTGGCCCGAGTGGCCCTTGTCGACGGGACGGTAGGAACGCATCTCGACTTCCTTCGGATAGTCGAAATGGCATTTGTGCATGCTGATATCCTTGGGGATATCCACCAGCACGGGTCCCGGACGGCCGGTGCGGGCGATGAAGAAGGCTTTCTTGATCGTCGCTGCCAGGTCCTTGACGTCCTTGACGAGGAAGTTGTGCTTGACGACGGGGCGCGTGATGCCGACCGTGTCGCATTCCTGGAACGCATCCTGCCCGATGGCGTGGCTCGGCACCTGGCCGGAGATCACCACCATGGGAATCGAGTCCATGTAGGCGGTCGACAGGCCCGTGACGGCATTCGTGACGCCCGGACCGGACGTGACGATGGCGACGCCGACCTTGTTCGAGCTGCGCGAATAGGCATCGGCGGCGTGGATCGCGGCCTGCTCGTGGCGTACGAGGATATGCTGGAATTTGTTTTGCTGGAAGATGGCGTCGTAGATGTAGAGTACGGCTCCGCCCGGGTATCCAAAGACGTGCTCGACGCCCTCTTCAGCCAGACAGCGCACGACAATTTCTGCGCCCGTGATCGGTCCTGTTGCGGAACCTGTTGCAGGTCCCCTTGCTTCGGTATTCATGAAACATTCCTTTCAAGGTCCATTGGAGATTGATCGGATGTTCTTTCCTGACGAAGTTCGCTGTGCGCGACAGTGCTCCTGCTTCCCTTTTCATGCGGTCACGGCATTTCTTTGGGCACCCATAGATACCTTACAAAACAACGCTTAACGCAACTCGTTTGGCCGGAGTTTCTGTGGCGCCTGGACGAACCGCTCGCGCTTGTGGCGCGGGTTAGAACAAACTGCCTACAAATGAAAGCGCGTCTTGCCGCGGGATGGCGTTGTGTGCCGGTCGCGACCTGACCATAGGGCTTTGGGGTGTTCAAAGCGTCCCATACGTTATCGCGTCGCACCATTATGGTCAAGGAAAATGTCAATCAAAAGCCTTTTTTGCTCACACGCGGTGCAAAAACCATGCGGAAACGCACATTTTTTGCTAGCATGCTCAGGGTTGCAAAAAGCATACCCGCCCCATTTCGCCCACCGCACCCGCAGCCGCTAGATCACCCCATACCGCATGGCAACAGACAAAGAATTATCCGACTTTCTAGAAAATGTCGAGCGGCGCGCTTTCAAGCAAGCCGCCTACGCGGTCCGCAAGGATGAATCGGCGCTCGACATCGTGCAGGATGCGATGATCAAGCTGGCCGAGAAATACGGCGACAAGCCGGCCGCCGAACTGCCGATGCTGTTCCAGCGCATCTTGCAGAACACCATACTCGACTATTTCCGCCGTGAAAAAGTCCGCAATACCTGGGTCAGCCTGTTTTCCGGCATGAAACCCGCGGGCGACGAGCATGAAGATTTTGAATTACTTGACACTTATGAATCGGAACAGGGCAGCAGCGCCGCAGAATCTTCGGCCGATCAGGTCGAACGCGCGCAAATCCTTGATTTGATTGATGAAGAGGTACAAAAACTGCCGGCGCGTCAACGCGAAGCCTTCCTCATGCGTTATTGGCAGGACATGGATGTGGCTGAAACAGCGGAGGCGATGGGTTGCTCCGAAGGTAGCGTGAAAACACATTGCTCCAGAGCTACCCACACGCTCGCCGAATCGCTGAAAGCCAAGGGAATAAAATTATGAATACCGACGATCTCAATTTCGCTTACAAAGTGCGCCATGCACTGAACGAAAAACTCGACGACCTGCCCGCCTCGGCCACCGAGCGCCTGGCAGCGGCACGCAAGCTGGCCCTGTCGCGCAAGAAGGCCGATGCGCCCGTCGCCGTGGCCGCGCGCGAAAACGTCTTCGCCGGCATGGCCAGCCAGTTCTTCTCCCAGCCGGTGTCGTGGCTGGGCCGCATGAGCGTGATCATCCCGCTGCTGCTGCTGGTCGGCGGCATGGTGGGCATCTATCAGTTTGAGCAGGAACAACATATTGCCGAACTGGCAGAAATCGACGCTGCCGTGCTGTCGGACGAATTGCCGCTGTCAGCCTATATGGACCATGGCTTCAACGCCTACCTGACGAAACGCGAGCAATAAGCATGGCGCGCATCAGCAAACGCACTGGCTGGCTTGCCGCCGGCATCGGCCTGGGCGCCTGCGCCCTGGCCGGCGCCGCCTGGATGGGCGAACATGCCGTTCCCGCCGCCCCGCCCGTGGCGGCGGCGCCCGCAGCCGTGGCAGCACCGGCCCCGGCCGCCAAGCCCGGTTCGCCCCGCACGGCGGGCAAGGGCGGCATGCCGCCCAAGGCCAGCGACAACCCGTCGTGGAACAAACTGTCGCGCGCGCAGCAGGCAGCCCTGCAGCCGCTGGCGGGCGAATGGAACAAGCTCGAACCCCTGCGCAAGCAGAAATGGCTCGATATCGCCAACCGCTTTGCCTCCATGACGCCGGACGAGCAGACCCGCGTGCACGAACGCATGCGCGAGTGGATCAAGCTGACGCCGGAGCAACGCCGCCTCGTGCGCGAAAACTATGCGCGCACGAAGAAGATTGATCCAGGTCAAAAAACATTGCAGTGGGAGCAGTACCAGCAGTTGCCGGAAGATCAAAAGAAAAAACTCGCGACGGAACTGGTGCCGAAAAAACCACTGGAGAAAGTGCCCGCGATCAATTCCAACACGAGCAAGCCGGCCGTGACCATGGCCCCCGCCATGCCCGTCGCCGCCACGCCGCCTGCCGCCGTGGCTGCGCCTGCCCTGGCACCCGCACCGGCAGCGGCGGCGCCTGCCCCGGCCGATGCCGCCGTGGCTGCGCCACCCGCCGCCGTGCCCGTCACGCCGCCCACCACGCCTGCCCCACTGCCCGCCAATGCCAAATAGCACGCCTGCCGCCAGCACCACCTCCCTCCCCACGATCAAGCGCCGCCTGATTTCCATGGTGTACGAGTCACTGCTGGCCCTGGCCGTGCTGTTCCTGCCCTTCCTCGTCTTCGAACTGATCGTGCAGGGCGCGCATACGCCGCTGACGGAGCACCTGCGCCAGTGCCTGGCCTTCCTCGTCATGGGCGCGTATTTCATCCACCAGTGGAACCGCGAAGGACAGACCCTGGCCATGAAGACGTGGCGCCTGAAAGTGGTGCTGCCGGGCCACGCCCACGTGCCCCTGCGCGTGGCCGCCTGCCGCTACATCCTGGCCTGGATGTGGCTGCTGCCGGCCCTGCTGGTGGCCTATGCCTTCGACTTGCAGCACTGGACGGCCCTGGGCGCCATCGGCGCGGGCATCCTGGCCTGGTCGGCCACGGCCCTGTTCACGGGCAACGGCCAGTTCCTGCACGACAAGCTGCTGGGCACGCAGATCGTGCAACTGCCGGCACCGGCGAAGAAAGCAAAGAAAGTCGCCGCCTGAGTTTTCCGGCGGCTTGACCTGCGTCATTGAAGCGCCGCAGGGGGTCTGCGATCATGGCACGCCATGAACACTCCCCCACCCCACATCCATATCGTCAAGTCCCGCGCCGAAGTCTGCAGCGAGGACGAAGTCCGGCAGCTCGTGCATACCTTTTATGCGGCCGCGCGCGAGGACGCCATGCTCGGCCCCGTCTTTGCCGCCGAGGTCGAGAACTGGGACGCCCACCTGGCCACCCTCGTCGATTTCTGGTCAGGCTTGCTGCGCGGCACCATGCGCTACCACGGCAAGCCCCTGGCCCAGCACGCGCAGATGGCAAACCTCACGCCCTGCCTGTTCCGCCGCTGGCTGACCCTGTTCTTCGCCACGACCGAGAGCATGGGCAATGCTGCCCTGCAAGAGAAGGCCGATACCATCGCCTTGAATATTGCCGAACGGCTATGGAAAAGCTTTGCGGAAAGCCACGCCATCACGGCGCCGCAGATTTAGAAGCGCTCGTAGCCCTGCAGGTAACGCCATTGCCCCACGGGCATGGCGCCCATCGGGATGCGGCCGATGCGCAGGCGCTTCATGCTCACCACGTCCAGGCCCACCATCTTGCACATGTGGGCGATCTGGCCCGGCTGCACGTTCTTCAGGGCAAAGCGCAAGCGCGTCTCGTTCTGCCAGCTGACCTTGATCGGCGGCAAAGGCTTGCCGTTGAAGGGCAAGCCGTGATTCAGCAGCGCCAGGCCGTTTTCCACGATGTCGCCCGCCACTTCGACGATGAATTCCTGCTCCACCGTTTTCGCTTCGTCGACCAGCTTGCGGGCGACGCGGAAATCCTGCGTGAACACGAGCAGGCCGGAAGCCATGGTTTCCAGCGGATTGGTGATGGTCAAGCCGATCAGGTGACGTTTCAGGAAGCGCGTGACGGAACTGGGCGCCACGTTCTCCGGCGTGAAGATCTCTTCGGGACGCAAACAGCTCAATGCCGGCTTGCCTTCGCTGCCGATACCGCCATTGATGCCGGCCGGCTTGTGCAGCAAAATCGTCACGGGCGGCATTTCGTCCAGGGTGGCATTCGGCAGCAGCACCACTTCCTGGTTGTCGGCCACGCGCGCGCCCGACTCTTCCACCAGCACGCCATCGACCGTCACCCAGCCGCCCTCGATATACAGCTCGGCCTCGCGGCGCGAACAGGGCACGTCTTCGGACAGGCGCTTGGCCAGGCGGACGGTGGGCATTTCGTGTGGTGTGGTCATGGGGAGGCGCAAAAAGCAAGAGGAGGAGAAAGCCGGTATTGTAACCGACCCGCTCCTCCCCTCGTTTGGCAATGCGGAAGTCTTACGCGCCGGCCTTGGCCAGTTCCTCCGCAAAGAAACGGTGCCCCATCTCTTCCAGGCCCAGGGTCTGCAGCACTTCCTGCAGGCGCTCGGTCGGGCGCTGGCGCGGCAGGTTTTTATAACTGGCGATGATCAGTTCATTCTTCATCGAATGCTCCCAGCCCACCAGTTCCGTCACGCTGACCTGGTAGCCATGCGCTTCCAGCTGCAGACAGCGCAGCACGTTGGTGATCTGGCTGCCGAACTCGCGCGTGTGCAGCGGGTGGCGCCACAATTCCGTCAAGACACTCTTGCCCAGGCTCTTGCCCTTGTTCTTCTTCAATACGGAAGCGACTTCCGCCTGGCAACATGGCACCAGCACCGTGAACTTCGCCTTTTTCTTCAGGGCGAAGTGAATCGCATCGTCGGTGGCCGTGTTGCACGCGTGCAAGGCCGTGACGATGTCGATCTGCTGCGGCAGCAAGTTTGATTCCGTCGATTCGGCCACGGACAGCGGTAAAAACGACATGCCGGGGAACTTGAATTTCTTCGCCAGCTCCTGCGAGCGCTGCACCAGCTCTTCGCGCGTCTCGATGCCGTAGATGTGCGAACCGTCGTTGCCGTTCTTGAAGAACAGGTCGTACAGGATGAAGCCCAGATACGACTTGCCGGCGCCGTGGTCGACCAGCGACACGCCGGGATGGTCCAGCTGCACTTCGCGCAGCAGCGGCTCGATGAACTGCGTGAGGTGGTACACCTGCTTGAGCTTGCGGCGGCTGTCCTGGTTCATCTTGCCGTCGCGCGTCAGGATGTGCAATTCCTGCAGCAAGGCGACCGACTGGCCATCCTTGATCTCGGGCATGTTGCTGGCGGCCGTGATGACGTCTTTCGGCGCAACGGCTGCGGTGGCGGCGGCTGCCGCGCCCTTAGCGCGCTTCATCGATCCACGCCATCTGTATCGCCTCGAGCACTTTTTCGCCGCCGCGCGTGTGGTCATCGTCGAAGCCGTCCAGCTCCACCACCCAGTTATGCAGGTCGGTGAAACGCACGGTCAGGGGATCGATGTCCGGATGCGCGTCATACAGCGCTTCGGCGATCGCGTGTATGTCGGACCATTTCATCTTAGTTGCCATATTAATGACTGCCTTCGCTGACCTGGTTGATCGTGTATTTCGGGATTTCGACGACGAGGTCGGCCTCGGCCACGATGGACTGGCACGACAGGCGCGACACGGCTTCCAGGCCCCAGGCCTTGTCCAGCATGTCTTCTTCCAGTTCCGTCGCTTCGTTCAGCGATTCGATGCCTTCGCGCACCAGCACGTGGCAGGTGGTGCAGGCGCACGATTTTTCGCAGGCGTGCTCGATGTCGATGTCGTTTTCCAGCAGGATGTCGCAGATGGACTTGCCGGCAGGGGCTTCGATGACGGCGCCGTCCGGGCAAAGCTTGGCGTGCGGCAGGATAACGATTTGTGGCATGGTTTCTTCTTTCAGTCTGTCATTCGGAGCGCGGCCGCGGCGAGTGCCTGCGGCGCGCATGTCAATTATCTTTAAACCACTTGATCCAGCGTTTTGCCGGTCAGCGCCGTGCGCACGCTGCGGTCCATGCGGCGCGAGGCGAAATCCTCGGTGCCGTCGGCCAGCAGCTCGATCGCCAGCTTCAATGCCTGGTGGTCGATGGCGCCGCTTTGCGATTGCGCAATAGCGTCGCGCACCTTCTGCATCAAGCCATCCACGGCTGCGCGCTCGGCATCGTCCAGCAGGGCGCCGTCCTCGTCCAGCGCCGACTGCGTGGCCAGCAGGATGCGTTCCGCTTCCACCTGCTCTTCGCGCAGCGCGCGCGCCACCATGTCGGTGTCGGCCGAGGTGTACGAATCCTGCAGCATGCGGGCGATATCGTCGTCGCCCAGGCCATAGGCGGGCTTGACGCTGATCGACGCTTCCACGCCCGAGCGCAATTCGCGCGCCGAGACGGACAGCAAGCCGTCCGCATCGACCTGATAGGTGATGCGGATGCGCGCGGCGCCCGCCACCATCGGCGGAATGCCGCGCAGCTCGAAGCGCGCCAGCGAACGGCAATCGCTGACCAGTTCGCGCTCGCCCTGCAGCACGTGCACGGCCAGGGCCGTCTGGCCATCCTTGAATGTCGTGAATTCCTGCGCGCGGGCGCAAGGGATCGTCGAATTGCGGGGGATGATCTTTTCCACCAGGCCACCCATGGTTTCGATACCGAGGGACAGCGGAATCACGTCCAGCAGCAGCCAGTCGTCGCCGGCGGCGCGATTGCCAGCGAGCAAGTTCGCCTGGATGGCCGCGCCCAGCGCCACGACCTTGTCCGGGTCGATGTTCGCGTGCGGCGTCGTGTGGAAGAATTCGCTCACGGCGCGCTGCACGTGCGGCATGCGCGTGGCACCGCCCACCATCACCACGCCATCGACGTCGTCCGCATCCACGTTCGCGTCGCGCAGGGCTTTCTTGATGGCGTTCATGGTCTTGACCACCAGGTGCTGCGTCATGGCGGTAAAATCGGCCGCCGTGATGCGCAGGTGAATTTCCTCGCCCGAGTTCAGCTTGGCGTCGATCGTCGTTTCCGACTTGGTCGACAGCAATTCCTTGATTTCGCGCGCCTTCACCATCAGGATGGCCGTGTCTTCGTCGGACAGGGGCGCCAGCTTGGCGTGCTCGCTGATCCAGCAGAACAGGCGGCGGTCGAAATCGTCGCCGCCCAGGGCCGAGTCGCCGCCCGTGGACAGCACTTCGAACACGCCCTTGCTCAGCTTCAGGATCGAGATGTCGAAGGTGCCGCCGCCCAGGTCGTACACGGCGTACACGCCTTCGGACGCGTTATCGAGGCCGTAGGCGATGGCGGCGGCCGTCGGCTCGCTCAGCAAACGCAAGACATTGATGCCGGCCAATTGCGCCGCATCTTTCGTCGCCTGGCGCTGGGCATCGTCGAAATACGCTGGTACAGTAATCACGGCGCCCACCAGGTCGTCGCCCAGCGAGTCTTCCGCGCGCTGGCGCAAGGTGGCGAGGATTTGCGCCGACACTTCGACGGGGCTTTTCACGCCGGCCACGGTTTTCAGCTGCACCATGCCGGGCGTGTCCTGGAAGTCGTAGGGCAGGTTTTCCGCGTAGGCGATGTCGGCCAGGCCGCGGCCCATGAAGCGCTTCACGGAAACGATGGTGTTCTTCGGGTCGGTGGTCTGTGCGGCCAGGGCCTTGTAGCCAATGTTCGCATGGCCGTTCGGCAGGTAGCGCACGACGGACGGCAGCAGCGAGCGCCCGTCTTCGTCGTTGAGCACTTCGGGAATGCTGTTGCGGACGGTCGCGACCAGGGAATTGGTGGTGCCAAGGTCGATGCCGACGGCCAGGCGGTGCTGGTGCGGCGCGGTCGACATGCCTGGTTCGGAAATTTGCAGAAGTGCCATTGTATTCGTGCCTCGATTAATTTATTGCGTGATGCAGCTGATGCCTGTCGCGCATTATAAGACGCGCGCCGGACTGGCGCTTGCTCAGTCAGGCTTCCAGGGCCTCGTATGCAAAACGCACTTCCTCGCCGAATTTGTCGAGGAACATCAGGGCGCGCACGCTTTGCGCGGCATTTGCATAGTCGCCTGCGTCGAGCTGGGCCGCCACCTGGGCCAGCAGGGCCTTGCGTTCGCCGCGCAGCTGGCGGTCCAGGGCGTCGAGCGCGTCGGCATCCTTGCCCGCGCGCGCATCGCCCAGCTCCTCGCGCCATTCCATCTGCTGCATCAGGAAGCTGACGGGCATGGCCGTGTTCGACTCCGTCTGCAGGTCGACGCCATTGAGTTCGCACAGGTATTGCGCGCGCTTTTGCGGGCTTTTCAGGGTCTGGTAGGCTTCATTGGCGCGCGTGGCCCATTGCATCGCCACGCGCTTTTCGGCGCTGCTGGCGTTGATGAAGCGGTCGGGATGGACCTTGCCCTGTACGTCGCGGTAGGCCGCGTCGAGCGCGCTCATGTCGAGCGTGAACTGGGCCGGCAACTGGAAGAGTTCGAAGTGGTTTTGCATAATGGTCGGTGGTCGCTGTACCGCAATCGATGGGTACAGCGCACCGACCGGGGTCTTGCCAGCTGTTTAAATCCTGAAGGACTCGCCGCAGCCGCAGGCGTCTTTTTCATTCGGATTGTGGAACTTGAAGCCTTCATTCAAGCCTTCGCGCGCGAAATCGAGTTCCGTGCCGTCGATGTAAGGCAGGCTTTTCGGGTCGACGAAGACCTTCACGCCGTGCGACTCAAAAACGCTGTCTTCGGCCGCCACTTCATCGACATACTCGAGCTTGTAGGCCAGGCCCGAGCAGCCCGTGGTGCGCACGCCGAAGCGCAGGCCCACGCCCTTGCCGCGCCGTTCGATATAACGGTTGATGTGCTTCGCCGCTTTTTCGGTCAGTGTGATCATGTATTTCTCCGCAACTGCCCCGGCCTTGCCGGCCGGGGCGGGCTGCCAACGTTTAAGCTGCTACTGGATGGCGGGTCTGGTAATCCAGAACGGCTGCCTTGATGGCGTCTTCCGCCAGGATGGAGCAGTGGATCTTCACTGGCGGCAGCGCCAGTTCTTCGGCGATCTGCGTGTTCTTGATGGCCAGCGCCTGGTCCAGGGTCTTGCCCTTGACCCATTCCGTCACCAGCGAGCTCGAGGCGATGGCCGAACCGCAGCCATAGGTCTTGAATTTCGCATCTTCGATCAGGCCATCGGCGCCGACCTTGATCTGCAGTTTCATCACGTCGCCGCAGGCGGGCGCGCCCACCATGCCGGTGCCGATGGTTTCATCACCCTTGTCGAAAGCGCCCACGTTGCGCGGGTTTTCGTAGTGATCGAGTACTTTGTCCGAGTAAGCCATTTTGATGCTCCTTAAATATTCTTGCCGGCCCCGTTCACGAGGCAAATTTATCTTCAAGTGCCTGGAAAACCGTAGCGAGCGGCAGTGAGTTGTGGCCGAGAAGCGGAACTGTGCTGTAGCACAGTGAGCATCGCAGGCCGCAAATCGCGACGCGCAGTAGGTTTAACAGGTGCTTTTAGTGGGCTGCCCATTGGATCGAATTAATATCGATACCCTCCTTGAACATGTCCCACAGCGGCGACAGTTCGCGCAATTTGTGTACTTTCGATTTCAGCAGGTTGACGGCGAAGTCGATGTCTTCCTCGGTCGAGAAGCGGCCGATGGTGAAGCGGATCGAGCTGTGCGCCAGTTCGTCGCTGCGGCCCAGGGCGCGCAGCACGTACGATGGCTCCAGGCTGGCCGAGGTGCAGGCCGAACCGGACGACACGGCGATATCCTTGATCGCCATGATCAGCGACTCGCCTTCGACGTAGTTGAAGCTGACGTTCAGGTTGTGCGGCACGCGGTGGTCCATGTCGCCGTTGATGTAGACTTCTTCGATCTCCTGCAGGCCCTTGGCCAGGCGGTCGCGCAAGGCCTGGATGCGGCCGATTTCGCTGTCCATTTCTTCCTTGGCGATGCGGAAGCTCTCGCCCATGCCCACGATCTGGTGCGTCGGCAGGGTGCCCGAGCGCAGGCCGCGCTCGTGGCCGCCACCGTGCATTTGCGCTTCCAGGCGCACGCGCGGCTTGCGGCAGACGTACAGGGCGCCCACGCCTTTCGGACCGTAGGTTTTGTGCGCCGTGAAGGTCATCAGGTCGACCTTGGTCTTTTGCAGGTCGATGACGACCTTGCCCGTCGCCTGTGCCGCGTCGCAATGGAAGATGATGCCTTTCGAGCGGCAGAACGCGCCGATCTCGTCGATTGGCTGGATCACGCCGATTTCGTTGTTCACCAGCATGACCGACACGAGGATGGTGTCCGGGCGCACGGCCGCGGCCAACTGCTCGACGGTGATCAGGCCGTTGTCCTGCGGTTCCAGGTAGGTCGCTTCGAAGCCGATGCGTTCCAGTTCGCGCACCGTGTCGAGCACCGATTTATGCTCGGTCTTGACGGTGATGATGTGCTTGCCCTTGGTCTTGTAGAACTGCGCCGCGCCCTTGATGGCCAGGTTGTTGCTTTCCGTCGCACCGGAAGTCCAGATGATTTCGCGCGGATCGGCGTTCACCAGGGCCGCCACGTGGCCGCGTGCCTCTTCCACGGCTTTTTCCGCCGTCCAGCCATACATGTGGCTGCGCGATGCCGGATTGCCGAACTGCTCGCGCAGGTAGGGAATCATCTTGTCGGCGACGCGGGGATCGATCGGCGTGGTGGCCGAGTAATCCATGTAGATCGGGAAATGCGGTGCGGTTTCAAAGTGCACTTGGCCTACGTTTTTTTCTGGGGCGTTCATCAATAACTCCTGCAATCAGCAACTTGGTATTTTGTTATGTTCAACCGAGGGCGGCGTGGTTACGGTGCATCACCATCACGCTTTGTTCGGCAATCTTTTGTCTCTGCTGGTCGACCAGGTCCTGCAGGGACACAGAATCCAGATAATCGACCATTTTTTCGTTGAGCGTGGACCACAATTCATGCGTCATGCAGCGCGCCCCCGTGGCCGCGTCGGCGCCGTGGCAATGTTCCTTGCCGCCGCACTGCGTCGCGTCCAGCGGCTCGTCGACGGCGATGATGATGTCGGCCACCGTCACCTTGTCGGCGCGGCGCGCCAGGCTGTAGCCGCCGCCCGGGCCGCGGATCGATTCGACGATCTCATGGCGGCGCAGCTTGCCGAACAGCTGCTCCAGGTAGGACAGGGAAATCGACTGGCGCTGGCTGATGCCGGACAAGGTGACCGGTCCCTTGCCCTGGCGCAGGGCAAGATCGATCATCGCAGTCACGGCAAAACGGCCTTTTGTAGTCAGACGCATACATCCTCGGTCAACTGTTCAATAACTGGTTTAAAATATTGCGGCTTTTCAACTTCTCAAACCCCGAGTAGTTGAATGATTTAGTCAAGTATAACAAATTCGGCGGGGTTTGTCAGAGCGCCCCGCGATGACCACAGGGCTGGCAGGGGCATGGCCGGCCGCGCCAGGCGCGGCGGCATCAGGAAAACAACAATCGGGAAAGCGCGGGCATGCGCAGCGTCAATTCTCAGCCCCGTAAAGCGCTTCTTACTTTCATCAATTCAAAGCCCAGCAGGTTCAAGCCATCCCAGCGGGAAGGATCGGCGATGCGCGGGTTGTCCGACGCCAGGCCCACGCCCCAGATGCGGTCGACGGGGCTGGCCTCGACGATGATGCGCTCGCCCGTGCCCAGCAGGAATTTGCGCAGCGCGGCCTTTTGCGAGAACTTGGCAAAGTTGCCATCGAAGACGATGCCGGCGCGCGCCGCTTCCCATGCCTTGGCATCGAAGTTCGCCACCTCGCGCCCCAGTTTCTTCACTTCCGACGGCCGCTCGGCCGCCACGATGCGCGCCTGGACGGCCGTGTCGCCGAACAGGGCCGCCTTTTGCGCCATCATGTAGTGCTCGGCCGTCGCGTACGTCACGCCGGCCAGGCTGAACGGCGACGGAAACCACTGGCTGAAACAGCTCTTGTCGGCCACCTGCGGCTGGGCCGGCGTGTGGCCCCAGAAATACAGATAGTCGGGCACGCCGCCCGCTGCGATCCACGCCTTCAATTCTTCCACGTTACTGATTTGCATATTCCCCGCACTTCCGCCGGACAGGCGATGATTCAAGCTCAAGCACGCAACAGCTGCATCGGGCCAAACAAGGCCAGCATGTCGCTGTTGCCGATAAAGGACAGATTATACGGATGTTCCGCCGTCACCTGCGGCAGCTTTGCCGCCACCGGCAGGCGTTTGACCAGCTCGGCAATCTTGCCCCACAGCACCAGTTGCGGCAAGGCCGCCACGCCCTGCCGCGCCAGCGCTTCCAGCACCACCTGCAGGAAGGGCAGCCAGCCGCGCGCATCCTGCACGGGCGGCACGTGGGCACGGAACACCAGCGCCGCGTTGAGCAGCAGGAAGCCCTGCTCCGTCATCTTGCGCTGCAAGTCGGGCAGGGTCTGGATCACGCCGCTGCCCGCTTGCAGCGCGGCGGCCGCCACGGGCGCCATGGCCGCGCCCGAGGTGTCGCCATCCTGCAACTGCCCATCGGCCACCAGCAGCATCTTCATGAAGTTGCGCAGGGACGTGGCGCGGTTGACGGGCTTCGACAGCCCGGTCGCCGACCACAGCCCCCCGACGGCGCCATCCATGAAGCACACGCCCGTGGCGCTGTCGGCGCGCGGATACGGCCCCTCGCCCACCAGCACGTGGCGCACCTGCGCCAGCGGCAAGGCGAAGGCGGCAAACAGGCGGCCCTGCGTGGGCAGGTAATCATCGGCGGCCAGCGCCGGCAGGTAGGCGGGATCGGCCGCCATCACGGCTTGCAGGCCCCGCAGCAGGATGGGACGCCAGGATGCGTGCGCCAGGGACAGGGCATCGGTGATGCTGGCAGGAACAGTGGTAGCGGTCATGGCGCGTCAGTAAAATATTTGGGCAAACGCAAATTGTAGCGCACCGGCAGGCTGGCATTGACGAAAACACACGATCCAAATCAATCGCGCATAAAAAAGCCCCGCCGGTTGCCGGGCGGGGCTTGCTGCATTGCGCCGTGTCAAAGCTATTCGGCGTCGGGCTGCTGCGACGGATGCGCGGCGGCAAACGCCGGCAAGGCGGCGCAATGCGCATGGATGCGCGCCACGCGCGGATACGGCGCCAGGTCGATGCCGAAGCGCTGCGCATTGAACACCTGCGGCACCAGGCAGCAGTCCGCCATGGTCGGGCTGTCGCCATGGCAGTACAGGGCCGTGCCGCCCGGATCGCCCTGCGCCAGCAACGCCTCGACGGCCGCCAGCCCCTCGGCCATCCAGTGGCGGTACCACTCCTGCTTGGTTTCCTCGGACAGACCCAGCGTGCCTTTCAGGTACTTCAGGACGCGCAGATTCGTCAGCGGATGGGCGTCGCAGGCGATGGCCAGCGCCAGCGCGCGCACGCGGGCACGGCCCGGCGCGTCGGCCGGCAGCAGCGGCGCGGCCGCGTGGGTCTCGTCGAGGTATTCGAGGATGGCCAGCGACTGCGTCAGGATGGTGCCGTCGTCGTCCAACGCCGGCACCAGGGCCGACGGATTGACGGCGCGGTAGGCCGGCAGCAGCTGCTGGCCGCCGTCCTGCAGCAGGTGCACGGGGACGCTGTCGTAGGCGATGCCCTTCAGATGGAGGGCGATGCGCACGCGGTAGGCGGCAGAACTGCGGAAATAGGTGTACAGCTTCATGGGGCGCCCTCCTCAGGCGCGCGTGGCGCCGGCGTACGGGGCTACCGTCTGCTCGATGCTGCCGAAGATGCTGGCGCCGGCCGCATCGCGCATCTCGATGCGCACCGTGTCGCCGAACTTCAGGTAAGCCGTCTTCGGCGCGCCGTGTTCGATGGTTTCATACATGCGCACTTCGGCCAGGCAGCAATAGCCCACGCCGCCGTTGCCGATGCTGGAACCGAACAGGTTGCCCTGCTTGTTCGACACGGTGCCCGAGCCGATGATGCTGCCGGCGCCCAGTTCGCGCGTCTTCGCCGCATGGGCGACGAGCTGGGCAAAGTTGAAGGTCATGTCTTCGCCCGCATTCGGCTTGCCGAACGGCTGGTCGTTCAAGTCCACCAGCAGCGGCAGGTGCAGCTTGCTGTCCGCCCAGTGGCTTTCAAGTTCATCGGGCGTGACGGCGACGGGGGAAAACGCGCTGGCCGCCTTCGACTGGAAGAAGCCGAAGCCCTTCGCCAGTTCGCCCGGGATCAGGTTGCGCAGCGAGACGTCGTTGACGAGCATGACCAGGCGGATGGATGCCGCCGCGTCGGCCACGCCGGCGCCCATGGCCACGTCGCCCGTAATCACCGCCACTTCCGCCTCCAGGTCGATGCCCCACTCTTCGGACAGGGCGAAGATGGGGTCGCGCGGGCCGATGAAGCTGTCCGAGCCGCCCTGGTACATCAGCGGGTCCGTGTAGAACGAGGCCGGCACTTCCGCGTTGCGCGCCTTGCGCACCAGTTCCACGTGGTTGATGTAGGCCGAACCGTCGGCCCACTGGTAGGCGCGCGGCAGCGGCGAGTGGCACAGATTGGCATCAAACGGCTGCGCGTCCGGCGCCTGGCCCCCGTTCAGGGCCGCGTAGGCCTGCTCCAGCTTGGGCGCGACGGCGTCCCAGTTGTCGAGCGCCGCCTGCAAGGTGGGGGCGATGGCGGCCACGCGCTGGTACTGGCGCAGGTCGCGGCTGACGAGGATCAGGGCGCCGTCGCGGCTGCCGTTTTTCAGGGTTGCGAGTTTCATGGGGTGTGTTCCTTGTTAAGCGTGTTGTTCAGATGTCAGATGGCGTCGGTGTGCGGCGTTCAGGCGTCGGCCGGCGCGTGCATCCAGGCGGCGTGCTTGGGCGCGCGGCGCGTCTGCGACCATTCTTCCAGCATTTCCCATTTGACGGCGTCCAGTTTGGCCATCATCTCGGGCGTGCCCACGTTGGCCGCCAGCTCCAGGCGGTGGCCGTTGGGGTCGAAGAAATAGATCGACTGGAAGATGGCATGGTTGACGGGACCGAGCACCTCGATGCCGCCGGCCACCAGGCGCTCCTTGGCGGCCAGCAGTTCCTCCATGCTGGCCACTTCCAGCGCCAGGTGCTGTACCCAGGCGGGGGTGTTGCGGTCGCGGTCCATGGGCGGCTGCGTCGGCAGCTCGAAGAAGGCCAGCACATTGCCCTGGCCCGCGTCGAGGAAGACGTGCATGTACGGGTCCGGCGCCTTGGTCGACGGCACCAGGTCTTCGGCGATGGCGAGGACGAAATTCATGTTCAAATGCTTGACGTACCACTCGACGGTCTGCTTCGCGTCGATGCAGCGGTAGGCAACGTGGTGGATCTGCTTGATTTTCATGCGGTCTGTCTCCGATGGATGGCGCCCTGGGCGCGATGTTTTTCAACTTTTCACCATTAGAATCCAGTTGCAGCTATCATACAAACAATATTTAACCATCGATTTATCGGATTATCTTATGAGTCCCAGCCTGCGCCAGATGCGCGCCTTCGTGGCGCTGGCCAAGACCGGCAGCTTTACCCTGGCCGCCGAATACCTGCACGTGACGCAATCGGCCTTGAGCGGCTTGATCAAGGAGCTGGAAAGCGTGCTGGGGGTGCGCGTGGTCGAGCGCAGCACGCGCAAGACGCAGCTGTCGGAAATCGGCCGCGAACTGTATCCGCTGTTCGAGAAGATGATCGAGGACCTGGACGGCGCCATGGCCGGCATCGCCCAGCGCAAGGCCCTGAAAACGGGCATGGTGCGCATCGCCGCGCCGCAGATGATGGCCTGCACCCTGCTGCCGGAAGTGATCGCCGCCTACCGCCAGGCGCACCCGGACGTGCAGCTGCGCCTCGTCGACTGCCCCGTGGAGAATGTCTCGGTGCGCGTGTTCAGCGGCGAAGTCGATTTCGGCATCGGCCCCGAGCGCGACCCGACGGCGGAAATCGCCGCGCAAGTGCTGTTCGAGATGCCCTTCGTGCTGGTCTTCCCCGAGCAGCACCCGCTGCGGCAGAAAGAGCGCGTCACCTGGGCCGACGTGGGCGACTACCCGTTCATCTCGCTGCAGGGCCAGTTCACGGAACGCCTGCTGCGCGACATGCACGGCGCGTTCCGCGACCTGTCGCTCAACCCCTACAATGAAGTGACGTTCATGACGACGGCGCTGGCCATGGTCAGCGCCAACCTGGGCATCACGGTCTGCCTGCCGTACGCGGAACCGATGGTCAAGCTGTACCAGTTGCAGATGCGCGCCCTGCACGAGCCGGAACTGACGCGGCGCTTTTTCGTCTACACGAAGACGGGCCGTTCGCTGTCGCCGGCCGCCGAAAGCTTCATGGCCTTCCTGTTCCGCTTTGTCGAGACGCACGAGTGGAACGTGGGGACGAACGCCGGCGCGCGCGAGGCGCTGCCGGCCGGCGGCCCGGCCGGCGCCCCTTTATAATGGCGCATCGCCCCTTATCCGCTTGCACCATGATCCAGCCTGACCAGAATGACCTGTCCGCCATCGACGCCGCCACCATCGCCATCAACCAGCGCATGAACAAATTCGACAGCCATGCTCAGGTGTGGCTGTTCGGCTACGGTTCGCTGATCTACAAGGCGGACTTTCCCTATATCGAACGGCGCCCCGCCAGCATCGCAGGCTGGACGCGGCGCTTCTGGCAAGGTTCGCACGACCACCGTGGCACGCCCATGGCGCCGGGCCGGGTCGCCACCCTCGTGCCGCAGGCGGGCGCCGTGTGCGACGGCATGGCGTATCTGATCACGCCCGAAGTCTTCGCCCACCTCGATCACCGCGAAAAGAACGGCTACCTGCGCCTGGCCACCGAGATCACCTTCGAGGACGGCAGCAAGACCGAAGGCCTGGTGTACATCGCCAATGAAGAAAACGCCGCCTTCCTCGGCGCCGCATCGGAACTCGACATCGCGCGCCAGATCGCCCGCTCAAACGGCCCCAGCGGCCCGAACAGCGACTACCTGCTGCACCTGGCCAGCGCCCTGCGCGAACTGGGCAAGAGCGACCCGCACGTCTTTGCCATCGAACAACATTTGGCGCAGATCAAGGAAACCACGGCGGGAGGCGCCGACGAGCGCGCCCACGGCTAGCGGCCACGGCGGCACTGGGGCGGGCCACGGCAGCCGGGGCAGCTTCCGCCAAGCCCGCCCTGCCCGGCCGCGCGCGGGGGAGCCGTCACCGGCACGCGGACGCACCACGACGCCAGCTTGCCCGCCTGATTGCTCGACCGCCTGAACGACTGCATGACCGACCGCTGGAACGACAGTTGCGGCGCCACGAAGGGAATTGACACTTGGACCTGAACAACCTGCCCGCCTTCATCGCCGTGATGCGCGAGCGCAGCTTTACGCGCGCGGCCGCGCAGCTGGGCGTGTCGCAGTCTACCCTCAGCCATACCATCCGCAAGATGGAGGAAAGCCTGGGCATGCGCCTGCTGACACGCACCACGCGCGGCGTGTCACCCACCGAGGCGGGCGAGCGCCTGCTGGCCACCATCGGTCCCCACTACGCAGCCATCCAGGCCGAACTGTCGGGCCTGCAGGAGCTGCGCGGCCAGCCCGCCGGCACCTTCCGCATCAGCGCGCACGACCATGCGGCCAGCACCATCCTGTGGCCCAGGCTGTCGCCGCTGCTGCCCCGGTATCCGGACCTGAAGCTGGAAATCAGCATCAGCTACGGCATGATCGACATCGTTGCCGAGCGCTACGACGCAGGCGTGCGCATCGGCGAGCGGGTGGCGAAAGACATGATCGCCGTGCGCATCGGCCCCGAGCTGCGCATGGTCGTCGCGGCCAGCCCCGCCTATTTCGCCGGACGCGGCAAACCGCTCGCGCCCGCCGATTTGCCGGCCCACAACTGCATCAATCTGCGCCTGCCCACCCATGGCGGCCTGTACGCCTGGGAATTTGCCAGGGATGGCCAGGCGCAGCAGGTCCAGGTGCACGGCCAGCTGGTCTTCAACACCACGCCGCAAATGCTCACGGCCGCGCTGGCAGGCCACGGCCTGGCCTACGTACCGGAAGACGCCATCGCGCGGCACGTGACCGCAGGCGAGCTCGTCACGGTGCTGGAAGACTGGTGCCCCGCCATTCCCGGCTACCACCTGTACTATCCCAGCCGCAGGCAATCCTCGCCCGCGTTCCAGCTGGTGGTCGATACCTTGCGCTATCCCCACGACGGTGGCGTGCCTTAAAACAGGTCGAGCTGCCCCGCATTGCCTCCTCTTGCCTTGTTTCCCAGCGGCGGCACGACGAGCGGCCGGCGGAACTGCGTGCAATCGAGCTGCTTGAAGCGGCCGCCCTTGCCGTGCAGGCCCAGCCGGTGCACGGCCTTCTCGAAGCGCTGGCGGATCAGGTCGGCCCACACGCCTTCGCCCTGCATGCGCGTGCCGAAGGCGCTGTCGTAATCCTTGCCGCCGCGCATTTCGCGCACGCGGTTCATCACGCGCTGGGCCCGTTCAGGAAAGTGCGCTTCCAGCCATTGCTGGAACAGGGGACTCACTTCCCACGGCAGGCGCAGCACGACGTAATGGGCGTGGATGGCACCCGCGTCGCGCACGGCTTCGAGCAACTGCTCGATTTCCGGCTCCGTCACGAAGGGGATGATGGGGGCAATGCTCACGCCGACGGGAATGCCCGCCTCCGTCAGGGTGCGGATGGTGCGCAATCGCCGCGCCGGGGCGGCCGCGCGCGGCTCCAGGGTGCGCGCGATGGCGGGGTCCAGGGTGGTGACGGTGACGGCCACGGCGGCCAGGCGCCTGGCCGCCATGGGCGCCAGAATGTCGATGTCGCGCTCGATCAGCGACGATTTCGTGATCAGCGCCACGGGATGGTCGCACTCCTGCAGTACTTCCAGCACGCGCCGCGTCAGCTGCCGCTCGCGCTCGCACGGCTGGTAGGCATCCGTATTCACACCCAGGGCGATGGGTTCGGGCACGTACGAGGATTTTGCCAATTCGCGCCGCAACAGTTCGGGCGCGTTCACCTTGGCATAGATGCGGCTCTCGAAGTCGAGGCCGGGCGACAGGCCCAGGTAGCTGTGGGTGGGGCGGGCAAAGCAGTAAATGCAGCCGTGCTCGCAGCCCCGGTACGGGTTCAGGGACACGTTGAACGGCAAATCGGGCGAGGCATTGCGCGTGAGGATGGTGCGCGCCTGCTCGTCGCTGACCTGCGTCTTCCAGGCTGGCGCATCCCCTTCCCCGGCCGCCTCGTCCAGGCCGCCCACGCTCCAGCCATCGTCGAAACCGGCGCGCGCCTGCACCTCGTGGCGCCCTTGCAAATTCGACACGGCACCGCGCCCCTTGCGGGCTTTCAACGACTGCGGCGGCAGCATGGCTTGCCCGGCAAAGCTGTCATCGTGCTCTGGAATGATTGCTTTCATGAACGGCCCCATCAACTGTATATACGTACAGTATACTATGCCGCTGCGGGAGCAAGATCAAGGGCTGCCGTGCGCTCAATTCAAGCTTTTTCACCTGGCGGCATGACATAACTCAACTGCTGCGCGACAAAACCGTCAAAGGCCGTGATGAGGGGAACGAAACGCGGCACGTCCTGCTCCAACTGCATGAGGGCATAGCAGGTCGCTTCCAGGGTCGACAACTGATCGGGCGCGTGTGCCTTGCGGATCAGGTAATGGGAAGCGGGCATGTCGCGCAGTGGCAGGCGCGGCAATTGCTGCAGCAGGGCATTTTGATACAGCATCTTGCGGCTCTTGCGCCAGGTGCCATCGAGCACCACGA
This sequence comes from Janthinobacterium sp. GW821-FHT03C08, assembly GCF_059420905.1. Lineage (NCBI taxonomy): Bacteria > Pseudomonadati > Pseudomonadota > Betaproteobacteria > Burkholderiales > Oxalobacteraceae > Janthinobacterium > Janthinobacterium sp. GW821-FHT03C08. The sequence continues at coordinate 14,337 of NZ_JBWKUP010000004.1, read as the reverse complement.
GCCGCAGTTGCGCGGGATCGAGCAAGATGGCCGGGTCCAGCGCCGGCGGCGGCGCGATGCCCAGCGAGCGGTCGCCCGGCGTATCGGGATACAGCAGCACATTGTGTTTATCGGCCAGCAGTGCGGCAAGGGTGGCGGGCGCGAACTGCTCGCCCGTCAGCAGGCGGCTGTTGGGCAGGTTCAGGTGCAGCAAGCGGGCGCTGCCTTTGGCGTTGTGTACTTCCAGCGGGTGCTGCAGGATCAGCACCTCTACCGCATGGGCAACGGGGGCGATCCAGCGGCAGATGCAACTGGTGGCGGCACGCAGGCAGACGGGGCAGCGCGCCCGTTTGGCGGGTTCGGCGTGGGAAGGCGATGCGCAGGTGTGGCGGGAGATACGGCGGGTGGTCATGGCGGAGCGTGTTCGCGGCTGTCTTCAAGCTGCGATTGTAGCGCCCGCGCCATGCCAGGGGAATTGCGTTTAAAAAACTCGCCGTTTAAAACTCTTCCCACTCGTCGGCACCGGACGCCACGGGCGCCTTCGGCGTGCGGGTACGCGCCGCTTCCGCCGTGGCCGTCCTGGCGGGGACGGCCACGGCAGGCGTCGGTGCGCGCCGGGAGGCCGACTTTACTGCCGCAGGCGCGGCAACCGGCCTGGCGACGCCGGAGCCCCTGGCGGCGCTGGCGGCGCTGGCGGCAGCATATTGCTGCGTTGCATCGAGCTTGAAGACGCCCACTACCTCGGCCAGCCTGGCTGCCTGCTCCTGCATCGATTCCGCTGCCGCGGCCGCCTCTTCCACGAGGGCCGCGTTTTGCTGCGTCACCTGGTCCATCTGGCCGATGGCCTGGTTGACCTGCTCGATGCCGGCGCGCTGTTCCTCGCTGGCGTCGGTGATCTGGTTCATGATCTGCGTCACATGGCTGATGCTTTGCACGATTTCATCCATGGTGCGGCCCGCCTTGTCCACCAGTTGCGAGCCGGCTTCCACCTTTTCCACGGAATCGTCGATCAAGCCCTTGATTTCCTTGGCCGCCGCGGCCGAGCGCTGCGCCAGGCTGCGCACCTCGGAAGCGACGACGGCAAAGCCCCTGCCCTGCTCGCCTGCCCTGGCCGCCTCGACGGCGGCATTCAGGGCCAGGATATTCGTCTGGAAGGCGATGGCGTCGATGACGCTGATGATGTCGACGATCTTGCGCGAGGAATCATTGATCGAGCCCATGGTGCTGACCACTTCCGAGACCACCACGCCGCCCTTGCTGGCGATCTGCGAGGCATCGATGGCCAGCTGGTTGGCGCTGCGCGCATTGTCCGCATTGAGTTTCACGGTGGACGTCAGCTCTTCCATGGAAGAGGCCGTCTCTTCCAGCGAACTGGCCTGCTCTTCCGTGCGCGAGGACAAGTCCAGGTTGCCGGCGGCGATCTCGCTCGATGCGGTGCCGATGGCCTCGGTGCCGGCGCGCACCTGGCCGACAATGCTGATCAGCTTGTCATTCATGTTTTTCAGCGCATGCATCAATTGTCCCGTCTCGTCGCGGCTGTCCACCACGATATGGCTCGTCAGGTCGCCGGCGGAGACCGCTTCAGCCACTTCCACGGCGCGCGTGATGGGACGGGTGATGGAGCGCGTGATCCAGTAGGCGCAGGCAATGCCCAGCAGGATGGCGGCCGCGCCCAGCGAGACCAGCAGCAAACGGCCGTTTTCATAGCGCGAACGGATCTGCGCCGCCGTTTCATCGAGCAACCTGGCTTCCAGCAGCTCCAGCTTTTTCAGCGATGCCAGGTAGATGTCGCGCTTGACGGCCATGTCCCCTTCGTACAGGTGCTTGCCCCGCTCCAGGTCGCCTGCGTTCTTGGCCTTGAACACCTCCTTGCGCACGTCGGTATAGGCTTTGCGCGTGCTCAGCACTTGCTGGTACAGGGCCTGCTCCTGCGCATCCAGCTCGCTCTTGCCGATGTCGTTCTGGATTTCCGTGGCGCGTGCGGACGAGGCCGCCATTTCCGTCTCGAATTGTTTTTGATGGGCGGGGTCGCTGACTTTCCAGGCGGCCGCCGTGCGCGCCGCATTGACTTCGATGACCTTGGTCCATTCGCCGATCAGGCGCTCATTGCGCACCTTCACGTTGACGAGGGCATCGGTTTCCTTGCTGGCACTTTGCATCTGCACGATGCCCACCACGGTCAAGGACAGCAGCAACAGCAAGACTGCGGCAAAACCACCGCCGAGACGCACGCCGATCTTGAGGTTTTTCATAGCAAGATTCCTATCTGAAAGAGCATTGCGCGGTGGCCACCGGCACGACGCCGCTAGCATTCACTATAGCAAGCATTTGTCAGCTGGCAATCACCACGGCGGGACCGCTGGAAGCAGCCGTGTCCGGCCACAGAGGCGCCGCACATGCACTGCTTTGGTGCTGATTGTGAGTGAATCAGGGTGGCATTGCAAGAAATAACATGTGGAAAAGCAACAACCAGAAGGCGCGATGCCGCCACGGACGGGCGGCAGGCAAAAAGAATCAGTTTTGCTTCACATAGATCAATTTGGAAGTATCAAAACCCAGCGCCCTGGCTTTCTCGATCAGGCGCTGCTGCAGCGCCGGCTCCATGGTGGACGTGCGCGAGAGCAACCACAAGTAGGATTTGTCGGGACCGCTGATCAGAGAATAACTGTAGTTCTGCTGATCGAGGTCGAAGATGATGTAGGAACCATAGAAGGGACCGAAAAACGACACTTTCAGGTAGCCCACGTCCTTCTTGTCGACAAAATACGCCTTGCCTTCGGCATCCTTCCATTTCGCGTCCGCATCCTTGTAGCCGCGGTTAAGCACTTTCAGGCCGCCGTCCTGGCGCAGGCTGTAGTCGGCCGTCACGTGGCTCAGGCCCCGTTCGAAGGAATGGTCGAGGCGCGCGATCTCGTACCATTTGCCCAGGTATTTGCTGGTGTCAAAATTACTGACAGGCACGATATTGTCGGGGCGCCCCACGCAGCCGGCCAGCAGCAGCATCGTCAGGAACAGCAGTTTTTTCATCATTTTCTCCAGTGATAAGGTATCAGGGTCGCAGCGCGCGGTCGACGATGCGGCCGATCTCGCCGCTGTGCTGCATGCGCGCGATGGCGGCATTGAAGCGGGCGATAAAATCGTCGCGGTAGGGATAGCGGGCCGGCTGCAGCAAGGTGAAGCCCAGGTGGCCCTGCTGGCTGGCCAGCTGCGCCGTTTCGTGCAGCGCCTGCGCCGGCGTGCCGGCCTGCCCGGCGCGGCAGATGCGCTGCCATTCCCACTGCGCCGACAGGCGATCGCTGACATAGCAATCGATACGCCCGCGCATCAGCTTGAGCAGATTCGCGCGCGTGCCCTTGGCCGGGTCGAGCACGATTCTTTCGGCTTGCAGGGACGCCATCAGCGCCGCATCGCCCAGCAAAAAACCCGCGTTCACGCCGATGTGCAGGCCGGCGTAATCGGCCGGCCAGCGCTGCAGCTTGCGCTGCGCCAGCACCTCCTGATTGCAGAACACCACCAGTTGCTCCATCAGCAGCGGCGCGGAATAGCCCACGTACGGCCGTTCGCTGCGCCAGGAATACGGCGGATACAGGGCAAACGCCGCCCCCGTCTGCAGCATCAGCACGCCCCGCTTCCACGGCACGGGACGCAGCTGCACCTGGTACTGCGGCATGTCCTGCACGGCGGCGCGCACGATGTCCGTGTAAATGCCTTTCAGCTGGCCATGCTCGACATAGGAATACGGCGGGTAGTCGTCGTCGCCATACAGCAGCACGGGCTGTGGCGCGGCGGCGCGCGCCGCGGTGCCGGCGGCGGCGACGGACAGGCAGAACGCGGCAGATAAAAGGAGCTTGCTGGACATGCTGGCAGGGTAGCATGGAAGGCGCCGGAAGCATCATCCGTTCGTGCCGCCCATGCCCAGCATCTCGTCGAGCTGCGCCAGGGTGCCCTGGTCCTTGACGACGGCGCGCAGCCACAGGTGCAGGGGCAGCTCGCCCCAGCTGGCCGCCCGGTCGGCCAGGTAGGCGACGGGGCTGTGCGGCTCCGTGCGGCGGAAGAAATCGGCCACCTGGCGCAGCTGCTCCAGTGCCTGCTGGCGCTGCACGATGGCGCCGCTGCCGCCCGCCGAGCCGGCGGCGGCCGGCACGCCGGCAAGGTCCGCCTCGAGCGCCAGCGGGGCGATGAAGTGGATGGCGTTTTCCAGCGCGTCGCGGGCGGCGCGAAAGCTCGGGCCGTCCGTGCCAAAGCGGGCATCGGCGCTGCGCTCGAGCGCCAGCAGCGACTGCATGCAGTACTGCGCATCGGCCAGCAGGGCATCGGAAAATTCGCGCGTGTTTTTCTGCCGCGCCGCCTCCATCTGCGCCAGCGGCACTGCCTCGTCATGGCGCGACGCGCTCCAGCCCTGCTCCGTGCCGTCCTGCGCCTGGCTGGCCGCCGCGCGCTGGCGCGCCGCATCGAAATCCTGCAGCGCGAACTGGCCGTCGGCGCCCGCCGTCAGGGGCATCTCGCGCACCAGTTGCGGCGTGCGCGACAGCAGCCAGTACAGGTTGCCGATGCGCTGTTCATGGTCGCCCTCGTCGGCCGGCGGAAACAGGCCGTCCCAATAGCGGTCGCACAGGCCGGCCAGCAGCGCATAGCCGTCGCCCAGGCCACGGAAGTAGCGCGTCTTCGCATGCGCCTCGGCCAGCCAGACAGCCACGCGCAGGTCCTTGCTGTGCGACGCAATCAGCTGTTCGCAGCGCGTCGCCACGAAGGGCCAGTCGGCCTCCTTCAGCGCCGTCACCCACTCGCCCTGGTCCAGGCTGGGATCGTCATGCTGGCGCGCCCGCGCGATGGCGTCGAGCTCCTGGCTGAAGGTGATGTCGCCGCCGCAGGGGCTGACGGCGCTGACGGGGTGCAGCAACTGCTCCAGATTGAACATGGCAGGCTCCGACGGTGATTTACTTGATCGTGTACTTGAACTGCCCCTGCTTGCTGGCGCCGACGCGGATGGAGGCGATCGGTTCACCGTCGGCCATGCGCGCCAGCACGGCCTCGGCGATGGCCGGCAGCACGCTGCCATTGAGGATCTGGTCGACGTTGCGCGCGCCCGAATCGACTTCCGTGCAGCGCGCCAGCACCGCATCGACCAGCGCCGCGTCGTGGCTGAACTGCGCCTGGTGGTTGCGCGCGATGCGCGCGCCGATGCGCGCCAGTTTCAGGGCGATGATCTCGGCCAGCACCGCGTCGTTCAGGGGGTAGAACGGCAGCACCTTCAAGCGGCCCAGCAAGGCCGGCTTGAAGTGCGCCACCAGCTGCGGGCGCACCAGTTCCTCCAGCGCAGCCGGCGCGGGCAGCTCCTCCGCGGTCCGGTTCAGGCAGGCCGCCATCATCGCGGCCGAGCCCAGGTTCGAGGTGGCGATGATGACGGTATTGCGGAAATCGACTTCGCGCCCTTCCGCGTCATCGAGCACGCCCTTGTCGAACACCTGGAAGAACAGCTCGAGCACGTCGGGATGGGCTTTTTCCGCCTCGTCGAGCAGCACCACGCTGTAGGGCTGGCGCCGCACGGCTTCCGTCAGCACGCCGCCCTCGCCGTAGCCGACATAGCCGGGCGGCGAGCCTTTCAGGCCCGCCACGCTGTGCGCTTCCTGGTATTCGCTCATGTTGATCGTGATGAGCTTGCGTTCGCCGCCATACAGCAGGTCGGCCAGCGCCAGCGCCGTTTCCGTCTTGCCCGTGCCGGACGGCCCCGTGAACAGGAACACGGCCTGCGGCTTGTCCGGGTCGTCCAGGCCGGCGCGCGCCGTGCGCACGCGCTGCGCCACCGCCGCGATGACGTGCTCCTGTCCCAGCACCCGTTCGCGCAGGGCCGCATCGAGGGTCAGCACCGTGCGGATCTCGTCCTTGAGCATTTTCCCCAGCGGGATGCCGGTCCAGCCGGCGACGATGCCGGCCACCACCTGCGCATCGACTTCCAGCGGCGCCAATGGCGCTTCCCCCTGCAGCGCCGCCAGCTCTTCCTTCAGCGCCAGCAGCCGCGCCGCGCCGCTCTCGCCCGGGCGCTCCTCGCGCAGCTGGCCGCGCAAGGCGCCGATCTGCGCCACCAGCGCCTTTTCGCGCTCCCAGCGCTGCGCCAGCGCCGCGACCGCCGCCTGCCCTTCATCGTGCGCGCGGCGCAGCTGCGCCAGCCGGGCAAGCCCTGCCTGATCGGCCGCTTCGCCGTCGGCCGCCTCGCGTTCCAGGGCGGCGATTTCCGCCCCCGTGCGCTCCTGCTGGCGGTTGGCGTTTTCCAGCAGCGCCGGCGTGGCGCTCTGCCCCAGCGCCACCTTGGCGCAGGCCGTATCGAGCACGCTGACGGCCTTGTCGGGCAGCTGGCGCCCGCTGATGTAGCGGTGCGACAGGCGCACGGCCTCGACGATGGCGGCGTCGCGCACGCGGATGCCGAAATGGCGCTCCATCAGCGGCGCCATGGCGCGCAGCATGGCGCAGGCGATGTCTTCGCTCGGTTCTTCCACCTTGACCACCTGGAAGCGCCGCGCCAGGGCCGCATCCTTTTCAAAATACTTTTTGTACTCGCTCCAGGTGGTGGCGGCGATGGTACGCAGGGCGCCGCGCGCCAGCGCCGGTTTCAGCAGATTGGCCGCGTCGTTCTGCCCCGCCTGGCCGCCGGCGCCGATCATGGTGTGCGCCTCGTCGATGAACAGAATGATGGGATGGGGGCTTTGCGCCACCTCGTCGATGACGTTCTTCAGGCGGCTTTCGAATTCGCCCTTCACGCTGGCGCCCGCCTGCAGCAAACCCATGTCGAGCGCGTGGATGTGCGCACCCTGCAGCACGGCCGGCACGTCGCCCGTGGCGATGCGCAGGGCCAGGCCTTCCACCACGGCCGTCTTGCCCACGCCCGCCTCGCCCGTCAGGATGGGATTATTCTGGCGCCGGCGCAGCAGGATGTCGACGGCCTGGCGGATTTCCGCTTCGCGGCCGATCACGGGATCGAGCTTGCCGTCGCGCGCCAGCTGCGTCAGGTCGGTGGTGAACTGGTCCAGCGCCGGGGTCTTGCCGGCCAGGACAGCAACAGGGTCGTCGCCGGTATCGGAAAGCTGCGGCACTGCCGCGCTTTCCTCTTCGGCGGAACCAGCCGTCAGCTTGTCCGGGTGGTGCTTCAGCTGCTCGACGCTGAAGCGGGCGAACAGCTTCGAGCCACGGTAGGCCAGCTGCGCCAGTTCCGGCTCCGTCAGCAGCGCCAGCAGCAGATGGCGGCTGCGGATAGGCCCTGGCTGCGCCGTATCGAGCGAGGCAATCAGCCACGCATGCTCGAACAGCAGCGGCAGATGGGGCGAGAACACGGGCGTGCGCGCGCTGCCCGTCCTGAAGCCGCCGATCTCGCGGCGCAGGTCCGCCTCCAGCGCCGTCAGGCTGATTTCGCTGCGCCGCGCGATGGTGACGAAGTCGCTGCGCTCCTGCTCCAGCAGGGCCAGGAACAGGTGTTCGATGTCGACTTCATACTGGCCCAGTCCCACGCAGATGCCGGCCGCGCGCGTGGCGGCCGTGCGCACCGTGTCATTCAGTTTGGCGATCAGGGTTTTCAGATTGTTGCTCATGCGGCGGCTCCCTTGCGGTTGATCGAATAGCGCAGCGACGAGGGCTGCAGCACGGCGTCGAAATTGACCGTCTCGCCGCCGGCCGTCACGGCCAGGGTGCCGCTGATGACGAAGCCGACGCGGTTGATGGCGCCCGTCTCGCGCTCCAGGCGCGCGCGCACGTTGCGCAGGCGCGGCTCATGGCGCTCGATGGCGGCCTTCAGCGCGGCGCAGATGCGCGCGCGGTCCTCGCTGCTGGACAGGCACATGCCGGCAAAGTCGATCAGGCCATAGTTGACGATGGAGGCCGCGCATTCCGGATAGGCGTCGAGCGCGCCGGGCGGCAGGGCCACGCGCGTGTTGAGCAATTCCTCCAGGTCGCGCGCCACCGCATCCTTCAACTGCTCGAGCGACAGGCGCGCTGGCGCGCCGTCGCCCATCAGGCGGTCGAACAAGCCGGGTACATAACTGTCCATGCCCACTCCTGGAAAATCGGCGGCACGCGGCGGCTGACCGCAGCGTGCCGCGCACGAGGGATCAGGCCACGCGGTTGGCGGCCAGGTCCCAGCCGCCCGAGGTATTGCCGCCGGCGCCGCCCGTGACTTTTTGCTGCGTGTACTTCCACTTCACTTTCGAGAACTTGAAGCCGACGTGTTCACCCAGGATGTCGCCCTCTTCCACGTTCGGCGTGACGGCGCCGATCAGCACATTTTCGATCTCGATTTCAAAGTACTTGACGCGCTCGCCCTGGCCGTCGGCGCGCATGAACTCGAAGCGCGCCTTGGGGATGGTCTTGCCGGCCGAGCAGGTCTGCAGCAGCACCGGCGAGGCCAGGTCGGCCAGCTTGGAGATGACGATGTCCTTGTGCTCGCAGCGTTCGGCCGTGTGGCCGCCGCCCGTCGAGGCGGTGGCGGACTTCGGCTGCTCAACGCTCCAGCTCACTGATTTGCACTCGATCCAGTCCTTGTGCTTGTCATCGGTGGACTCGCCCTTGATGCCGTCTATCTGCAGATATACATCGATTGCCATGGTGTGCTCCTCGGGTTGAAAGATGGGTGGATCAGGAATTGGTCGACTTCGGCAACTCCGCGACCAGTCGGAGCGAAACGGACAGCTCATCGAGCTGGAAGTGCGGCCGCAGGAAGGACACGGCGCGGTACACGCCGGCGCGGCCCGGCACTTCATGCACCTGCACGGACGCCTCGCGCAGGGGGAATTGCGCCTTCTGCTCCTGGCTGGCGTTATCGTCGAGCAGCACGTACTGCATCAGCCAGCGGTTCAAAAAATCTTCCACGTTAGAGGCGGCGGCAAAGCTGCCGATCTTGTCGCGCATCATGGCCTTCATGTAGTGGGCGATGCGCGAGACGGCAAAGATGTACTGCAGTTGCGACGACAGCACCGCATTCGCATTGGCCGCATCGTTGTGGTACTTGCGGCTCTTCTGCGCCGACTGGGCGCCGAAAAATGCCGCATACGCCGTGTTCTTGCAATGCACCAGCGAGATGAAACCGAGGTCGCTCAGCTCCTTTTCGCGGCGGTCGGTGATCGCCACTTCGGCCGGGCATTTCAGGGCCACATCGCCCTCGTCCGTCTTGAAGGTGTGCGTGGGCAGGTCGTCCACCAGGCCGCCGCCTTCCACGCCGCGGATGGCGGCGCACCAGCCGTAATCGGCAAAGGCGCGCGTGAGCTTGCTGCCGAACGCATACGCGGCATTGCACCACAGGTATTTATGGTGGTCGCTGCCGTCGACCTCCTCGACGAAATTGAAGCCTTCGACGGTGGTGCCGTCGACGGGGTTGAACGGCAGCCGGCCCAGGAAGCGGGGCAAGGTCAGGCCCACGTAGCGCGCGTCCTCGGATTCGCGGAAGGCCTTCCATTTCGCGTACTCGATGGTGTCGAAGACTTTCGCCAGGTCGCGCGGCTTGCCCAGGTCGCCGTAGCTTTCCAGGCCAAACAATTCCGGCGCGGCCGAGGCGATGAAGGGCGCGTGCGCGGCAGCGGCAATGTGCGACATCTGCTCGACGAAATACATGTCTTCCGGCTGGCGCGAGATGGCGAAATCACCCAGCAGCGCGGCGAACGGCGCGCCGCCGAAGGTGCCGAATTCCTCTTCATAGACCTTCTTGAACATGCTGCTCTGGTCGAATTCCAGCGCCGCCTGGAAATCCTTCACCAGTTCGCGCTTGGTGGCGTTGAACATGCGGATCTGCAGGCGCGCGCCCGTGTCGGAATTGCCGACCAGGTAGCGCAACCCCGTCCAGCTCTGCTCGAGCTGCTGGAACGGTGCCGCGTGCATGATCTCGCTGAGCTGGGCGGAGATCAGACGGTCGATTTCCGCCACGCGCGCGTCCAGGGTGGCCGACAGGCTGCTCGACATCAGCACCGTGCCGTCGAGCACCTGCGCCACCAGTTCCGCGATCAGGTCGCGCGCGCGCGCATGTTCGGCGCCGGACTTGGCGACGCGGCTTTGTTCGACGATCTGGTCCAGCAAGTCCGTCACCGGAAGCGGCGCGCTGGCCGCCGTCACTGCATTGACTTCTGCCTGGGCATTCATCTCAATCCTCCTGCGCCGGGAACTGCGGTTTCAGGGTGGCCATGCTGTCGGTGTTGTTCAGCACTTCCGTCAACAGGTCTTCCAGCTTGTCGTTGCCGGCCAGCTTGTTGCGCAGGTCGGCCAGCTTGGTGCGCGCCTCGAGCAGCTTGCGCAGGGGTTCGACCTGGCGCACCACCGACTCCGGGCGGAAGTCGTCCATCGAGCGGAAATGCAGGTCGACGGCGAAGGTGCCGCCCGCCTCGCTGACGCGGTTCGGCACGCTGAAGCGGGCCACCGGCTCCACGCCGGCCAGCACCTCGTCGAAATTGGCGCTGTCGACGGCGACGAACTTGCGGTCCTTCAGGCGCTTTTTCTCGCTGTCCGGATTGCCGCCGAAGTCGCCCAGCACGCCCACCACGAAGGGCAGTTCCTTGTTTTCGATCGCGTCGCCGATTTCGACGTCGTAGGTCATCTGCACGCGCGGGGCGCGTACCTTCTGCAAGCGTTTCTGCACGCTGTCGGACTTGGACATGTGGTTTCCTTTGCAAAGTAGTTGGATGGCGCCGGCCGCGCGCCGGGCAGATGGACGCGCCTTATTTCAGGCCGCTGAAGGGATCGGCCGCGCTGCCCTGCGACGCCGCGCCCTTGACCGCCGCGGCCGGCGCGCCGGAACCGGCAGCGCGCTTGCCGGCCGCCACCGGGCGCCTGGCCGGCGGCACCAGTACTTCCTCGCCGATGCTCGCGCGCAGCAGCTTGGCCAGTTCCTGCGCTTCCGAACGCAGCGAGCCATTCAGATTGTTTTGCCGCGACAGTTCGGCCAGAGCCTTGCCGGACAGGCGCAGGCCGCTGACGGCGACGATGCTGTTGGCCACCTTGTCGTCCGGGTCGCGTTCCAGCGCTTCGAGCGCATGGCCGATGGCGTCGCCGTACTGGCCACGGTCGAACGTCATCTGCGCCATCTGCAGCCACGGCGCCTTGTCGGCCGGATAGCTGGTGCCGCCGCCCTTGAGCAAGGTCATGGCGCGCTCGTACTGGCCGGCCCGCGCGGCCGCATCGGCATCGCTCATGACTTGCGCCAGGGTCGGTGCGGCAGGCTTCGGCGGCGCCGGCGGTGCCGGCGTGGCGCAGGCGGCCAGCAGCAGGGCGCTGGCGAGGCAGACAATTCGGGGCAAGGTGATGGCTGGCTTCATCTGGACATTCCTTCACGTGGAGGACGCTACCGCCGGGAACGATGGGCAGCGCCTTGGTGGAGGCCATTATTGATCGCCAGAATTTTTGCCAAATTGAGATTAATCAGGAAAGAAGAAGTTCCACGTCACCGGGAAGAGCAAGCGCAGTAATGCTGATCTGGCGCAGTAATTCCACCGATCGCAGAAGGACTTTGCGCCAACGCAAGCAGGCCGCTGCCGCATGCGATTAAATGACTGCAGCACTTTCTTTCCATGCGTTATTTTCTGCAAAGGCAGGCCCATGCCGCTTCCCGCTCCGCCGCGCCAGCTGTCCCGCACCGCCCTGCTGCCGCTGCTGCTGCCATGGCTGCTGGCCGGCTGCGCGGGCGGCGCCATCGGCAACCTGGCCGGCGCGGCGCTGCAGATGACGGGCGTGGCCAGGCCGCCGCCCGCCCTGCCCGACGCGCAACAGCCGCCGCGCCTTGTCAGCATCCGCCTGCACGCGGCGCAGCGCCTGAACACGGATGCCGCGGGACGGCCGCTGGCGCTGGTGGCGCGCATCTACAAGCTGCGCCAGAGCGCCGCCTTCGAGCAGGCCCGCTACGACAGCTTCCTCGACGCGCGCCGGGAGCAGGCCGCGCTGGGCGCCGACCTGGTGGAAGTGAAGGAAGTGCTGCTGGTGCCGGGCCAGCGCTACGAAGTGCAGGAGAAGGTCAGCAAGGAAGCGTATTTCATCGGCGTCGTGGCCCTGTTCCGCGCGCCCGCGGCGCAGCACTGGCGCGCCACCTTCGCCGCCGCCGACGCCGAGCGCGCCGGCATTACCGTCGGCCTGCACGCCTGCGCCCTGAGCGTGGGCGGCGCGCAGGGCGCCATGGCGCCGCTGTCGGCGCTGCGCTGCCAGTAAGGCATTCCACCATCTACCGAAAAGGAGCATCGACATGGGCATGGCAGCGAAAGTCTTGTGGGGAGAAGGCCTGTTCCTGCGGCCGCAGCACTTCCAGCGCCAGGACCAGTATCACGAAACGCGGCTGCACCGCACGGCCAGCGCGCTGCACCCGTATCCGTGGGGCGTGGCGCACGTGGAATGGGACCTGGCGGCGCTGAAGACGGGCAGCTTGCGCCTGCTGGCGCTGTCGGCCATCTTCCGCGACGGCGAGGTCTTCGAGGCGGCGGGCGACGGTGCGGCGGGCAGCGATGCCCTGCCCCCGCCCGTCGACCTGCAGGCGCTGCCGCCCGCCGTGCAGGAAGTGACGTACTACGCCGCCCTGCCGGTGCTGAACGGCGACGGCATGAACTGCACGGCGCAGGCGTCGCCGGCAGGCGCGCGCACCGGCACGCCGCCGCATACCCGCTTCGTGCATGCCTTGCGCGCCACGCCCGACCTGTTTACGGCGTCCGCCGCGGCCGACGTCGCCTACCTGAAAAAAAGCCTGCGCCTGATCCCCGACAGCGAGGCGCGCGGCTCCTACGACTGCCTGCCGCTGATCGCCCTGCGCCGCACGGTATCGGGCGGCTTCGAGCCGCTGCCCTCCTTCATGGCGCCCAGCCTGGCGATAGCCGGCGCGCCGCGCCTGCAAGGCTTGCTGGAACACCTGCTCGACGCGCTGCAGGCCAAGGTGGGCGCGCTGCACGGCCACCACCGCGAACCGAGCCGCAACGTGATCGAATTTCGCTCCGGCGACGTGTCCTCGTTCTGGCTGCTGCACACGGTCAGCACGGCCGCCGCCGCCCTGATGCACTACGTGCGCCATCCGGGCCTGCATCCCGAACGCCTGTACGAAGCGCTGCTGGGCCTCGCCGGCGGCCTGCTCAGCTACTCCAGGCACTACACGCTGGCCAGCCTGCCCGCCTACGACCATGCGCAGCCGGGCGCCTGCTTCGACGCCCTCGACGCCATCATCCGCGAGCTGCTCGACACGGTCATCTCGTCGAAGTATTTTTCCATCGCCCTGCTGGAAGACAAGCCGTCGTATTACCTGGGCAAGCTCGATTCGGGCAAGATCGACCAGCACACCACCTTGTACCTGGCCATCCGCGCCGCCATGCCCGCCCTCGAACTGGTGGACGTGGTGCCGCTGCGCGTGAAAGTGGGCGCGCCCGACGACGTGGAAAAATGCGTGCTGTCGGCCATGCCGGGCGTGAAACTGTCGCACGCGCCGCAGGTGCCGGCCGCCATCCCCGTGCGGCCCGATACCTATTATTTTGCGATCGACAACCGCGGCGCGCTGTACGAGCAGATGCTCAAGGCGCAGTCGATTGCCGTCTACGTGCCGGCCGGCATACGCGACCTGCAGCTGGAACTGATCGCGGTGACGGCATGAGCCAGCTCATCGAACGGCGCGCGGCGCCCTCCCTGCTGGGACCACGCGGCCCCGCCCCAGCCGCAACAAGCGGCCGGCATGCGGGCAGCGCCCTGCTGGACCTGATGCATGAAGGCTTTTACATGCTGTTCATGCTGAAGAACGGCTCGGCGCCCGGCGACGAGCACAGCTTCATGGACCGCATCACGGCCTTCCTCGACGACTTCGAACGCGAAGCGAAAAAGATCCGCGCCGACGGCGACGATATCGAGGCGGCCAAGTATGCGTTCTGCGCGGCCGTCGATGAAATCCTCCTGGCCTCGCCGTTCACCCTGCGCAAGCAGTGGGAGCGGCGCCCGCTGCAGCTGCTGATCTTTGGCGACCAGCTGGCCGGCGAACATTTCTTCGACCGTCTCGACGCGCTGCGCGGCAAGGGCGCCATGCGCGTGCAGGCGCTGCAGGTCTTCCACATGTGTTTGCTGCTCGGCTTCCAGGGCAAATATGCGATCGACGGCGGCGAAAAGCTCAGCTACCTGACGGCGCGCCTGGGCGACGAGATCGCCCACATCAAGGGCAGGAGCCGGGGCTTCGCGCCGCGCGCCGAGCGTCCCGACCAGGTGGTCAACAAGCGCCGCAGCGACGTGCCGCTGTGGGCCCTGTCCAGCGTTTTCGCCCTGCTGGCCATCTGCGCCTACCTGGCCCTGAAGACGCACCTGACGCATGGCACGCAAACGACGCTGGCCGCGTATGCGGACCTGGTCAAGCTGGCGCCGCAGCCGGCGCACCTGACCATCACC